>CAYGMB010000166.1:2886-5368 GCA_964350765.1 uncultured Flavobacteriaceae bacterium
AACTCTGCGGGTTCTTCACTAACTTTCTTGGCTTGTGAATTACAACTGGCAAAACAATTTAGAAAATGTAAAAACGCAAGAACTCAAATTTGAACTTACATCCAAAAAATTGTTAGATGCCACAGTAAGTTATACAGGGATTGATGATTACACCTATTTTGGACTTACACAAGCAAACGATTCTACACCAACTCCCCAACAGTTTTCAGGCCGTGTAGACTACCTTAAAGTAAAGGCAGAAAAAGAGTTTAGGTACGGTAAGTTTGGATTGGCAAACACCATTTTATATCAACAGGCGGTAAGTGGAGAAGAAGTTTTTAAAGTACCCCAACTTGTAACCAGAAATACGCTGTTTTATGAAGACGAATGGTTTAAAAAGGCCTTGTTTTTACAAACAGGAATTACATTTAAGTATTTCACGGAGTACAATATGAATGCTTATGACCCAGTACTTGCAGAATTTTATGTGCAAAACCAACAAGAACTTGGAGGCTTCCCACTTGTAGATATCTTTTTTAATGCTAAGGTGAGGCAAACTCGTATTTTCTTTTCCTACGAGCACGTAAATAGTTTGTTTACCAGTAAAAATGAGTATTTCTCTGCGCCAGGCTATCCCTATCGTGATGGAGTAATACGCTTTGGGCTAGTTTGGAATTTCTTTTTGTAGGCTACAAACTATCCCCCTTAACTTCAATAGGAACTATATCTTCTACTTTTTTAATCTGCAGGCTATCCAACTCCTTAAATGGGTTTATATCAATATCGTTTTGGTTGGGATACAGTTGTTCATCAGTAAGTCTTTCGCTTGTTTTCCAAGTTTCTCCTAACTGGTTTAAAATAGTAGTCTCCCATTGCGAGGGATGCTTGGCATCTACCCAGATAACATCTCTATACTCAACGTCAATTAAGGCAAGATCTGGTGTAGCAGCGCCATCAAATTTTTTACTGTCTTCTCGCTTTGCAGCGATGGTACTAAGCACAAAGAGACGTTTACGGCCAGCAATTTCTTTTACAAAAGGTCTAAACTCTACAGGTTTGTTTACAGACCAATCGTACTCTTTTTTAGACTCTACTACTTTAAGAGGCATTGCAGATACTCCAGCCATTCCTTCCTTTTTGGCAGCATGATTATAATAGTAAAGTTTGTCGGTACCATCTGCGGGCACCATAACACTAAATGATAGACTGGTACGTTCTTCACCAATAGGTTCTAATCCAAACCAATGGTACAGCCCACTATAGGCATCTGCACTCATAGTATCAAAATTAAAATCAGTTACAAAAGGTTGTTGATTTTCATCATCTTTTAAATCAGGTATTTTTACAGCTGTTTCCATATTCCAAGGAAGAGGGTCTGTAAAACCTCCTAAAAATTGTAAAGATTGTGCTTGCAACCTTGATACTTGTTCTGCTAAGGTATTTTGTTTTGTTAAGTAAGGATATTCTTTAATTTTTGAAGCTGGTATGTAGGTTCCTTTTCCAATAGCAATACGCTCTAGGTAATCGGTAAAATCGTGTTCGCCAGGTTCAATAACCATAACACCTCCATAGGTAGGATAGGGAAAGAAAAACCCTTTCCAGCGTATAAGACTTACTACCTGTACCCATTTACCAGAGTCGTTTTTCATATAAAATACCTCACTAGGTTCTAAGGTAAATAGTTGAAAAAAATTAAAGCGTTGTACTACGGCATTGTATGTGTTTCTACTAAAAGCAAGGGATTCTCCAATGGCAAAGGTAACTGGGATTCTATTGGTGTCGCTAAACCTAGGAAAAGGTGAAGTGCTTTCTACACTAAAAATTTCTTCGGTATTATCATTAACACGTTGCCACATATATTCTTTAGCAGGTTGTACGGCCATCGTCCACTTATTAGAACTATCCACACGAACTAATTGTGGAGGAGAAACTTCTTGTGTTTCTCCTATGGACTCATATGCCATAGTAACGATGTTATTGTAGGGCTGTATACGCTCGTTTTGAGTAAGTGGGAGTTCGTGGATTTCAACTAGATTAAGATTGTTAAAAACATTATAGGTTTGCATGTATTGGTATAATTGAATTTTCCATCCAAAAAACCATAGCGTTACAAAAAATGCACCAATGCCTAACAGAATTAATACTCGCTTCCCAGCATTTAATGCACTTCTAAATTTTGAAAGTGTGAATGCTAAAAATAACCCAGCAATTAAAATGATAAAAATGTACTTTCTTAAAAAAAGCAATGCAGGTTGATAATCATCTCGTAAAAAGAATAATAAAAGCAATAGTACAATTGCGCCAAGTATAATGTTGCGTTTTTGTTTCCCTCCTTTTTGCCAGTATTTTTTTATCATTGTTAATTTTTTAAATTTTATTTACCCCAATTAATTTATCATCCCTTTATCTTTTAGTCTGTCTCTAGCAGATTTTTTTGGTTTTTCTTCTACTTTATTTTCTAGTTTTTCGGGTTCTGGTTTTTCATCAATATCAAATTTTTCTT
>CAYGMB010000167.1:0-5324 GCA_964350765.1 uncultured Flavobacteriaceae bacterium
TTGAGGTTCATGCGTGTATGTTCAGGTAAGCTTGATTCCGGTTCATACGGTTATAACGTTTCCAAAGGGAAAAAAGAACGTGTGAGTCGTATTCTTAAGATGCACTCAAACAAACGAGAAGAAGTTAAAACTGTTGGAGCAGGTGACATTGTTGCTATTGTCGGTGTTAAAGACGTAACAACTGGTGATACACTTGCTGATCAAAATAACCCAATTCTTCTTGAAACCATTAGTTGCCCTGAGCCGGTTATCAATGTTGCTATTGAGCCTAAAGGTAAGGGTGATTACGAGAAGATGGTTAACGGTCTTCGTAAACTTATGCAAGAAGATCCATCATTTAAGTTTTCTTATGATGATGAAACAGGGCAAACAATCATTAAAGGTATGGGTGAACTTCACCTTGAAATTATTGTTGATCGTTTGCTTCGTGAGCATAAAGTTGAAGCGAATATTGGTAAAGCTCAGGTTGCGTACAAAGAAACTATCCAGAAAACTATTGAAGTTGAAGGTAAGTTTGTCCGTCAGTCCGGTGGTCATGGACAATATGGTCACGTGTGGTTGAGACTTGAGCCATTAGAAAGAAATGGCGGATTTGAATTCCACGACGAAATTAAAGGTGGAACGATTCCAAAGGAATTTATTCCAGGTATCGAAAAAGGTATTAAGGAAGCTATGGAAGCCGGTATTATTGCTGGTTACCAAGTGGTTGACGTAAGCGCTGCAGTTTATGACGGGTCCTTTCACGATGTTGACTCTTCTGAATTAGCGTTTAAAATAGCATCTTCTATGGCATTTAGAGATGGTATGACTAAAGCGTCACCAGTTCTTCTTGAGCCTATTATGAAAGTTGAAGTTACAACACCTGAAGAAAACATGGGTGATGTAATGGGTGACTTGAATTCAAGACGAGGAAGAATTCTTGGAATGGAAGCTAAGAAGGGTGTTCAGTTGGTAACGGCTGAGGTTCCTCTTGGTGAAATGTTTGGTTATGCTACTTCCCTGCGTTCGATAACTAAGGGACGTGCTAACTATTCAATGCAATTTGAGATTTATCGAGAAGTTCCAAAGAACGTTCAAGATGAAATTTCAGCAAGTAAGAAGTAAGATAAGATAATAATAAAATAGTGGTTGAATACTGTTAAAGAGCCAAAAAGGAATATACAATGGCAAAAGGCGTATTTGAGAGAACGAAAGAACACTGCAACATCGGAACAATTGGTCACGTTGATCACGGTAAAACAACTTTGACTGCAGCAATTACTAAAGTAATGGCTGACGCTGGTGGAGCTGAATTTAAAGCTTTTGATCAAATTGATAAAGCACCTGAAGAAAAAGCTCGTGGTATTACTATTGCAGTATCTCACGTTGAATATGAAACTGAAAAAAGACACTACGCACACGTTGACTGTCCAGGTCACGCCGATTACGTAAAAAATATGATCACCGGTGCGGCACAAATGGATGGTGCTATTCTTGTAGTATCAGCTGCAGATGGTCCAATGCCTCAAACTCGTGAACACATTCTTTTGGCTTCTCAGGTAGGTGTTCCTGCTATGGTTGTTTTCTTAAACAAAGTAGATATGGTAGACGATCCTGACATGGTTGAACTTGTTGAAGAAGAAGTAAGAGAATTATTGTCAGACAAAGGTTTCCCTGGAGACGAAATTCCAGTTGTTAGAGGTTCTGCATTAAAAGCATTGAACGGCGACACAAGTGAAATCGGTTCACAAGCAATCATGAAATTGATGGAAGCTGTAGATAGCTACATTCCTTCACCAGAGCGTGATACTTCAAAGCCTTTCTTGATGCCTATTGAGGATGTATTCTCAATTTCCGGTCGTGGAACAGTTGTAACTGGTCGTGTTGAGTCCGGTATTGCAAATGTTGGTGAAGAAATTGAAATCGTTGGTATCAGGCCTACAACAAAAACTACCATTACTGGTCTTGAAATGTTTAACAAAGAACTTAAAGAAACAGTTCCTGGTGATAACGTTGGTGTACTTCTTCGTGGTATTAAAAAAGAAGACGTTGAACGTGGACAAGTTCTTGTTAAGCCTGGGTCCATTACTCCTCACAAGAAATTCAAGGCTCAGATCGTTGTATTGAAAAAAGACGAAGGTGGACGACACAGCCCATTCTTCAGTGGTTACAGACCTCAGTTCTACTTCAGAACAACTGACGTAACAGGTAACATCGCACTTCCTGAAGGTCGTGAAATGGTAATGCCTGGTGATAACGTAGAAATCACAGTAGACCTCGTAAGTAGCATTGCTATGGATAAAGATCTGAAGTTTGCTATTCGCGAAGGTGGTAGAACTATTGGTGCAGGTGTTGTTACTGAAATTATAGAGTAAGAGCAAACATGAAAAAGCATAAAATACGTTTAACGTTAAAATCGTATGATCATCAACTACTTGATGGAGCGGTAAAACAAATAGTTCTTACGGTTAAGAGAACAGGGTCCCAAATTTTGGGCCCTATTCCTCTTCCAAATAGAACTAAACGCTTTACTGTATTGAGATCTCCTCACGTTGATAAAAAGTCAAGAGAGCAATTTGAGTTAACTACTCATAAGCGCATTTTGGACATTGTTTCTCCAGCTGAACAGACAATGGACGCTCTCATGAAGCTTAACATTTCAGCTGGTGTAGATGTAGAAATTAGGTAAGCAGAAAGCGTTACTGAGGCAGCAATGTTAAATAGTTTATTAGGAAAAAAAATAGGAATGACTCAGCTGGCTGATGAAACAGGTAAAATGACACCTGTAACTGCCATCGATATTGCTGATTGGGTTGTTCTTCAAGTTAAGACTCAAGAAAATGATGGTTACTCATCACTTCAGTTGGGTCTTGTTAAGAAAAAACATAAAGAAGCTATTTTTGATGAGTTATGGTTAAAAGCTAAAAAAGAGTATTTTAACCTCGTTAAAGAAGTTTCTATTGATAGTGAAGATGAGCAAAAGTTCACCGTTGGACAAGCGATAGCTTCAGATATTACTTCCGTACAGGAAGGTGATAGTGTAAGCGTAAGCGGCAGATCAAAAGGTCTTGGTTTCCAGGGTGTTGTAAAGCGTTGGAACTTTGGTGGTGGACCAAGAACTCACGGTTCTAATTTCCACAGAAAACCTGGTTCTATTGGTAACATGACTAGCCAAGGTAAAGTTATTAAAGGTAAGAAATTACCTGGACACCATGGGTTTAGAAATGTAACAGTACAAGGCTTGCAAGTTGTTCGTATTGATGCAGATAATCAGTGTTTGTTTGTAAAAGGTGCAGTTCCTGGCAAAAAAGATACTGTTCTGTTTATTAAGAAACAAGGAATATAGGCATGGCTACGATAAAAGTATTTGACTCAGCTGGTAAAGAAGTAGAAAAATTATCGTTAGACTTGAATCTTGAGAAAAAAGAACTCAGTCCAAAAACGTTTTCTTGCGCAATTAAAGTTTTGCGTCAAAACGAACGTCAAGGAACAGTAGGTTCTAAAACTCGAGGTGAAGTTTCCTTCTCCAACAGAAAGCCTTGGAAACAAAAGGGAACAGGTAGAGCTCGAGCGGGTTCACTTAGATCTCCTCTTTGGAGAAAAGGTGGTACGATTTTTGGACCACAAGCTCGTGAAAGAACATTATCATTGAATAAAAAACAAGGTAAACTTGTTTTCAACAACTTGTTCTTTTCTTACGTTGATAACGACGCTGTTCATTGCTTAGATTTCAATTCAGAAGCTAAATTTCCAAAGACAAAAGAAGCAAGTAACGCTTTGAAAAAACTTGGATTAGAGCACAACAAGGTAGTATTGATTTTACCTTATGATGATACAAAAAATTATGCTTCATTTAGAAACCTTCCAAATGTAAACATAATCTTCTTTGATCAACCTAATGCTTTTGATCTAAGCAATTGTGACAATTGGGTGTTCTTTAAAAAAGATTTAGATCAATTTAAAACAATGGTGTCGCAATGGAACTAAGTATTTACGACGTTATCAAGAAATCAATTATTACGACTAAGAGTGTTGAGCAGTATCAAAAGCTAGGAAAAGTGACTTTTGAAATAAATAAGCTTGCAAACAAACTTGTAGTTCGTAATGCGGTAGAAAAAATCTGGAATGTTGAAGTTGAGTCCGTAAGAACTAAGAACGTAAAGGGTAGAACTAAGTCTTTTGCTCGTAAACGTTTCAAGTCATCAGACGTAAAAATAGCAGTTGTAACTCTTAAAAAAGGTTACAAGATTGACATTCCGGGCATGGTAGAAGCAATGCACGCAGGAAACTTTGCTGATGTTTCTTCTGCTGAAAATGAAAAGAATGAAGATTAAAGCTAGAGGACAAAGACAATGGCTGTTATAACAAGAAAACCGAGAAACGCTTCACTGCGAACACAGCAATTTATCGTGGATGCGGATCTTTCTAAAAAAGAACCAGAAAAAAGTTTGCTGGCGCCTTTACACAAAACTGGTGGAAGAAATGCATACGGAAGAATTACCAGCCGGCGTCGTGGTGGGGGTGCTAAAAGATTATATCGTATAATTGATTTTAAGCGTGCCCATAAAGATATTCCTGGTATTGCAAAAGCTTTTGAATATGATCCAAATAGAAACGTTCCTATTGCTCTTATTTACTATAAAAATGGAGCTAAGGGTTATATTTTAAAACCTGATGGTTTAAAAGTTGGCGATACGGTACTTGCAAGTGAAAATGCTGAAGCGCAAGTTGGAAACTGTGTACCATTAAAAAATATTCCTTTAGGTTTCTTCGTTCATAACGTAGAACTTTATCCTGGAAGAGGTGGAAAAATAGCTCGTAGTGCTGGTTGTGCTGTTCAGTTAGTAGCTCGTGAATCTGGAAACGCTGTATTGAAAATGCCTTCAGGTGAGTTGAGAACAGTTGGCGTTGATAACTGGGCGACTATTGGGACTCTTTCAAATGCCGATTATCGTAACATGATGCTTGGTAAGGCAGGAAGAAGCCGTCACTTGGGTAGAAGACCTTCTGTTCGAGGTATGGCTATGAACCCTGTTGATCACCCACACGGTGGTGGTGAGGGACGATCCAAGTCAGGTTCTCACCCAATGACTCCATGGGGTAAGAGCTGTAAAGGTGCTCGAACCAGAAAGAGAAAGAGCTCTGCGATAATTAAACGAAGAAAAAAGTAAAAACTAGATAAAGATAAAGAGGTATTGGTACATGGCACGGTCTATTCGTAAGGGTCCTTATGTGGCTCCATCCCTTTTGAAAAAGGTAGAACGAGTGAAAACCTCAGGTAAAAGAGAGGTAATCAAGACATGGAAGCGCTCAAGCACTATCACTCCTGAGTTTGTTGGGCTTAC
>CAYGMB010000168.1:0-1671 GCA_964350765.1 uncultured Flavobacteriaceae bacterium
ATTGATACATGATCTGCAAAACTTGGTGGTGCCGCACCAGTTCCTCCTTCTCCTCCATCAACTGCTATAAAGTCTGGACCTTTTCCAGTTTTTTCCATTATTTCGGCCAATTTATGCCAGTCATCAAGTTTTCCAACAGCAGACTTTATACCAACAGGAAGTCCAGTAGCATCAGCAATAGCCTCTACAAAATTTACTAACCCGTCTACACCATCAAAAGCTGAATGCGTAGGAGGAGAAAGTACATCTTTGTTCATAGGAACATTGCGAATTTCAGAAATTTCTTTTGTTATTTTTGAAGCAGGAAGCACACCACCTTTACCAGGTTTTGCTCCTTGTGATAACTTTACTTCAATGGCTCTTATTTGTGGGTTATTTTTAACAAGTTCTACCATCTTTTCCATAGAAAAGTTTCCGTTATCGTCTCGAACTCCAAAATAACCTGTTCCAAAGTGAAAGACAACATCGCCCCCATTTTTATGGTATGGCGACAAACCTCCTTCGCCAGTATTATGATAGGCGTACGAAAGTTTACATCCTTTGTTTAAAGAGGCAATAGCTCTTGCTGAAAGTGAACCAAAACTCATTGCCGAAACATTAATAATCGAAGATGGTCTATAAGGTCTTCTTCGTTTATTATGTGCTCCCATAACTTTAGCACATCCTAAAAAGTATGGATCTTTACTATTGGGGTGGTCTTCCGTAAGCTTATAAGGAAGCATTGCATTATTTATAAAAATATAATTAGACTCATAGATATCTCTGTCTGTACCAAAACCCTCATAATTATTTTCATTTTTCGCTGAAGCATAAATCCATCCCCTTTCTATCCTATTAAAAGGAAGTTCTTCTCGGTTATTAGCAACAATATATTGACGAAGCTCAGGGCCTATACTCTCCAACATATATCTTATATGACCCACTACAGGGAAATTATGGAGAATTGTATGTTTTTTTTGAAAAATATCACGTAAAGCGATAATAACCAATACCAGTAGAACCCAAGCCCACCAAGGAATACTACTAATAGTAGCCAATACAGAATCCATATACATATATTTTAGGTAAAGATATTAAAATTGACTCTTAAAAAAATATGGATATATGTATCTTTATTTTATGGCAAACAAGAAAAAAAAATTACTAGTTAGTTTAACAGTCCTAGTGCTACTTTTTGTAGCGCTTAGCCTTTTTTTAAATAGCGTAATTAAAAATAAAGTAGAAAATTACCTAAGTAACCTACCTGAAAATATTGACCTAACCTATAGTAAATTGAAGATTAGTACTATTTCTGGAAGTGTTAGTCTTAGTGATGTCAAGTTAGTGGTAAAAAAGGATACAATTGCTTTAAATAAGGATAGCTTGTTTATAAAGAGTATTGAAGTTTCTAATGTAAGTTATTGGGATTACATTGTAAATAATAAAATTACTATTAAGGAAATAGATCTCGTTAATCCAAAAGGAGTATACAACAAAAGCCAAAATTCACAGAAAAAGAAAGACTTTTTAAAAGGACACACCAAAAAACCTATTCGCATTAACAAGTTAAATATAGAAGATGGTACCCTTTCTATATATCATGATAAAAAGGATAGTCTTTTGCTTCAATCCGACAGCATAAATGTTCTCGTAGAAAATGTATTATTTTCAGAAGAAACAAAAAAGAATCTA
>CAYGMB010000168.1:1681-5323 GCA_964350765.1 uncultured Flavobacteriaceae bacterium
TTCTTCAAAAGAACTAAAATATCAATTAAATGATTTTGATGTTCTTACTACTAAAAGTATTTCAGTTTCTCCAAAAAACTCGGAAATAAAATCCTTAGCAATCAAAACTAAATATTCAGAAAATAAACTTTCTAGCATTTTAAAAACTGAAAGAGATCATTTCGACTTTACTATTGACTCTCTTAAGTTACGTAATTATACAGTTGAAACAACCGTAAATGACAGTCTTGCTCTTACAATTGAAAAAGTTGAGCTAGAAAATCCAAATCTTACAATATATAGAGACAAGCTAGTTGCAGATGACACCACTATAAAGCCTATGTATGCTGCTTTATTACGAAAATTACCCTTTAAACTAACTATTTCTAAAGTGGAACTAAACAATGGAATTATAGACTATTCTGAGAAAGTAAAAAAAGACAGACCTATAGGAAATATTCACTTTTCAAATTTAAATGCGCAAGTAGACAACATAACAAATGTATCTCAAAAAGACACTACAAAAATTGATATTAAAGCTACTTTCATGAATCAAAGTCCAATTGCGGTCCAATGGAATTTTAATGCTCAAGACCACTTTATTTTTAAAGCTGATATTGGCACATTACAGGCTCAAAAACTTAATCAATTTACAGAAGCAAGTCTAAACACAAGAGTATCTGGAAGCTTAGATAAAACCTATTTTTCAATTGATGGAAATTCGTCAAAGAGTGATATTGATTTAAAAATTAACTATGAAGATTTTGAGGTAATCGTTCTAAATAAAAATGGCAATGAGAAAAACAAATTTTTCTCTGCAATTGTTAATTTATTTATTTCAAAAAAGAGTGATGAAGAAAACTCTCAATTTAAAAATGGAAATAAAGAAAACGTCGAAAGAGACAAAACAAAATCTATTTTCAATTTTATTTGGAAAAATGTAAGCTCAGCACTTCTCGACGCATTAACTTAATTATCGTTAAGATAATCTAATGCTAATTGCGACATTGCTTTTACTCCTAAAGTTAAACCAGAATCATCTATTAAAAAGTCTGGGGTATGATGTGGATAGGGATTAGTATTCCCTGGTGTCATGCCACCTAAAAAGAAATACACTCCTGGTACCTTTTCTTGAAAGTAAGAGAAGTCTTCACCTCCAGTAATAGCTTTCATATCTTTAAAGTTAGTATCGCCAGCAACCATTTTTAAAGTTTCAATAGCCTTGGTTGTGAGTGTAGGATCGTTGTAAGTAACTACTGTTTGGTTTCTCCATTTCATAGTAGCCTTGCCGCCATAAGCTTCGGCAATATCACTAGCCATTTCGGTCATACGTTTAATAATATGTGTTCTCATGTTTGAATCTAATGTTCGAACTGTACCAATAAGTTCGGCACTTTCTGGAATTACATTAAAACGAGTACCGCTTGTAATTTTCCCTACAGTAATAACTGCTGGTGCATCAATAAGGTTAGATTCTCTAGAAATAATAGTTTGAAAACCGTCTATTATTTTTGCTGAAATTAGAATAGGGTCAACTCCAGCCCACGGAGCAGAGCCATGAGAACCTTTACCTTCCACATGTACTTCAAAGCGTTCTACAGCTGCCATAATACCCTCAGGCTTTACTTTAATAGTACCTACAGGAGTTCCAGAATTTATATGTAATCCATATATAGCATCTACTTTTGGGTTTTCTAAAACTCCTTCTTTAATCATAAGTTTAGCACCGCCTTCTTCTCCAGGTGGTGGTCCTTCTTCGGCTGGCTGAAAAATAAATTTTACAGTTCCATTAATTTTATCTTTATGTTTTGAAAGTACTTCGGCTACACCCATTAAAATTGCAATATGAGTGTCGTGACCACAGGCATGCATCACACCAGACTCAGTTCCTAAAAAAGTATCTGTAACGTTACTTTTATAGGGTAAATCATTTCGTTCGGTAACAGGTAATGCATCAATATCTGCTCTAAGTGCTACTACTTTGCCAGGGTTATCTCCTTTTAAAATTCCCACAACTCCTGTGATAGCTATTCCTGTTTGAACTTCCATACCTAGGCTTTTTAGGTGTTCTTCTATTTTCTTCGCAGTATTGAATTCTTTATTAGATAGCTCGGGGTTAGCATGGAAATAACGTCGCCAATCTATTACTTTATCTTCAATGGTTTCAATATCTTTAAGAATACTAGTGTCCATCTGGGCTTGCAGACTGAATGTAATAAAAAGTAAAAAGCAGGATATTATTTTTCTCATATGTATTTATTTAGGTAATGGTGTTAGATAATTAACACCTCAATGAAAGCTAAAGATATTACAATTAAGAATAATCCAAAAATGATAAGCTGTTTATAATTATTAGATTTTTCAATACATAACTACTACTATTGTCTGTATTTTTCATTTTTTATTACTGAAGCTAATTTCAACTACATTTTAAAAGAAAATTGCAAAACTATTTACAACAGTTAAATGATGCCCAGCGAGCGCCTGTACTACAAAAAGATGGTGCTATGATTGTGATTGCTGGTGCTGGTTCTGGTAAAACACGTGTCTTAACCTATCGTATTGCCTATTTAATGTCGCAAGAAATTGATCCTTTCAATATTTTGGCATTAACCTTTACTAATAAAGCGGCACGTGAGATGAAAAAACGGATTGCTCAAATTGTAGGAGCAAGTGAGGCAAAAAATCTCTGGATGGGAACCTTTCATAGTATTTTTGCAAAAATACTCCGTTTTGAAGCTGAAAAATTAGGCTATACTTCAAACTTCACCATTTATGATACTCAAGATTCTCAAAGTGTAATACGTAGTATTATAAAAGAGATGCAATTAGATAAAGATGTGTATAAATACAAACAAGTCTATTCAAGGATATCTTCCTATAAAAATAGCCTTATAACAGTTAAGGAATACTTTAGCAATCCAGAATTAATGGAGGCAGATGCTATGGCAAAAATGCCTCGTCTTGGGGATATTTATAAAAACTATGTAGATAAATGCTTTAAAGCTGGTGCCATGGATTTTGACGATTTACTCCTCAAAACCAACGAATTATTAACTCGCTTTCCAGACGTTCTAGCCAAATATCAAAATAGATTTCGATATATCTTAGTAGATGAGTATCAAGATACCAATCATAGTCAATATTTAATTGTACGAGCACTTTCAGATAGATTTCAAAATATCTGTGTAGTAGGTGATGATGCACAGAGTATTTATGCATTTAGAGGTGCAAACATTAATAATATTTTAAATTTTCAGAAGGACTATGACGATGTAAAAGTGTATCGGTTAGAGCAAAACTACCGGTCTACAAAAAACATTGTAAATGCTGCAAATAGTATTATTGAGAAGAATAAAACTAGACTAGAGAAAGTAGTTTGGACAGCAAACAATGAGGGAGCAAAAATAAAAGTTAATCGTACTATGACCGATGGTGACGAAGGGCGTTTTGTTGCGAGTAACATATTTGAAACCCAAATGAACGAGCAGGCAAAACCTGGTGATTTTGCAATTTTATATCGTACCAATGCACAATCTCGTGCTATGGAGGATGCTCTAAGAAAAAAAGATATACCGTATCGTATTTATGGCGGATTAAGTTTTTACCAACGTAAAGAGATTAAAGATGTAATAGCCTATTTACGTCTTATTCTTAACCCAA
>CAYGMB010000169.1:0-5314 GCA_964350765.1 uncultured Flavobacteriaceae bacterium
CAAAAGAGAGTATGCCTAGTCATGTTGAAGCTGCAAGAAATGCTATTTTAATGTACATTCATGAAACAGGAAATGCAAATTTTGTAGATGGAAAAATGATATTTCTTCAAGGAAGCCCAGAGTTAAGCGAAAAAAACGGCATTAAACTTGGAAGGCTTTCAGGGATTGTAGCCCACTATGTGCCTAGTTATCTCCAAAAAAACAGATTGCCAAGCTGGGAAACCAACTGTATAGACGATTGGGAGACCAAAGTAGATGCTATTGTTGAAGAAACCAAAAACGAAAACATGACGGTGATTAGTGGTATTCCTTCATGGGTGCAGATGTATTTTGAAAGACTTCAAGCTAAGACAAATAAAAAAGTAGGTGACTTATTTAAGAATTTTGAATTGTTTATTTACGGCGGCGTAAATTACGAACCCTATCGAGCAAAATTTGAAGAGTTAATAGGTAGAAAAGTAGCAAGTATCGAACTTTTTCCAGCTTCTGAAGGATTTTTTGCTTTTCAAGATTCGCAAAATGAAAAGGGAATGTTGCTTCAGTTAGACTCTGGTATCTTTTACGAATTTATTGAGGCCTCAATTTTCTTTTCAGAAAACCCAAAAAGACTAACCATAGGTGAAGTCAAAGAGGGAATTAATTATGTAATGATAATCTCTACCAATGCAGGTTTATGGGCCTATAACGTAGGTGATACAATTATGTTTACCTCTACAAAACCCTATAGGCTTGTAGTTACTGGAAGAATTAAACATTTTATTTCTGCTTTTGGTGAGCACGTAATTGGTAAAGAAGTGGAAGAAGCGCTCAATATTGCAATGAAAGAACACAATTTTTCAATTTCAGAATTTACTGTAGCCCCCGAAACAAACCCGAAAGAAGGTCTTCCATATCATGAATGGCTTATAGAGTTTGAAACTACACCAAAAAGCATTGAAGATGTCGCAAAAACCATAGATATCGCTATGCAATCTCAAAACAGTTATTATAAAGACCTTATTGTTGGTAAAGTATTAAAACCACTTGTTATAACTACTCTAAATAAAAATAGTTTTAAAAACTATATGAAAAGTCAAGGTAAATTAGGAGGACAAAACAAGGTGCCAAGGTTAGCAAATAATCGAACGCTAGCAGATGCTATTTTAAATTTATAAGCATAAAATTAATAGTATCTTTGTGCCGAAAATAATGGCAGACACAAAAACACATACCAGAACAAGAGCACAAGAAAGTACAGGCGCAATTGAGCGTTTGTATATTACAATGCGACACCTATTTAACAGAGGCTTTTATAAACCTATGGGGGTTTCTGGAGAGTCTTTACGAGACTCTCTATTAATTTTAAGACCAGAAATATATGGCTCTATTGCAGAAGAAAAAATAGAGCTACAGGGTCTACTTTATGTTATGGATAGGCTTCCTAAGGGTATTGAAGAATGTAGGTTTATAAACCTTACTAGTGACGAAGGATATAAAAACTCCCACTTTACCCCTATTATCCCATTAAAAAGAAGAAGAAACTGTTATCGTATAGATGAAGAGCAAATGAATATTGAAATTACACGGGGACGCTCCGAAATTTATGATATTCTAACCCATCTCACTTTTTTATACATAGAGTCACATAAAATTATGAAACAAGTCATGATTAGTGATGAAGGTGCAGTAATTAGAGATTGGATAAAACTGGAACAGGCTGTTTTCAAAAAAGAAGAACTCACTAAGAAAGAACGAGAGGTTGCCTTAACTCATACTGCTAATTTTTTAGGAAGAACTTTTGAGGAGGTAAATAATGTGTATCCATTTTTTGCAAACAAAGAAAACCCCAATAGATTTTTAAATATTATCTATTACTTAGGTAAACTAGCTATAGATGAAGTAGTAAACGATAACAAGAGGATTATAACTTTTAGTCCAGTACTTCGTGAACGCTTAGGACATCATATTCATGGAGAGCGTTGGGCGCTTAAAATTAAAAATGTTCTTGTAGAAAAAGAACTCATTGATAGACCATTACACATTATTAGTGCTAATATGCATAGTGTGATGAACACATTATTTGCTGAAAAAGCACTTATAACCGAAGCAAAAAACAAAACTAAGCATGAACTTTTTGAAGCATTAAGTGTTCCTTCAAACAGTAAATTACGTGATAAAGTAAACAAACTTGCTACTAAAAATGGAATGACTTTTATTAAAGATGAAAGTGGGACTAATATTGATGTTCAGATTTTTGATACAAGTAAATTTCCTGAAAGTATTTACACAAAAAACAATAGCAATAACTCTAATGAACTCAAGCCTGTAATTATAGTTATGGACTACGCCTTTGGTGAACAGGCTTATGAAACAATGGATGAGCTATTAAAACCATATAAAGTTGACACTAAGACGCAACACTTTCTAACAATTGAGTCTATATCTATAATGGGTAAGGCGGGAATCCTCGAAGGAGGTAAGGGAGATATTATGATTCCTTCAGCTCATGTTTTTGAGGGTACGGCAGATAATTACCCCTTTAAAAATAATTTAAAGAAGTCCCATTTTGATGAAGATGGAATTAGCGTTTGTTCTGGAAGCATGATTACAGTATTGGGAACTTCCTTGCAAAATAGAGATGTACTCAAGTTTTTCAACGAGTCTACTTGGGATGTTATTGGATTAGAAATGGAAGGAGCACATTACCAAAAAGCGATACAAGCTGCTTCAAAAATAAGAGGGAGCATTTCTTCAAAAGTAAAGGTAAGATACGCATATTATGCAAGTGATAACCCACTAGAAACAGGTAGCACATTGGCATCTGGAGGATTGGGAGCAAGTGGTGTAAAACCCACCTATGTAATTACAGAAAAAATGTTAAAACAAATTTTAGACTAAACTAAATAAATATTTTGAGCAACAACAAAGTACTAATAACAGGGGGCGCAGGCTTTATAGGGTCTAATTACGTAGGCTACATTTTAGAAAACACAAACGATGAGGTTGTGGTGTTAGATAAGCTTACATATGCTGGAGATACACGAAATTTAGAAGAATTTACGAGTAATAAAAACTACACATTTGTCCAAGGAGATATATGTGACGAGCAACTTGTGCATCGTCTTTTTGAAGAATACTCTTTTACTCAAGTAATTCATTTTGCTGCAGAATCTCACGTGGATAATTCAATAACAGGGCCAGGTGCTTTCATAGCCACTAATATTGTAGGTACATTTAATTTGTTGCATGCTGCCTACAAGCTTTGGATGGATGGTCCTAATAAGTTAAAAGAGCTTTACTCAAAGTCTCGATTTTTACACGTATCAACAGATGAGGTGTATGGAACGCTAGGTGCAGAAGGATTATTTACAGAAGAAACACCATACGCACCTAATAGCCCATATAGCGCTTCTAAAGCTTCTTCAGATTTTATAGTAAGAAGTTATTTTCATACCTATGGAATGCCTGTTGTTACAACCAATTGCTCAAACAACTATGGACCTAATCAACATAAAGAAAAATTAATTCCAACTATTATAAGGAAAGCGATTGCCGGAGAACCTATTCCTATCTATGGAGATGGAAAAAACGTAAGAGATTGGCTTTATGTACTTGACCATTGTACTGGAATTAAACTGGTATTAGAAAATGGAGTATTGGGAGAAACCTATAATATTGGCGGAAGAAATGAACGAGAAAATCTCTATATTGCTCATACTATATGCGATCTTTTGGATGATTTAAAACCTCAAGATAAATCGTATAGAGATCAAATTACATTTGTAACAGATAGGCCAGGTCATGATTTTAGATACGCCATAGATGCCAGTAAGTTAGAAAATGACTTAGGTTGGAAAGCTAATGAAAATTTTGAAAGCGGAATTAAAAAAACAATAGAATGGTATTTAAACAATACCAATAGACTTTAAAAGACACTAATTTTGAAAGGAATAATATTAGCAGGAGGCTCAGGAACTAGACTTCACCCTATTACATTAGCTGTAAGCAAACAGTTAATGCCAGTATATGATAAGCCTATGATTTACTATCCCTTATCAACATTAATGTACGCTGGAATAAGAGAAATTTTAATTATTTCTACACCTCAAGATCTACCTTTATTTGAGAAACTTTTAGGCGACGGCTCCTCATTGGGATGTAAATTTAGTTATGAAGTACAAGAAAACCCAAATGGTCTTGCTGAGGCATTTATTATTGGTAAAGATTTTATTGGTAACGATAAAGTAGCATTAATACTGGGGGATAATATCTTTTATGGAAGTGGCTTAAAAGAATTGTTACAAGCAAATAATGATCCAGATGGAGGAATAATATATGCCTATCATGTGCATGACCCAGAAAGGTATGGTGTTGTAGATTTTGATGAAACAGGAAAAGCGCTTTCAATAGAAGAAAAACCAACAAATCCAAAATCAAATTATGCGGTGCCGGGTATTTATTTTTATGATAATGATGTAGTAGAAATTGCTGCAAACATAGAACCAAGCCCAAGAGGTGAACTAGAAATTACAGATGTAAACAACGTTTACTTACAAAGAGGAAAGTTAAGTGTAAGTATACTAGATAAAGGGACAGCTTGGCTTGATACAGGAACTTTTGCTTCTTTAATGCAAGCCTCTCAATTTGTTGAGGTGATTGAGGAAAGACAAGGACTTAAAATAGGAGCAATAGAAGAAGCAGCTTATGAAATGGGCTTTATTTCTAAAGAGCAACTAATTGCTTTGGCAACACCACTTCTTAAAAGTGGTTATGGAAAGCATTTAATACAATTAAAATAAGTTTTGAAAATAGAACAAACACCACTAAAAGATTGTTTTGTACTAACACCAAACGTTTTTTATGACGAAAGAGGTGCTTTTTGCGAAACTTTTAATGAGGCTGCCTTTATAAAAAACACAGGTATTAAAACCCCTTTTATTCAAGATAATCAATCAACCTCATCAAAAGGAGTTTTAAGAGGGCTTCATTTTCAAAAAGGAGCGATGGCACAAGCAAAATTGGTACGAGCCATAGCAGGAGAAGTACTAGATGTGGTAGTAGATATAAGAAAAGACTCCCCAACTTTTGGAAAACAATTTTCAATAGTTCTTACAGAAGAAAATTACAAGCAGTTGTATGTACCAAGAGGTTTTGCTCATGGTTTTGTAACATTATCACCAAAATCAACTTTTGGGTACAAATGTGATAATTATTACGATAGATCTTCGGAAAGCGGAATCATTTATAACGACGCAACCTTACAAATTGACTGGCATCTTAAGGAGGAACAATTAATTGTTTCAGAAAAAGACTTACAGCTTCCAAGTTTTGAGGA
>CAYGMB010000170.1:0-5275 GCA_964350765.1 uncultured Flavobacteriaceae bacterium
TTTGGCGGCTATACTTAATTTTTTGAAATAAGTGGTATAATTTAAGTTTGCTAACGTATAGTTGCCACCTGAATTTAGAAAATATTGACTAAAAGTAAAATTTTCGAATAAATAACTATTAAGGGTATAAGCTGAATTTGTTTTTGTGTGTAATAAGGAACCATTTATCGAAAACCCTTTAGCATCATTATAGGTGCTGTAATTTAAGGAATATGTATTTCCAGAAATTTTGGCAATAGCATCAGCTCCCTTTAAAAAATCTCTAAACGAAGTGAGTATATAATTACTTGTTAAAAGTGAAACTCTAGGCAACTCTTCTTTATATTGATAACCAAGTCTAATAATACCAAGTGTTTTTAATTTATACCTAAAATTTAGTGACACCTCTTTTAAAAAATAGGGTTTATGGTTGTAATAATTGTTGCTAAGAAGCAAATTACCACTAATATAATTCGCACCCCGTAACTTTACTTTTACCATATTAGAAGCTGATAAAAATGTTTGGTTAGCTGTATTGTAGTTTTTGTAATCTTCAAATTCTATATTGTCTTCTGAAAATAACGTATTATCAATTGTTTCACTTTCGCTATGTAAATGTATTTTAAACTGATTCTGTAATTTACTGTAATTAGAAATTAAAGTACTTTGTAAACCGCCATAATTAAACTTATCAGTTGTTTTTTGAAATACATTTTCCTTGATATCTAATCCTAACAAGTCATTTAAAAAAGGAGAATTTACCTTTGTATTTTCATTCGAATAGCCATAACCTAAATAACCATAATTATAAAGTGTTGTTTTGTTTGACACTTGAAAGGTGTGTTCTAAATGGTTATAGAGTGTTTCTTGTCGATTTTTAACTTGTTGAAAAACAGGTTTTTCATTAAGGATACTTTTTATAAAGGAAGTGCTCGGATTATTTTTGTATTTTAATGTATTGCAAATATAATTTTTAGAATTTGGAGCGTATTTCATTTCTATTTCTGCCGAACCTATTTTATTTTTGTTGTGGTAATTGCTTATTTCAGAGTAAGTTATAGGGTTTTCATCTGTATTGTATTCGGTAAAGGCAAGATAATCTTGTGTTGTATTATCCGAAATTAGGTTTCCCGAACCTCTAATTGTAAAATTATTGGAAGTTTTTGATGAAAATCCAAGAGAGTTGAGTGTAGCCTTATTAAAACTATGTTGATTATCAAAAACTGTATTTTCCTCGCCAGATATAGAGAAAAAAGTAATGGGCTTTTTTTCTATTTTTTGAAAATTGTTAGAAAAATCAATAATAACTTCTTTATCTGAAAGCATCTTAGAAGCCTTATTGCCTTGGTTATTGAAATTGCTAAAGTAGAGCAATTTAATTTTCTTTTTAAGTAACCCTAAAGTAGCTGTAGTTTTATACCTTTGATAGGTGCCATAGCCTAGTAGCGCATTTCCAAACCAAATATTTTTATAATTATCTTTTAACTTTAAGTTTAAAGCAACTTTTTCTGATGGGGATAACTTTTTAAAAATAGGGTTATCTTCGTAGTTTTCGAGTATCTGGACTTCACTAAGAACATTGGCATCCAGATTTTTAGACAATATTTTATAGTCTTTATCTAAAATATTTTCTCCTTCTATTAGTAAATGTTCAATGGGCTTGCCATGTGCTTTGATACTACCATCTGCAAGGACTTCAATACCAGGAAGCCGCTTTAGAACGTCTTCAATAGTTTGCTCTGATTTGGTAGTGTAGCTAGAAACTCTAATAAAAGTAGTGTCTGTATTTATTTTAATTTTTTGATAAGTTTTTAAGACTACTTCATGAAGTGGCTCTAAATAATCTTCTAAAACAAAATTGTAAACTAAAGTGGGATTTTCTGATAACAAAATCTCTTTTTCGATGGTTTCATATCCTAAATTGGAAACCTCTATAAACACTTGCTGTAAATTATTTCTTAAAAATTTTATTTCATAAGTTCCATCGCTCTTGTTGTAGGTATACGCTATTATATTTTCTTGTATGTCTTTTAGTACAATTAAGGCACTTTCCAATGGCTGTTGCTCAGTGCTTGTAACTTTTCCTGATATAGTAATTTGCTGTGCTGCTAAGGTGTTAAAAACAATTAACAATAAAAGTAAGAGAATTGTTTTCATAACTAGGTATCAATTGTTTGTGGATGCTTTTTACAAACGCACTAATATTAAAATGCGTAATTACCAAAATAAAAAAGAGGCTGTCTTGATTTATTTAGACAGTCTCTATTCAATAAATACTCATTTTTTTACTCAAATATTTCTACACTCAAGGTTTCTATTCCTCCAGGTTTAACCGTTGCATTTCCTCCCATTTGTTTAGCAATGATTATCGCTTTCGTTTTATTTTTCTCTACCAGTTTATTTAGAAATTCTTTGTATTCTACAATAGAAAACCATGGGTATAAAGCATCTTCTTTGGGTTTAAAAATTGGGGTAACGGCTATATTTTTTTTAGTTGGGTACTCAATAGATTTAAAATACAAATACATTTCTTTATTGGTATCATATGCTTCTAATATAAGTCCAGGCAGTCCTTGTAATTTCCATGGACCATAAGGTAAAGGGATTTTTTTTGTGTACCATGCAGTATAATTTTTCCCTCTAAAAGTTCCAGTTGCTTTATAACATTTCAAACCACCTATCATTTTTGTATCTGTATATAGTTTCCAATTGATAATTTTTCTTTTTTCATGTCCATATACTGGAATATTATATTTTTTATTCCACCAAAGACTGTCTTCTTTACGGTCGAAATACACTTGTTTTCCTTGAGGTAATGTATGTTTTCCAATGTAAATTTCGGTAACCTCACCGTTTTCTTTTTTTATTTTTTGGTCTTCTAATGTAGTTGCATCTTCTAGAGAGTCCTTTGCAGTTACATAATAAGAAACCTCCTTGTTAAAAACTAAATAGGCGTTAAAATCTAATCCTACAGAACCTCCTTTGCCAGGACTCTCTATATGTCCATAATAAACGATTCCTTTATCTTGTGCGGTCGTGATAAAAACTGTAGCTAAAAATGCGAATAAGAGTAAATACTTTTTCATTTGTCTTGAATATTAAGTTGCTTGATAAATGGTTTGTATTAAATTTGATAATCATTTTCAAAAATGAATACTTAAAACAAGAATTCTGGTTAATTAAGGTTAACAAGTGTTAATGACTGTTAATAGGGCAGTAAAAAAAAGAAATAAACCTATTTTTGAGCTTATGAAGAAAAAATATAATTGGACACCTTATATTATTTTATTTACCATTTTGGTTACTTTGGGTGTACAATTGTATTGGAATTACTACAACTATCTAACCAATGAGCAAGGTTTTAAAAATGAAGTACAAAATGCCTTAGATAATGCGGTAAGTACCTACTATAATAGGTTGACAGAACAAAAAAACGTTACCCTTGTGAGCTCGTTGGATACAGTACAAGCTGTTCGAAAAAGTAACAAAATAGCCTCTGAAGAAAAAATTAATAAAGTAATTTCTGCTATAGAAAGTGATTTACCAGAACATATTTCTGTATTTCAGGGAGAAAAATCAAGAGATAGTTTGCGGAAGTTACATCATATAAAAGCTATTTATATTTCTATTAATAAAGATTCTATTAATTTTCTTAAACTGAATAATTATCTGCAAGATGAGTTTCAGCGAAGAAAATATAGCTTTCCATATGCTTTAAAACATTATAAAGCAGATACAGTTTTTGAAGCGTACAACCAAAAAATAATAAGCCCAAAATATTTAAGTACAACAACTACCTCTACCCATATAAAAGAAAATGAAAAGTTGGAACTACTTTACCCAAATGCGGTGCAAATTATTTTAAAAAAGAGTCTTTTAGGTGTTTTTGTATCCCTGTTATTAGCAATAGCAATTATTGTTGCATTATTTTATTTGCTTCGTATTATAAAGCAGCAAAAACAGCTCTCAGAAATAAAAGAAGATCTTGTAAGTAATATCACTCATGAGTTTAAAACACCTATTACTACTATTGGTACAGCGTTGGAGAGCATTCAGTATTTTAACGCTAAAAACAACCAAGATAAAACAAAACAATATTTAGACCTCTCCCAAGAACAACTAGTTAAATTAACCGAAATGGTTGAAAAACTTATGGATACTGCGTTATTTGATTCAGAAACATTGGTTTTGAATTTACAAGTTGTAAATATTTTTACCTTAGTGCAAAAAGTAATAGATAAATTTGAGGTTAACTCTAATAAGCATATAGTTTTAAATGCTGAAAAATTTGAGCCAGAAACCATAACAGCAGACATATTTCAATTGGAAAATGCACTTGGAAATATTTTAGATAATGCGATAAAATATGGTGGAGATCATATTAAAATTACTTTGGTTAAGGAAGCGGCTAATATTAAAATTTCTATTTCGGATAATGGTAAAACATTATTAGAAGATGATTTACCAAGAGTTTTTGAAAAATTCTATCGTTTATCAACTGGAAATGTTCACAATGTAAAAGGGTATGGAATTGGGCTATACCATACTAAAAAGATAATTGAAAAACACAATGGAAGTATAGAGGTTTTCTTGAGAGATAATCTAACTACTTTTATCATTACTTTACCTTATGCATAAAAAATCAACTATATTATTGGCAGAAGATGAAGTAGGCCTTGGTTTGATTGTCAAAGAAAGTTTGGAATTTAGAAATTTCGAAGTTATACTTTGCAAAAATGGAAATGAAGCTTTGGAAGTATATATAAGTAAAAAACCTGACTTATTAGTGCTAGATGTTATGATGCCTCAAAAAGATGGCTTTACACTTGCTGAAGAAATTCGCAAGCAGGATAAGGATATTCCAATAATTTTTCTTACTGCAAAATCGCAAACCAAAGATGTTGTCCATGGGTTTAAGGTTGGCGGAAACGATTATTTAAAAAAACCTTTTAGTATTGAAGAATTGATAGTTAGAATTGAAAATTTATTGCTATCAAGCAACCATAATTACAAAGCAGAAAAAATTTATGCCGTGGGAAATTATAAGTTTGACATAATAAGACAAACCCTACAATTTAAAAGTGAACCTACTATAAATCTTACACACAAGGAAACAAAACTGTTACAGCTTTTTGTCGAAAACCAAAATAGTATTATTGAGCGTTCTATAATATTGAATACACTTTGGGAAACAGATGATTTTTTTTCGGCAAGAAGTATGGATGTATTTATTTCAAAATTAAGAAAAAAATTAAGTAAGGATAATCATATTAAAATTATGAATATTCGTGGTATT
>CAYGMB010000171.1:0-891 GCA_964350765.1 uncultured Flavobacteriaceae bacterium
CTGAAATATTAAAACCAGACATCTACAACATAAAATATATTGGCCAAGTAGTTGCTCTTAATGAAAGTAACTCTAGAGGTAAAATTTTAGTTTCAATAAGGAAAGACAGTAATAGAATTAAAAATCGCTTAGAAATTGATGATGTGATTTTAGTTAAAACTGAAATTAATCCTATACTAGCACCTCTAAATCTTCATCAAGTTGATTATGCTAAATACATGAAAAACTTAAATGTGTATGGTCAAATAAGAATTGATAACAAGGAAATAGCATATAAAGTAAAAGGACAACAAACCATAAGAGGTTTTGCTGATTCTGTACGGAATTATTTAATTGATAAACTTAGCGATGCTCCTATTTCGGCAAATGAAAGAAGTATAATCCAAGCACTAGTTTTAGGTCAAAAAAGAGACATTGACAAAAACTTATACAACGATTATGCATCTGCTGGAGCTATACACATATTAGCAGTATCTGGATTACACGTTGGGATATTATACTTTTTGTTTCTATTCATGCTTCGTCCTATTAAAGAAATAAAATATGGTAATTATATACAGCCCATTCTAGTTATTATTTTACTTTGGTGTTTTGCCATTTTAACCGGGTTGTCTCCATCGGTAACAAGAGCAGTAACAATGTTTTCATTTTTTGGATTGGCAAAACTCTTACATAGACCAACAAGCACAATAAATACATTATTCTCTTCCTATTTTATGTTACTACTTATTTTTCCTAAATGGCTGTTTCATGTTGGCTTCCAGTTAAGTTACTTGGCTGTATTATCTATTATTTTAATTCAACCAAAGTTGTCAAAATATTATAGGCCAAAAAATTACTTTGTAAAAAGGGGATGGGACATATTTACTGTTACAGTTGCGGCACAAGTTG
>CAYGMB010000171.1:901-5242 GCA_964350765.1 uncultured Flavobacteriaceae bacterium
TTAATCAATTTCCTGGTCTGTTTTTTATTACAAATCTTGTTGTGTTACCATTTTTAGGTGTTGTTTTAGGTTTTGGGTTATTCGTAGTTATTTTAGCCGCAATAGGAGCCCTCCCAGATTGGTTAGCTATTGGGTACAATACTATAATTGAAGCTCTAAATAATTTTATTCGTTGGGTTGCTCAACAAGAAGCTTTTGTATTTAAAGACATTTCATTTTCAACCTACACATTACTTATATCTTATATATTAATAGCTTGTTTACTAGTACTATGGCGAAAATATTCTTACAAGAAATTAGTAGCTTCTTTATGTGTCATATCTATTTTAATAGGTGCTTTTATATGGGATATGTACAAAACCTCTGGAGGTGAGTTAGTAGTGTTTCATAAAACAGCGCACACTATTGTAGGCGTAAAAAATGCTTCAGAGTTAAGATTATTTAAAACTGATACTACTAGTTATAAAGATAAATTTCCCATTCAATCATATAGAGTTGCACAACACATTAAAGCTTATTCAGAAGAAAAACTTCCCAATGTTTTTGTTTATGATTCCCAAAAAATACTTGTAATAGATAGTAGCGCTGTGTATCCTAGAAAAGCACATATTGATATTATAATTTTAACTCAAAGCCCTAAACTGCATTTAGATAGAATACTAGATAGTCTACAACCTACTAAGGTTATTGTAGATGGAAGTAATTACAAGAGTAGTATAAAGCGTTGGAAATCAACGTGTAATAAAAGAAAACTCCCTTTTCACCACACGGGCACAAAGGGAGCTTTCATCATTGAGTAGCATAACACTTAAAAACTACTCTTAGTTGTATTAGAAAGTACTTTTAAAATTGTCTTGATATTTTTGCCAAGATTCTGCAGTAGTCAACTTTTTATAGTCATCGTTAGCAATCATTTTTAAATAAATTTCTAATTGTTTAGGTGTTTTATAGCCAGGAATTGCCTGAATTAATTTTCCATTTTCTTCAAAAAAAACAAGACTTGGATAGCCACTTAAACGTAAAGCGTCTGCAAAATAGTGTGTGGTATTTCTACCTTTTCGTTCTGGTTGATATCTAGGATTACGATAGGTGAAGTCTTGGTACGTTATTTCTTCGTTTCCTTCTCCATTAAACTTAACAGCGTAGTAATTTTCATTAATAAATTTAATAACCTTTTTATCGCTAAAGGTGTTTTTGTCAAGTAGCTTGCAAGGACCACACCATGTAGTGTAAACGTCCATAAAAATTTTCTTTGGATTTTTTGCTTGTGCAGCTAGTGCCTCATTCATAGTCATCCAATTAATTTTTTGGGCAGATGCTAGTGAGACAAAACTTAAAAATAAAAATGTAAAAAGTAATTTCATTGTATAGGGTTTCTATTCGGTTTTAAACTCATAGTCAAAATTAGAATAGTATTGGTCGAATTTTTCTTGAGTATTTACAGTTTTCCACAAATCGGTTCCATATAATTTTAAAAATGGCTCTAATTGCTTAGGACTTCTATATCCCTTTAACGCTGTAATTAATTCTCCATCGCTATCTATAAACAAAACGGTAGGATAAGCAGTAACGTTCATATATCTTGCAAATTGATGCCTAGAATTTCTCCCAAAAGCTCTTGCTGGTTGGTAATTAGGATTTGTAAATTTTTGCGAACTTAAAGTAACTGTTTCGTTACCTTCTGCATTAAACTTTACAGGATAAAAGTTTTTATTAATGTAAGTAGCAACATCTTTATTACTAAAAGTTCTTTTATCGTATAACTTACAAGGACCACACCAAACGGTGTACATATCTACAAATATTTTTTTAGGCTTTTTTTGTTGTGCCTGTATGGCTTCGTCCATAGACATCCATTTTATTTCTTGTGCAGAAATAGATGCACAAAAAACAAAAGATAGTAATAGTAGAAGTTGTTTCATAATCTCTTATATTGCAACAAAAAACGTTCCACAAAGGGAACGTTTTTTTAAGTTATGTATTGTATTTATAATATCAATTAACGGATTCCGTGCATCATGGATACTAACTTCTTACTAATTAGTAACATTATCACACCAGCACCAACAGGAATTAAAGTAAATATTAAGAAAAATGTACTCATCCCATAATCTTCTACAATTGGATCAATATAACTACCTGTAATACCCGCAGCAAAGTTGGCTATGAAGTTTGCAACAAACCATACTCCAAACATTAATCCTACTAGTTTTAAAGGAGCTAATTTACTAACGTAAGATAACCCAACTGGAGATACACATAACTCACCTAGAGTATGGAATAGGTAAGCAAATACTAAAAACATCATACTAACTGCCGCAGTTTTTGCACCTAGGGGTATACCCATTGAACCATATGCTAAAATTCCGAACCCTAAACCGAGTAATATTAGTCCGATAGCAAATTTTACAGGTCCTGACGGATTTAACTTACTTTGCCATATTCTAGAGAATAAAGGAGCAAATGCAATAATGAAAAAGGAATTTAGAATTCCAAACCAAGAAGCTTTTACTTCAGCTACTTCAACAGAAAACTCTCTGTAAAGCATCCAAATTACAATAGCCCAAATTATTACAAAACTGGTTCCTAAGAAGAAGTTTGACAATGCATACTTTGCAAATGTTTGTTTAAATAACATCGCTAATACCCATGTAATAATTATCATAGGTACTATAGTGAGTAAGGTATTAAATATCTTAAAAGTTAAAGCTCCATTTCCTTCTAAAACTCTATCTGTATAATCTGCAGCAAAAATGGTCATAGAACCACCAGCTTGTTCAAAAGCCCACCAGAAGAATATTGTAAAAAATGCAAAAACTCCAATAACAACTAATCTGTCTCTGGTTACTTTAGACTTCTTAGCATCGTCCATTACATCTTCTATAGCTTCTTTAGTATCCTCAACAGAATCTTCTATTGCGTCGTCTAAATCTTCAGAATCTTTTGGAGATAATCCTATATTTCCAAATATTTTTTGAGCATAGTAAAACTGCAACATTCCAAAAAACATAAAGATTCCAGCAAGACCAAAGCCCCAATGCCATCCTACAGATTCTCCTATATACCCACATAATAAAATACCTAAAAATGCTCCTGCATTAATACCCATATAGAATATAGTATATCCTGCATCTTTTTCTTTTCCTTGTGTTTTGTATAATTGACCAACAATAGAAGAAATATTTGGTTTAAATAAACCATTTCCAATAATTAGTAATCCTAAACCTATAAAGAAAAACATGTCTGCAGTTACTTCTAGTGCCATAGATGCGTGACCAAGAGTCATTAGTAATGCTCCAAGCACGACAGCTTTTCTATATCCTGTTATTTTATCTGCAATTAGACCCCCAAAAATTGGAGTTACATATACAAGACCTGTGTACCAAGCATATAAAACTAAAGCATCAGCTCGCTCCCAACCCCATCCTTCATCAAGTATAGATGCAACGAGAAAAAGCACTAATAAGGCACGCATTCCGTAGTAGGAAAAACGTTCCCACATTTCAGTAAAGAATAGTACAAACAGTCCAGATGGATGTCCTAATACTGTTTTTTGGTTCGTTTCAGAACCTCCAAATTTAAATTCCATAAAATCTAATATTAGTTAATAAAGTTGTTTTTATTTTTTAATCATTTGTAAAGTCTCCTCAGGTTTTCCTAATGACTCTTTCACAAACTTTGTCATTTTTCGGTAAAGATGTAAACGGGTATTACCGCCATAAATACCATGGTTTTTATCTGGATATACCGCCCAGTCAAAATCTTTATTGGCTTGGACTAAAGCTTCTACAAGGCGCATTGTATTTTGTGCATGTACATTATCATCTGCACTACCATGTACCAATAAAAAATCTCCTTTTAATTTAACTACATGAGAAATAGGAGAATTAGCGTCATAGCCCGATGGGTTTTCTTGTGGAGTAGTCATATAGCGCTCTGTATAAACAGTATCGTAAAACCTCCAACTACTCACAGGTGCTACAGCGATTGCCATTGAAAAAGTATCTGCTCCTTGAAATAATGCATTAGAAGACATTAAACCTCCATAACTCCATCCCCAAATACCAATTCTGTCTTCATCTATATACGGTAAACTACCTAATTTTTCTGCAGCAGCTATTTGGTCTTCAACTTCATATTTCCCTAACTCCAATTGTGTTACTTTTTTAAAATCTCTTCCCTTTAAACCTGTTCCACGCCCATCCACACAAACAACAATATAACCTTCTTGAGCTAACATCTGGTGCCAATAATCATTAGTGCCATTCCATCTGTTAGCTACATTTTGAGAGCCAGGCCCAGAGTATTGATACATAAACAAAGGATATTTTTTGTTGGGAT
>CAYGMB010000172.1:0-680 GCA_964350765.1 uncultured Flavobacteriaceae bacterium
TTCTTATAGAGTTATTGGCATAAGGAAGGCACATCTCGATAAGTTGTTGTGCTTTTTCAATATGGTTTTGCTGGGTACTTTCAATTAATGTAATCCCTTTACTTAAAGCAGCAGTGTCCTGAGCAATAATTGCTTTAAAAATAGCAGCAATTACAACTTCCTTTTGCTGTAACTTTTTAAATCGATCAATTGCTTGACTACTAGTGCTAGAAGGTGTTTTAGAGGGAGAATTAGTATGTTTGGTAGAATCTTTAGACACAGAATGACTTTATGGCAAAGTTATAAATTCTCTTTTAGAAACTTGTAATTAATACATAGACCTTCTGCTATTTTGAGTATTTGCAGCACTATGTACTTAAAATGATATAAGTTTATCAAAGAGAACGTATTTACACTTTTATAGGGATTGCAATTGCAGTTCTATCCCACGCAAGGTATAATATGGTAAAATCATTTGCATTTTCAAAATAAATAGAAAATTGTTCTACTATATTTAATAGCGGTTGTACGGGGACTTCTACAGTGAGCACATCGTACGAGGCATCTCGTTTGGCAGTGCCATCCATGCCTACTCCCCAATCATATTCTTTACTATTAAAAATTACTTTCCAAGATTCGGGATTCGGGATGGTCCATAGTGAATAGGTTCCTGCTTTAAGTACAGTACCATCAACGAGAAG
>CAYGMB010000172.1:690-5204 GCA_964350765.1 uncultured Flavobacteriaceae bacterium
GGTTCTCCATACTTCATTAAAAGGAACCAGATTGCCAAAAATTTCTCTACCCTTTTTGTATGGTCTGTTGTAAAAAACAGTGAAAGTAGCATCCTTTGCTGTATGAGTAACGATTTCTTCAGGACTATGTTTTTTGGTACTTTGTTTCATGAAGTACATTCCTGCAAATCCAATCAATACTAATCCTAATAAAATAAGTATTGCTCGTTTTAAAAGTTTTGGCATAACGATTTTTTTATTCTAAATATACTTCTTTTACAACTTATGTCTGTGTTTAAATATTCATAAAAATAAGAAAGCTTTAGTAAGTAACTAAATAGAAGGGTAATATTTATATCATTTATACTACAAACGCCATAAACAGGTACAGGATCATAAATATATATTATGTTTTTTAATTATTTGATATACAGTATATTGTTGGTGTACTATGATTTTTATGCATAATTTTGCAACATAGAATATATGTTTTCGTCTATATAGATGAGTACGATTTAAAACAGTTTTAAATAATAATCACTAACCATAAAGTTAAGAAAGTTTGTTACAAAGCGAGCTAATAGAACAATGTAGGAATAACGATCGTAGAGCGCAAATGAAACTCTATAATAAATACTGTGATGGTATGTATTATGTAGCGTTGCGTTTTCTTAAAGATCCATTTGAGGCGGAGGAAGCTATGCAAGAATCTTTCATCAAGGCTTTTACGCGACTTCATCAATTTACTGGAGATGTTACTTTTGGAGCTTGGCTTAAACGAATTGTTATAAATAAAAGCATAGATATGCTAAAAGCTAAGAAAATGAATATGGTTGCGATTAATGAGCAGGTTATGACTACTGTAGAAGAACAGAATGATTGGTCGGTATCTGATTCTGTTACTGTAGATGAGGTAAAAAAAGCAATTGAAAAATTACCGGAAAAATATAAATATGCCGTCATGCTATTTTTGATAGAAGGGTATGATCATAATGAAATTAGTGAAGTGCTGGATATTACACCAGTTTCTTCAAGGACATTAGTACATAGGGGGAAAAAACAGCTACAGGAAGAATTAAAACATTTGAGACATGGCACAGGATATTAGAGAACTATTAAAACAGGATAAACAGATTCCTGCAGAACGATTAAGAAAAGGACACCAACAAAGATTTATGTCCAGATTAGAGAATGAGTTTCCTAAAGAAACCAGAAGGTTTGATTATAAATGGCTTAATATTGCTGCTAGTATTGTTGTTATCTTTTCAGTTTCTTTACTTACGTATAATCAACTTGGTAATACCAGTACTGAAGAACCGGATATAGTAGACATGAATACTACTCCTGTAAAAAATTCCTCTGTAATATTGGCAAAACAATCTTCTCCTCTAGCAGAAATATCTCCTGAGTATCAAGAAGTCGAAAATAGTATACTTACCAGTATAAAATTTCAATTATCACAGATTACAATTGATGATACAAATAGAGAGTTGGTAGAAAGTTTTATGGCCAGATTAGATAACCTTGATAAAGAATACCAGAAACTTAATAAAGAATTAATAGAAGTTGGACCTAATGTTCAAAGTGTAGAGGCTATGATGGAGAATTTAACGATACGGTTATCACTTTTAAATAGGTTAAAAGATAAACTAAAAGAATTAGAGAGAATTGAAAACGAAAATTACAATGAAGTACAGGCTTAATATAGTGACTCTTGGCTTATTGTGTTGTGCAGGCTTATTTGCGCAAGACAGACAAGACAAATTAAATGAAAAGCTATCAGTAAATGAAGATGTTACTGTTGTTCTTAATACGAGTCATACTAATATTGTTTTTGAAACCTGGAATAAAAATACAATCGAGGTAGAAGCTTACTTAGAAGGTAATCTTTCTAATGAAAACAGCAAACATATTCTTGATAGTTGGCAAGTAGATGTATTAGGAGATAGTCAGAAAGTAACTATCAATTCCTCGGCAGGAAATTTATGGAGTCGAAATGTCACTGCTTCTAGTATCACGATGGATAGAAAAAGCTTACAGGAATTAAGGATGTTAAGTCCTATGATTACTGATATGCTAGGGCCTCTTATGGAAAACATTGCTAAAAACCCTATGCCAAGTACGCTTTCTCAAAATCAAGCTAACGTTAATTATAATAACGGAACCTTTAAAGAAAATGATGAAAAATATATTAAGCAATGGGAGAGCCAGATACGCGAAAAATTTATTGATGAACAAAAGCAAAAATGGGCTAAACAATTTGAAGCTGACCCTAAAAGCAAGATAAAATTAGAAACCTGGGATGAGCAATATGGAAGAAAAATGGATGCATGGGCATCTCAATTAATACAAGATATTGGTAATCATCAGAATGGAACTGCTAATGTTACAGTCTATAGATATAGTACAAGTAAAGTTAATACTAATAGTACAAGTAAAATCATTAAGGTACGTATCCCTAAAGAGGCTAAACTAAGACTTAATATTCGCCATGGAGATGTGCAATTAGCAGAAAAATCTAATAATATTAAAGCTTCTCTATCTCATACTACATTATCTGCTAATGTTATAGATGGTGAACAAACATTTATTAAAGCTTCTTATTCACCTGTTTTTGTTCGACAGTGGAACAATGGTAGATTGGTAATTAATTATGTGAAAAATTGTAGAATACAAAATGCAAAAAACCTTCTTGTTAATGCCGATTCTAGTAATGTTTTTATCCAACAACTTGATGAAAATGGAGCGATCTCTGGAAGTTTTGGAGTAATTACTATTGCCAATCTTGGCGAATCTTTTTCTACCTTGGATCTGTCAGTTCAAAACAGTGATTTTAAATTAAATTTACCTAAAACAGCATTTAACCTGTCATATAGCGGGGCGCAAAGTATAATTTCTTTACCTAAGACTTTAGAAATAAATACAAGAAAGAATTTTGGTAATGTGTTTGTTAATGGATTCCAGAATACACGTAGTACAGATAAAATAATCACAATTAATGCTAAATATAGCGAAGTTGTATTAAATAATAAATAAAGTTTTTTCATAGTAATGTAGTGTTAATTATAGAAAAGCTCTATCGGTTTAGACTGATAGGGCTTTTTTAGTCGGTACCATCCTACATCTAATTAAATACATTCAATTCTTTATCCTAAAAAGAAAATAGTTTTAAGATAATAGTGCTAATTAATTGATAAGGTTTTTAAATTTACCTTAGATCAACTTTAGCTTAACATGCCATATTTTTTTCTATTGAATAGAGGATAAAAACGTAAGTATATTATAGAATAAGTCTTTTAATCTGTAGATTTTTGCTTTTCATCTGATTTTTTAACAATGTTTAAAAATTAATCAATTGATTGTTAGTGTATTAGCATTAAACAAAGCTTAATTTAACATTTTTTGTGTCATTTGTCGAATATCGAAAACATTTGATCTAAAAGTCTGGTTTTTAATTTGTTTAACTATAATTAAGTAATATCATTGTATGGTAAAACCGTAATAAAATAATAACAACCCCACTATAAAGTTTATAAAGATGAAATTAATAGCGTGTTTTTTTAGCTTATTTTTATTCTTAAGTAGTTATGCAAATGACTTGGACCAAATTCTAGAAGTAGAAATGGAAGGACTTGTTGTTGTGGTTGTAGATTTTCAGGATGGAGATAAAATTAAATTATTTGAAGTAGAAAGTGGAGATCATGTTTTATCAAAAACTCATGGAGAGATTGACCTTAGTCAATTGCCTATGGGATCTTACTTATTAGAAAATAGTGAAGGAGAATCTGTTGTTATAGAGCGTCTAGAAGAAGAGATTAATATCGCCGGAGCATTAGAAAATGTAGAAACAAATTTTGTTTTAGAAAATGATAGTAAAAGAGCTCACGTGCCTACAGAGATTAATGTAGAACAAGAGTTTATTCACTATTATGAAAATGCAGAGACAAATCTTTTAGAAATAACAAGAGAAGGAGATTTTGTAACTGTAGTTGATTTTGAAGAAGGAGATAAAATCAAACTATTCGAAGTGAAAAATACGGTACATATTTTATCAAAAACGACAAATTATGTAGACCTTAGTCAATTACCAGCGGGAGTTTATGTTTTGGAGAACAACAAGGGAGAATCTGTTGTAGTTGAAAAATTTGTAGATAATGACGATCTTGTTGCAGATATGTAATAAAGAGTTTTAAAAGCTATAAAAAAACCTTCCAAGTATATGGAAGGTTTTTTTATATTTGTGTTTTTGATTATTTATCCAGGTTCTTCGTCATAGTGAAACCAGTGAATAAACCAATTCCTGCCATTAAGAAAATAGTACCAGGGTAAGCAATATCTTCATCTACACCTACAGATAAATGTAGAATACCAGCTATGAAAATTCCAACTCCAATACCCATTAGCAATAAAGATAAATTTAAAATGCGTACTTTCCATATAGGAGTAACTCTTTTTTCTTTACTACTATAAAAGATAGAAGCATCTGCTCCTTTTTCTATAAGAGCCATACGCTCTTTATTTCTCGCTGAAATAAA
>CAYGMB010000173.1:0-216 GCA_964350765.1 uncultured Flavobacteriaceae bacterium
AATCCATGAGCTATTCCTGCAGCAATTGCATATATATTTTTTAGCATAGCAGCATATTCTGCTCCAATAATGTCATCGCTTGTTGTACATTTTATGTAATCACTACTTAAGTTTTTAGCTACAATTTTTGCCTTTTCATTATCCGCGCAGGCAATAGTTAAATACGAGAGCCTTTCTAAGGCAACTTCTTCTGCATGGCAAGGGCCAGTTATTACT
>CAYGMB010000173.1:271-5160 GCA_964350765.1 uncultured Flavobacteriaceae bacterium
AAATTAAATAATCTGCATACTTAACCATCTCATTAATATCGTTACTTAATTTTAATTGCGCTACTTTAAACTCTACAGAGCTTAAGTAATTTGGATTATGATCTTCTTTTTTAATATGCTCTAATGCATAGACACTTCGCATATACCAGCCTACTTCTTCAAGATTTTCGCAAAGCATTTTTACAATTGCTGTAGCCCAACTTCCGCCACCAAAAACAGCAAATTTAGGAGATGTACTCATAGTAGTTTATTATGAAATTCAAAAATACATAATTAAAAATTCATTGTAAAAAACTAATAATCAGTTTGTTATAATTTTGGCATGCTTTTGGTTTTTAATAGAGTATTAACATTAAATGATGGGATTATGAAAACGACTAAATTTATTCTTGGCTTTAGCCTAGTAGCACTATTATTTACTTCTTGTTATACAGAGGTACTAGTAGAAGACCCTTATGTAGACCCACAACCAACAGCTTCTTTACGAGAAGTACTAACTGGATATGAGTTGTGGTATGTAGATATCAATCAAACTACAGGTAATGGATATGTCCCATTCTTGCAAAAAGCATTTACAGTTTCATTTAGAAATGGAACTTTATTTGCAAACAATAACTTAGTAGGTATCGGAGACCAAGGAGGAGGCTTCGGGATTGATGTAGGTTTTTTTGATACTTATGATGTTTTTCTAGACATCACTCATGATATTGATGGTTTTTACTCTTTTGAGGTAACTCAATTAAGCAACAACAAAATTGAGTTGTATTTCCCTCAACAAAACCTATCCTATATATTAATAGGATACCAGCGAAGTACTTTTGACTATGACGCACTTTTTTATGACAACATACATTACTTTTTACAGGAGTATATTACGTGGGAAAAAGTTTATACAAGTCCATATGGTGAACCTAATGAATTTGATTATGAAACCTTTGTAGCCTTTTTACCAGGAGGTGGAGACGGAAACTTCCAAAGTTCTCAAGACCCTAATGGAACAAATATTAATAGTATTTATTGGGATTATACAGGTATATATAATGTTGACAAAGTGCCCAATAACAGATATTTAAAATATTTAACATTGGATTATGATTATTTAGGCAATGAATACTTTGAATTGAGCGTTAGTAATGATAACACAATAGAACTTTTCCACGAAACATCTGGAACGTTGTATAGATTTAGAGGAAAAGGCTATATACAATATAAAAACAAAGACGGAAAGTTACGTCTTAGTGATGCAGAAATAGCAAAGCAAATGGTTAAGATTAGTAACTTCTAGTGACGATACGTCTTTTTAAAAATAGACGTTAAACAATTTTTTGGTTGGTTATTTAGTTGAACCGCTTCGTAAGTGTAAACTTATTGGGGCGGTTTTTTTCTGTAAAAATTCATCTCATCAAGATACTCCCAAACATTTTGAGGAAGGAGTGGACGGATGTTCTTTTTTTCTTTGATTGCTTTTCTAATAAATGTAGAGGAGATTTCCATAATAGGAGCAGCTACTTTTGTAATTGATGTTGAAGAAGAAATAGATGGATGTAGTTTCACAGCTTCACCAATTCTTGGATATACATAGATTTGATAACGCTCTAATAATACCTCATAATTTTTCCATTTATGTAAGCTCTTTAAGTTATCCTCACCCATAATAAGACAAAAATGTTGCTCAGGATATTTTTCTTCAAGATGAGCTAGTGTGTTTACGGTATAATTAGGTTGTGGCAAATCAAACTCAATAGTACTAGCTTGTAGTTTTTGGTATTCTTCTACCGCAATACGAACCATAGCCAGTCTATGTATATCATCGAGTAGTGTTTTTTTCTTTTTATGAGGATTATGCGGGGTGATAACAAACCAAACTTCATCAAGATCACTAAACTCTACCATGTGATTGGCTATAGCAAGATGCCCAACATGAATGGGATTAAAACTTCCAAAATAGAGCCCTATTTTTTTAACGTTACTCATTGCCAATAAACTCTGAAACTAATTCCTTTGCTTCTTCAAGTGCTGTTGTAAGATCATTGTTTTCTATAACAAAGTCAAACTGTGGAGCAGTAGCTAATTCTACAGATGCTTTTGCAATACGCATATTAATACGCTCTTCACTTTCGGTTTTACGTTTTTTAAGCCTTCGTTTTAATTCGTCAACGCTAGGGGGTTTTACAAATACTGCAAGGGTTCTGTCTGGATATTTTTTCTTAATTCGTAAACCGCCCACAACATCAATATCAAAAATCACGTTTTTTCCATTAGACCAAATTCGGTTTACTTCAGTTTTAAGGGTGCCATAAAAATTGTCCCTATATACTTCTTCCCACTCTAAAAAATCACCATTTTTTATATGTTGCTTAAACTCTTTAAGAGTAATGAAGTAGTAATGCTCTCCATGCTTTTCGTCTCCTCTTGGATCTCGAGATGTTGCTGAAATGGAAAATGATAAGTTTAACTCTTTTTGTTTAAGTAAATACTGTACTATGGTAGTTTTACCACTTCCTGAAGGTGCCGAAAAAACAAATAATTTACCTCCTTTCATCATAAAACATTTAGGGCTTGTTCTTTAATTTTCTCTAACTCATCTTTCATTTGTACTACAATTTGTTGCATAGGAGCATAGTTTGCTTTAGAGCCAATAGTATTTATCTCCCTACCAATTTCTTGAGTGATAAATCCTAGTTTTTTTCCGTTAGAGTCGTTTGAGGAAAGTGCTTTTAAAAAATAGTCTAAGTGATTAGTTAGGCGTACTTTTTCTTCAGTAATATCATATTTCTCTAGGTAGTACATAAGCTCCTGTTCAAAGCGGTTTTCATCAACTTTTTCCTTGATTTCTGCAACAGCTTTTTGCAGTCGCTCTTTTACATTTTCTATCCGTTCGGAATCTATTTTTATAACCTCTTCCAGTAAGTTTTTGATGTTAGAAATACGCACATTAAAATCTTTTTCTAGGGCAGCACCTTCATCACTTCGATAGTTGTTAATTTCATTAAGCGCTTGTTCAACAGCACTTATAATTTTGGCGAACTCATCTTCATCTACTTCTTCTCTCTCTGTTTTAAGTGTATCTGGTAAACGCAATGCCATTTTAAGTAAATCTATATCTGTGGCAGGCACAACATCTTTAAGTTGTTTCATATATTGCTTTACTATGGTAGCATTTACTTGTGTATTGGTGTTTTCTCCAGTAACTTCAACATATAAATTAAAATCTACTTTTCCTCGCTTTAATGATTTTGCTAAAAGATTTCGAATAGTAAGTTCTTTTTCTCTGTATGCAGAGGGTACTCTAACATTGAGGTCTAGATTTTTACTGTTAAGAGATTTTATTTCAACAGTAATTTTTTTTGAAGGTAATTGTAGGACGTTTTTACCGTAGCCTGTCATGGATTGAATCATACCAATAATTTAGGGTGCAAAGGTACGTAATTCTATTTTCTGAAAAAGGATAAGAAGTTACCTAGGGTTTCCGTCTGCATCAAAATTTTTAGATAAGTGTTTTTCAGTAAATAATAGTATAGAACAAATAAGTAAAGTATTTGCAATAACTGTAATTATAAAGTTATAATCTGGAAAAATAAAATAACAAAATACAGGAAAGACAAGACTATATACAGAGACTTTGAGCATTAAGTTATTAGCATACGTATTGGCTGCTGTCCAGATTTTTTGATTTTTCATAGAACGAGTTGTTCTATACCCATAAAAGTGATTAATTTTTTTAGGTGGAAATTTCTTTACCACTAAGGCTATTACAATTATAAATACGCAGTACCCGATACTTGCTATTAATTCAACTTCTGGAGTCATTTATAAAATCTAGTGTTCTTTTTTCTGAATAGTATTCTTTATTACTAATATGAAACCCTACGTGGCCTCCGTGTTTAGGAGTTTCAAGATATAAATATTTTGATTGTGAAGCCAGTTCATTTGGGTAACATTTTTTCGATAAAAAAGTATCGTTTAAAGCATTTAACAGCAAAACAGGGGTTTTAATACTTTGCAGATATTGAAGGCTACTACTTTTTTCGTAATACTCATAGGCATTTTTAAAACCATGTGCGGGAGCGGTATAAAAGGTATCAAAGTCAAGTAGTGTTTTTATTTTTTTTAGTTCTTTATTATTCATTTGGTCTGGAAAGAACTGCATTTTACGTTTATACTTTTGTTTTAAATCTAAAATAAAAGTAGTTCTGTAAACCCAGTTTTCATGTCTCATTAAAGCTTCAAGCGAGCCTTTTAAGTATAGTGGCGACGAAATAGCAACACAATTTGTTATTTGTTTAAAAACAGTTTCTCTTTCTCCTAAGTATTTTAATACTAGATTACCTCCTAAACTAAACCCTACTAATGAAATTTCTTGATACCTATCTTTTTCTATAATAGAAGTTATTAACGAATGCAAATCTTTTGTTCTTCCACTATTGTAAGATAAGTAAAGCCTATTTTCTTCCCCACTACAACCTCTATGGTTCATTGCAGCTACATCCCATCCATTCTCAACTAACTTTTTTGCTTGCCCTTGGATATATACTCTATGAGCGTTGCCTTCCAAGCCGTGCAATAAGATTGCTACTTTAGTTGTAGGTTGTTTTGAATATGACCAATCGATATCTACAAAATCTCCATCAGGCAGCTCAAGCCGCTTTCGGCTATAAAGCACTTGTGGTATAGGACGTAACTTAGCACGATAAATTGTAGAAAAGTGACAATTTTTAAAAAGACCTCGGGCTTTATAGGAAGACGCAACAGTTGGCATTTAATAAAGTCTTAAAGCTTATAAAGATACTTAGATATTATCTATTTATTTAAAAGTTATAAATACTTTTGCATATAAGATACCAATTGGTATCTTTGTGGTATGAGAAACGCTCAAGTAACAAAAAATA
>CAYGMB010000174.1:0-5142 GCA_964350765.1 uncultured Flavobacteriaceae bacterium
ATAAAGTGTTTTATGATATAAAAGAATATGACCACACTATACTTCCTCGCATTCTACAACGCATAGAAAGTAATTTGTTCATAGATAGAATTGCAAAGCGTATTTCTAACGAATTGCCCCAAGCACCAATCTATACCATACACGATAGTATTGCATCTACAAAAGAATATATTCCTACTATAAGAAAGATTATGGAAGAAGAATTTATAGATGGCATAGGTGCGATTCCTGGTATTAAAGAAGAACATTGGTGTAAAACCAATATTATTAAAGAAGTTAATCAGCTAAAGCAAAAAGCATTTGCAGTAGCTTCATAATCAATAATTAGCGTTTAATCTTAATACTATATTGACTTCAAAAATATACTTGGGGAATTTCCTAATTCCTACAAAAAAGATTTATATTTTTAATGTTCATTAAAAGCGAAGGTCAATCAAAAGAATGAATAAAACCAACACCAGAAAAGCATTAAATTCTGCATATAGAAAACACAAACCGTTACGTAAAGATGTTACGAATTTCACAAGCCAATTAGTAGAATGTATTGAAGCTGTTAAATTAAGTGATGATAATGGAGAAAGTGAAGAGCATATTAAATCTCATTTTAAGGATTTCTTTTCTAATACATTTTATAAAGCAAATTACGTAAACACAAAAGAGCGTATTGATTTAGCAATCTATACTGATGCAACAGCCACTTCAGATGTTGGTGTTATTATTGAGGCAAAAAAGCCAAGTAATAAATCCGAATTTCTAACAGAGACTAATTTAAATCGTAAGGCATTACAAGAGTTATTATTGTATTACCTGCGTGAACGTGTAGATAACGAGAATAATAATATAAAACATCTCATAGCTACCAATGGTTATGAGTGGTATTTATTTAAAGCAGAGGACTTCTATAATTACTTTTATAAGAATAAGTCACTTTTAAAAGAATACAAAGCCTTTAGGGATGGACTAAAAGACACCACTAAAAACGAACTCTTTTATAACGAAATAGCAAAAAAATATATTACAGAAGTTGAAAAAGATTTGCCTTTTGTTCATTTAGATTTTACCAAAACTAATTTTACTAAATTAAGTGATGCACATTTAAATACACTATTTAAGATTTTTTCTGATGTGCATCTATTAGGTCACGCTTTTGGTAACGATAGCAACCAACTTAATAAAGCCTTTTATAATGAGTTGTTGCACATTATAGGTTTAGAAGAAGTTAAAGTAAAAGGTAAAAAACTAATAAGTCGTAAATCTGAAGAAAGCAGAGACTATGCCTCACTTTTAGAAAATACGATTGTAATACTTGAAGATAGAGATTACCTCTCACAAATTAAAAGCATAGAAAACAATGAAGATAAAGCCTTTAATGCAGGTTTAGAGCTTTGCCTTACTTGGGTAAACAGAATTTTGTTTTTAAAGCTGTTAGAATCTCAATTATTGTCTTATCATAACAAAGACCCAAAATACAGATTTCTTAATGCATCATTTATAACAGACTATGATGAGCTAAACGATTTGTTTTTTTCCGCTTTAGCTAAAAAAGAAAACGAAAGACATCCTAAATACAAAGAAAAGTATAAAGATGTACCGTATTTAAACAGTTCTTTGTTTGAGCGTAATACGTTAGAGAATGAAGCTTTTGAAATATCTGCATTAAACAATGACGAAATTACCCTCTACAGCAGTACTGTTTTAAAAGATGCAAATGGTAAACGATTAAAGGGAAAACTATCTACATTAGATTATCTATTTCAGTTTTTAGATGCGTATGATTTTGCTACAGATGGTAAAGAAGGTATCGAGGATGCACAAGAAACCAAATCGTTAATTAACGCTTCTGTATTAGGCTTAATATTCGAAAAAATTAATGGTTATAAAGAAGGCTCATTTTACACACCTGCATACATTACAATGTATATGTGTAAAGAGACGTTGAGACGTGCTGTAGTGCAAAAATTTAAAGAGCAAGAAAACGACCAAATAGAAACTTTTGAAGACCTACAGAGCTACTGCAATAAGTATTTTAAAATAGACGATTTAAAGCGTTTTAATACTATAGTAGATAGTTTACGTATATGCGACCCAGCAGTAGGTTCTGGTCACTTTTTAGTGAGTGCTTTAAACGAGCTTATTGTTATAAAAAACGAATTAGGCATTTTAGTAGATGCTAAAGGCTTACCATTACGTTGTGATATAGAAATTGTAAATGATGAACTATATGTTATAGACGATAAAGGCGCATTATTTGAGTACAACCCAAACGAAAAAGAAAGCATACGCATTCAGCACACGCTGTTTCACCAAAAGCAAACCCTAATAGAAAACTGCTTATTTGGTGTAGATATTAACCCAAACTCTGTAAAAATATGCCGTTTGCGTTTGTGGATAGAGCTATTAAAAAATGCTTACTACACTAAAGAAAAAACACTACAAACATTACCTAACATAGATATTAATATTAAGTGTGGTAACTCGCTTATTAGCCGCTTTAATTTAGATGATGATTTAAAGGATGCCTTTAGAAATAAAAAGAACCCAAAACTAAAATATACGTTTACAGATTATAAAAATGCAGTTGCTGGTTACAAGGAGGCAAATAGCAAAGAACGCAAACGTGAAGTATTAGAAATAATTGAAGAGGTTAAGGATAACTTTAAAAGTACTTTGGATAATAAGTTTATAAAGAATTTTGAAGATGCTCAATATCAATATAACCTCAAAAACGACCAGATAAATAATCTTAAACAATTTGGCGAAAAAATATCTAAAGCAGAAAAAGACCGTTTAAAAAGTTTAAAGAAGAAAGTAGAAGACGCCTATTTAGAAAAAGAAGAAATAGTAAACAATGTTATTTTTCGTAACGCCTTTGAGTGGCGCTTTGAGTTCCCAGAAGTATTAGCAGATGATGGCTCTTACATAGGTTTTGATGCAGTAATTGGGAATCCGCCTTATGGTGTCTCAATTAAAGGTAAAGAAAGGGTGCATTTAGTAAATAAAATAAATAAAGTTCCGGATTACGAGATTTATTATTGGTTTATAGAACGTTCCCACCAAATTTTAAGGTCTAAAGGTAACGTCTCTTACATAATACCTAACACAATATTATTTAATGTTTTTGCACAAGATTATAGAGCAAATCTCTTTAATAATTGGAGTATAAATGAAATATTAGATTGTACTGATATAGACATATTTGATGAAGCTACAGTTAGAACAATAATTTTCCAGTTCCAAAAAGAGGGTGAACATAACACATTGTATTACAGGCGAACCAATGAATTAGATTCCTTTGAACAATTAAAAAACAGAGCTGTCGAAAATATTGATAAAGAAACGGCATTAGCCAATAATCAGAATTGGAGCCTAATTTTTAAGTTAGATAAATCTATTTTAAAATTAAATTCAAAAATAAAAAACACTTCAATTTCTTTAAATTCCATTTTCCCAGAAATAAGCCAAGGCTTAATTGCTTATGACAAATATAAAGGACAGTCAGAGGCAATAATAAAAAACAGAGCGTATCATACATTGGAAAAAACTAAAGAAACTCATAAAAAATGGTTGTATGGTGGTGATGTAAAAAGGTATTCTTTGAAATGGAATGGTAAAGAATATATTGAGTATGATACTGGTATTGCTAATCCAAGAGACCCTAAATATTTTATAGGAAAACGTATTTTAATAAGAGAAATCACAAATCCAAGAATATATGCAAGCTTAACAGATGAAGAATTATATAATGACCCTTCAGTTTTAATCATTAAGGATAATGAAGGTTCTTTTGATATAGAAATTCTTCTTGCCATATTAAACTCAAAACTTGCAACATATTTTCACTTTAAATCTTCACCAAAAGCATCGAAAGGAGCTTTTCCAAAAATATTAGTTTACGATATTAAAAATTTTCCTCTTCCAAAATCTATTAAAAATGATAGGTTGCTGACATTAGTGAATGAAGTTATAGAAATAAAAAACTTAAACCCAGAGGCAGATATAACAGCCTTAGAAGCAGAAATCGACCAAATGGTTTATGAGTTATATGGTTTAACAGAAGATGAAATTAAGATTGTAGAGCAATCTTAATTCACGAGCACCATTAAATGTAATAGAAATGAAGCGAGCTAAATTGCAATAGTTGAAGAAGCATCAAAGTAAAATGTTAGAAAAAGGAGATTTTATAGTTTATATAGATGAGTCAGGAGACCACGGACTAAAAAATATTGACCCAAATTATCCCATATTTGTACTAACATTTTGTTGTTTTAATATTAAGGAATATATAGAAAAATCCGTACCAGCTTTACAGGCGTTTAAATTTAAATATTTTGGTCACGACCAGGTTGTCTTACACGAAACAGATATTAGAAAAAATAAAGAGCCTTTTCAGTTTTTAAGAACTAATAAGGAGTTGAGAGAATCTTTTCTTTCAGATTTATCAGATATAATAAAAGAAACTGATTTTACAATTATACCTGTAGTTATTGATAAAGCTAAACTAAAAACAAAATATACGTCACCTTATAATCCTTATCATCTTGGACTTCGTTTTGGTTTAGAAAAATTAAATGAAATACTTTTATATAATTCACAACACGATAAAGAAATCTCTCTTGTTTTTGAACAAAGAGGTGGTAACGAGGACAAAGATTTAGAACTTGAATTTTTAAGAATTTGTAGTAATAACGAGCAGTTTGGATATAAACGAGTAAATTTCGGCAAGATGGCTTATCGTTTTTTATTAGCAAATAAAAAGTCTAATTCAAGTGGTTTACAATTAGCAGACCTTACAGCACGTCCTATTGGTTTAAAATATTTAAGACCTGGCCAAGAAAACAGGGCTTATGATATTATAGCACCAAAAATATATTATCATAAGATATTCCCTTAAAAACAAATTCCCCAGTAAAGACCGAGGAAGAATGCCGACCGGGAAATGCCCAATCCAATATCATTTGATAATACAAAGATACAAAATTAAAATAAATGACAAATAAATGCATCAACTCACCAAAACAGATTTTAAGTATTATTTAGATTGTCCAGAAACAATATGGTTATTAAAAAATAAACCACAAGTATATCCTAAAGGTGAGTTTTCATTATTTGCAGAAAAGTTAATTAATGAGGGTTATGAGGTAG
>CAYGMB010000175.1:0-2523 GCA_964350765.1 uncultured Flavobacteriaceae bacterium
AAGGAATTAAACAAATATTACGTTGTTCATCTCCTCTAGATTTGTGATAAGCTCTAATTACCATAAGGCCAGCATACTCTCCTTGCGCTCCGGAGTTAGGTTGTAAAGAAGTGCCCGCGAAGCCAGTAATTTCTGTGAGTTGTTCTTCTAATTTTTTGAGCATAAATTGGTATCCTCCTGCTTGTTCAATAGGAACAAAAGGATGAATATTACCCCACATTGGGTCACTAAGTGGAAGCATTTCAGCAGCAGCATTTAGCTTCATAGTACATGAACCTAGTGATATCATAGAATGATTTAGCGCGAGATCTTTTCTTTCCAGTTTTTTTATGTATCGCATTAACTCAGTCTCACTATGGTAACTGTTAAATACCTCGTTTTGTAGAAATGGAGTTTTTCTTGCTACATTTTTTGGGATAGCATTACCCTCAATAAGTTCATTTATGTAAAAACGCTCTTTACTTATTGCTTCTGCAAATACACCAATAATTTTATTAAGGTCATTTATAGTTGTTGTCTCATTTATTGAGATAGAAACTGTTTCGTCATCTGGATAGTAAAAGTTTATGCCTTCAAGCTCTGCTCTAAAATTAATTTTTGAGATATCTGCTTTTATGGCAATAGTATCAAAATAGGTTTCGTTGGCTTGGTAATATCCTAGTTTTTCTAGAGCATTAGCTAAGGTTGCAGTACTATTATGTACTTTTTTTGCGATATACTCTAGTCCTTTTGGTCCATGATATACTGCATACATACCAGCCATAACAGCTAATAATACCTGTGCTGTACAAATGTTTGAAGTAGCCTTGTCTCTCTTAATATGTTGCTCTCTAGTTTGTAATGCCATGCGTAGTGCGCGGTTATCATCTAGGTCTTTTGTAACTCCAATAATACGTCCTGGAATGTTTCTTTTATAAGCTTCTTTTGTTGCAAAATAAGCTGCGTGAGGACCCCCATATCCAAGAGGGATACCAAATCGTTGCGTTGTTCCTACAACTACATCAACCCCAAAGTTTCCAGGTGATTCTAAAACTACAAGGCTTAAAATATCGGCAGCTACTGCGACTTTAATTTGTGCTTCTTTGGCTTTTGCAATAAAATCACTAAAATCGTAGACTTTTCCAGTTCTGCCAGGGTATTGTAATAAAATTCCGAAATATTCATCAGAAAAATCGAAGCTTTCGTGGTCACCAACTACAAGTTCAATTCCAACAGGAGTAGCTCTTGTTTGTAGTAATGAAAGTGTTTGAGGAAGTATCTCTTCAGAAACAAAAAATTTATTTACATCATTTTTCTTTTGTTCACGCTCTCGAACTGCAAATAAAAGTGTCATAGCTTCTGCAGCGGCTGTACTTTCATCTAATAAAGAGGCGTTAGCTAATTCCATACCAGTTAGGTCTGTAACCATTGTCTGGAAATTAAGAAGTGCTTCTAGACGACCCTGTGCTATCTCTGCTTGATATGGAGTGTAAGCTGTATACCAACCAGGATTTTCTAAAATATTTCTTTGAATAACTGGAGGTGTAATAGCTTGATGATACCCTAGACCTATATAACTTTTAAAAACACTATTATAAGAAGATAAATCTGTAATATGTTCTAAATACTCTTGCTCACTCATGGCTGTGTCGAGTTGTAAGTTTTTAGAAAGTCTAATATCGTTTGGAATAGTTTCAGAAATAAGTTGTTCTATGCTTTCTGCTCCAACAGCTTTTAACATGTATGCTAGTTCCTCTTTTCTGGGGCCAATATGTCTTATTGCAAAAGAATCTGTATTCATAATAGTAAAAAATTCACTAAAAAATTATGTGATTTAAAGTTATAAAATGGATTGTTTGTTACTATAAAAAACAAACTAAACAAGTTGTACAAAATTACAATATAAAAAAGGAAAACAATGAAGTTTTATGCGCTAGCACATAGAACTTTTCAACTAAATATAAAGGTTACTAACAGTTTAACTATTTTTACTTTGTGAAGTATTTACGTGGCTTTTTAAATTTTTATATAGATAGTAGTATTCATGTTGCTTTATCTGTAGTGTCGTTAACATTAATTACTATTTTTCAATTTAAAATAGAGCATAACATTTACGTGCTTCTTTTTATTTTTTTTGGGGCTATAACAGGTTATAATTTTGTGAAATATGCCAAGATCGCTGGATTGCATCATAGAAGTCTTGCAAATAATTTACGTGCAATACAGTTGTTTTCTTTTTTATGCTTTGGGGTGCTTATTTTTTTAACCACAAAAATTTCTTTAAAAGTTATAGTGCTATCCTTTTTTTTAGGATTATTAACCCTTTTTTATGCAATACCGCTTTTAAAGCATAAAAACTTACGTAGTGTAGCAGGCTTAAAAATTTTGGTAGTTGCAATAGTTTGGTCTGGAGTCTCTGTTTTAGTTCCATTAATAGCTAGTGAACTAATTTATAATACAGATGTTTGGCTTACTTTTTTACAACGTATATTTATAGTTACAACACTTACTTTGCCCTTTGAAATAAGAGATTTAAGGTTTGAT
>CAYGMB010000175.1:2533-5119 GCA_964350765.1 uncultured Flavobacteriaceae bacterium
ATAAATTTCTAAAAACAATACCTCAAGTGTTGGGAATTAGAAAAACCAAAATATTGGGAATATTTTTTTTAATGCTAGTATTGCTTATTGAAGGTCTAAAAACAACAACTGATAGTGATGAACTATTGGTACTTTTAGTAGTAGTAGCTTTAATAGGTGGATTTTTATTGGTGTCGAAAAAAAATCAAACTAAATATTTTGCTTCTTTTTTTGTAGAAAGTATACCTGTTTTTTGGGTATTACTTTGGTGCTTGTTACTTAGCTAGTTCTTTTGCTAACTTTTCTCTTATAGCGTCTTTTTGTTCTTGGGGCATTGTTTTAACCTTAGACTTCTTAATTGCAGATGTTAATTTAGCATTTCTAGCACTATATTTTCTTGTAGCGCTACAGTAAAGCATACGTATGTTAAGTTTTATTTTTTCCCATAAAGATGCCTCATTATATTGTGTTTTATCACAAATTTGTGTGGCTTCTTCGTATTTAATAAACAATTTCATATTTCTTATAACCAATTAGATTCTAAGCAATTTGCCATAGCAGTTCTTGCTCTATGTATAATTACCCAAAGATTAGACGGAGTGATGTTAAATTCATTACAGATAGCTTCGGTGTCAAAATTATCTATTGTTTTCATTTTAAAAATCCTAGCTTGTTTTTCATTTAAAGTATCTAAACAATCATAGATTGCCATCCCCAATTCGGAGTTTTCCATGACATCTTCTGCAGTCTTGTCAAAGGGATCACTTACGCGTTCTTCTAGCCAGTCTCCTTCAGCATCATCATTGTTGTAAGTCATTCTAACTTCGGCTTTACCTTTCTTAGAATTTTTTTTACGATAATGGTCTATTATTTTTCTTTTTAAAATTGAAATAAGCCAAGTGCGTTCGCTTGCTTCTCCTTTAAAATTATCTTTTGACTTAAGACCAGCAAAAAATGTTTCAGATATTAAATCCTGAGCGACTTCATGATCATTAACACGCACAATAGTATAATTGTATAAATAGTCTGAATAACGATCTACCCAATTGTTCGGTTCTAATACGTTTTTTGGCATTTTTAATCACCTAATAGTGAGGCTCCAAAAATAGCAAAGTTTCATTAACTAACAGCTTCTAGAGTGTTTTTTATTGCACTATTTCTTTGTTTTAAGAAGGTTTTTAAATGCTTCTCTAAAAACAATTTATTAAAAAACTTGCCAATAATTCCGAAAGGTACTTTGTATCTTACAATATCTATCATACGAGTTTTGTTATCTATTTCTTCAAAAATATGTTGGTGTACAAAATAGGTAAAATGTCCTTTTATCATAACGTCTGTAAAGAAATTGGGCGCTTCAAAATCGATAATTTTGCTAGTATGTGTTAAATATACCCCAAAGTGTTTGCCTCTCCAAGTAACTGTTTCGTGCAGACCAATTTTTCCCTGTGTTCTACCAGCAATAGCTTTTTCATTAGTTTGTGAAGCACTTTTGGTATGAAAACTAATATCTGTAGATAAATTAAATGCTTCTTTACAAGAAGTTTTAATTGTGGTGTAAAGTTTAATAGTTGTCATTATTTTGTTGCTGTGATAATATAGTATCCAAAATCTTTCATGTGTAGCCCAGATATTAATGCATAGAAGGAAGCTTTCATATTATTCCAACTTTGTAGTTTTAAAGGATTTTTGAGAAGTATGTTTTTTAAAATAAAACCGCCAATAGCAAAAGGTACATGGAATACAGATGGTGCTACTCTAAACGAAACATCTTCTACTCTTACCTTTTTAAAGCCAATTTTTTTTAAATTATTCTTTACTTCTTCTATAACTCCTAAGCCATCAAGACTCCATCCTTTACAAAGATTACGGTAGCTATAATTACTAATCTTACATAAATTTTCTGCATCTTTTTTTAAGAAAGCATCTGCTATTACAAGGTTAGCTTCTGGTTTAAGTATTCTAAATGCTTCTTTTAAAGCTTCCTCACTATGACCAGAATGACAATAGCTTTCTATCGCAATTGCACCTTCCATACTGTTGTTAGAAAAACTCGTGTTACAATAGTTTTCTTGTAGAATTAAACCTTTCTTGTTTTTAAGTAATTTGTTTCCTTCTTCAACCTGAAAAGGCGATAAAGTAACACCCACCATAGATAGGTTGTTTTGTTTTTTAAGCATATATCGCATAGTTCCTCCCATGCCACACCCTAAATCTGCAATATTTTTTGTGTTTTTTGAAAGGTTTAATCGATTATAAATTTGATTATTCATTTCATTCCCCATACTGTCTCTTTTCAATGGGTTGGTTTTACCAAAGATGAAATATCCAAAATGCATGTTCAGGTCTCTACTCCAAAAACTATAATCTTCTGTAGCTTCATTATAAAAGTCAATAATTGCCTCTCTAGAGGTTGTTTCTTTCTTCTTTGAAACATCTTGAGTGTATGTGAGTGTGGTTGTTTTCATGAGTACGGTTGTTTTATTTTAAAATAGATGCCTCTTATTACACTATATTTTGAATGACTAACAAAGTGTATACTACTGCAAATAATACAAATAGGAAATTTATTCCAAAACCTCCCCATTTAAAAAGTTGCTTTTTAGGGAT
>CAYGMB010000176.1:0-5115 GCA_964350765.1 uncultured Flavobacteriaceae bacterium
AGCACAAATGGAACACTTAGCAACCAACTTATCTTCATTAAATGGAGTATATGGTGGAATGTTGTCTGCAATGGGTGGTAAATAACCCAAGTCTTAACCTAATTATTAATTTAAAAAGAAAATAATATGGCAGGAGGACAAAGCCCCAGACAAAAGATGATTAACCTAATGTATTTGGTTTTCATCGCAATGCTAGCCCTTAATATGTCCAAAGAAGTATTATCTGCATTTGGATTATTAAATGAAAAAATAAGTGATGCTAATACAGCTGCAACTCAACGTAATGTTGCATTCATGGATGGTTTAGCTACTAAAGCTAATGACGAACCAGAACAATATGCTGCTGTAAAAGCAAAAGCTGATGAGATTTCTACAATTACATCAGATTTTGATTCTTATGTTGAAGGATTAAAAGCTGGTGCTGTAGCTAATATTGAAGACCCTAACGATTATGAAGTAATGGATAAAGCAGATTACTTCAATAATTTATTTTTTACAGGAGAAAATTTAAAAGAAGAAGGTCAAAACTTTATTAATAAAATGTCTGAATACCGAACTAAAATGGTTGAGATTTTATCTGATACTGCGGTAGCTAAAAAAGTTGCTGGTTCGGAAGACATGATAAAAAGTATTAATGAAAACTTTGGTACAGACCAAGTTAAAAAAGACGATGGTACAACTCAAGACTGGTTAAACTACCACTATGAAGGTTTCCCATTAATTGCTTCTTTAACAAAAATGACTTCTCTACAAAATGATGTAAAGACAAACCAAAGCGAAATTTTACAGAAAATGCTTTCTGGACAACAAGCAGCTGCACTTTCATTTAGTAACTACTCTACTTTAATGGAAGCATCTAAATCTGCTTACTACTCTGGAGAAACATTTGACGGGTCTATCGTACTAGGTAGAACAGATGCTAGTACAGTACCTCAAGAAGTTAATCTTACTTTGGATGGAAGACCGCTTTCTGAAGATCAATATTCTATTCAAGGAGGTAAAATTGTATTAAACATTGGAGCGGGTAGTCCAGGAGATCATAAGATTGAAGGTAATTTAGTATATGGTGAAGGTGGTGAAAGAGTAGAAGTTCCTGTTAATACAGGTTTTGCAACTATTTCTAAGCCTAACGCTGCTGTAATTGCTGCAGACAAAATGAATGTGGTATATCGTGGTGTAGATAACCCTATGACGGTTTCTATCCCTGGTATTCCAGATAATAAGGTTAATGCTTCAGGTGCTGGCCTTTCTAAAGTTAGCGGAAGTAAGTATGTTATGCGTCCACAAGGTGGAAACAATGTAACTATTACAGCTAGTGGTACACTACCAGATGGACAACGAGTAAGTTCTAACGCAGAGTTCCGTATTAAAGGTATTCCTGCGCCTGTAGGAACTGTTCGTGGTGAAGATGGTATTGTACGTATGCAACGTCAAGGTCTTGAGATTTCAACAATTGGAGCATTACTTAAAGATTTTGATTTTGATCTTAATCTTAATGTTACAGGATTTAGTTTTAAAGTATCTGGACAACCAACAGTTATTGTTAGTGGTACACGTTTAAATGGAGCTGCAAAATCTGCACTAGGAAGAGCTAGACGTGGTGATGCAGTACAAATTTTCGATATCAATACTAAAATATCTGGAAGTAGCGTTAAGTTACCTAAGACAGCTCCGGTTGTTATCGAGTTAACAAACTAAGAAGATAAAAGCTTAAAAAATATGAATTTTAAAAATGTTGTTTTATGTAGTGTGTTCCTTTTGTTAGGAGCGTTTACTGTGCAAGCACAGTTAAATGTTCTTAATGCCAAGACTCCAGATGAGATTGGTAAAAAAACAGAGGCACAAATTCAGTATGATAACGACGGCCCGTTAGAGTATGGGTACGTAGATGATCGAGATGTGTTGTGGTCTAAGACTACATGGGAAATCATCGATTTAGATGAGCGAGTAAACTTCCCATTATACTATCCTATAGACACTAACAACATTGGTGCAGATAGACGCTCTTTATACGATGTTCTTGTAAAGAATATAAAAAATGGAAAGATAGAGCATATTTATGCAGATTCATATTTTACGGAAAAGAGAACTCTTGACGATATTAGAGCTTCTTTACAATATACAGATACTACAGAGGTTGGTATTAATCAATTTAATGCCGAAGGAAGAGTAGATGAGCAGTACATCCGTAAATTTGATTTAGATGCTGGCGATGTAGAAGAATGGAGAATTCGTGGGATTTGGTATCTAGACAAAAGACAGGGTGATTTGCGTTACCGTATGTTAGGAATTTGCCCAGTAGCTAACGAAGCTCGTTCTAAAGCTTTTCCAGATGATAATATAGATAGTAAAGTAGAACTTTTTTGGGTATGGTTCCCATCTGCTAGAGGTGTTTTACATGAATGGAAAGCATTTAATCGTGAAAACACATCACAACCTATCTCATACGATCATTTGTTAAACTCTAGACGCTTTGATGCTGTTGTTTATAAAGAAGATAATGTACAGGGTGATAGATCCGTTAACGAGTATATTAATGATAACGCTTTAATGCAGTTATTAGAGTCTCAACGTATTAAAGAGCAAATTAGAAACATGGAAATTGATCTTTGGAATTACTAAGACAAGACCATTAAGATAAATTAAAAATCCCTACTGATTTCCAGTAGGGATTTTTGTTTCTAAACGTATCTTTATAGTGTGAAAAAAGTAGATTATATAATAGTTGGTTTAGGAATAGCTGGTTTAAGTCTTTGTGAAGTTCTATTAAACGCAAATAAGAGCTTTGTAGTAATCGATAAAGGGACTAATGCTGCCACTTTAGTCTCTGGAGGTGTATTTAACCCAGTTGTTTTAAAACGTTTTACACCAGCTTGGAAAGGAGCTATGTTGCTTGATACTGCTATTCCATTTTATACTTCACTTTCAAAAAAGCTTAAAGAAACTATTATAGATAATACTCCAGTCTATCGCATTTTTAATAGTATAGAAGAGCAAAACAATTGGATTATTGCAAGTGATAATAAAGAACTAGCGCCTTTTCTCTCTATTGAACTTCTTGAAAATAGAAATGAAGCTATTAATGCACCATTTGGTTTCGGGCAGGTATTACATTCTGGTAAGATTGATACTTCGTTACTCTTTAAAACCTATATGAACTATTTAAATGAAAACGAAACATTACTTACACAAACTTTTCAGTATCAAGAACTTATTCATCATACCTCAAAAGTAGTTTACAAAAACATAGAAGCAAGACAAATTATATTTTCAGAAGGTGCCGCAGCAATTAACAATCCTTTCTTTCCAAAGGAGTATTTAATACCCAATAAAGGTGAATACTTAATTATTAAAGCGTCAAAATTAAAATGTAAAGCTATTTTAAAAGGAAGTTTGTTTGTGATTCCACAAGGAAATAATTACTACAAAGTTGGAGCCACCTATGAACGTGAAGTAAGTACTTTTGAAAAGACAGACGTAGCTAAAGAAAAAATACTGGCAGGGCTATCAAAAATGATTTCTTGCCCCTTTGAAATAACAAATCAAATTACTGGAATACGACCAACCACAAAAGATAGAAGGCCACTAGTAGGAAGTAGTAATGTGTATGAAAATTATTATTTTTTAAATGGTTTAGGTACTCGAGGCATTACAGGCGCACCTTGGCTAGCATCTTCGCTAATAAATCATATTGAAAATGGGGCAGAATTACCTTCAGAAATCAATATTTCGAGGGCTTATTAAACTTTGTTTTTATCATACTTGAAAAAGAAATTAATCCAAATATTTCTTGAAAGTCTAACTATTATGGGTAAAAAAACAAGTAAAACTCCAGTTATAAAGAAAAAAGTGTGGAGTCTTCCTAGCCCAATAAAAAAATAGGAAATAATAAAAGCGGCTACTGCAAAAGCAACTCCTACAGCATAACTCACGTACATAGCTCCATAAAAAAAGGAAGGTTCAATTTTAAATTTAGTATTACAATGTGAACAATTCTCATGCATTTTTAAAGTTTCAGAAACTTTGTATGCATTTTTTGATTGATACATTTTTCCTGTATGGCATACCGGGCAAGTGCCTGTGAAAATACTGTAGAGTTTGGTGCCTTTCATAATTATTTTCTTTTAAAGCAGAAATCCCTTTTAAATATGCCCCAAAAATAATATGCTTTAAAAAGAAAATAAGGATATTTGCATTGTATTTTAACATCTTTCTATAAACTTTTATAATAGTCATGCTTAACATTCACAACCTTTCGGTTTCTTTTCAGGGAGAGTACTTATTTGAGGGGATTACGTTTCAATTAAGTCCAGGAAATCGTGTAGGTTTAGTAGGAAAAAATGGTGCAGGAAAATCTACTATGCTTAGAATTATTTCTGGTGAACAGGAGTATGATGAGGGGCAAATTGCAATGGATAAGGAGGTTTCTATAGGGTTTTTAAAACAAGATATTGATTTCACGAAAGGAAGAACTGTTCTCGAAGAATCCTATGAAGCATTTACGCTTATTAAAGAACTAGAAAAGCAACTTGAAAATATTAATACGCAACTAGCTGAGAGAACAGATTATGAAAGTGAGAGTTATAATCAATTAATGATTGATTTAAACGAAGTACAACAACAATATGAGATTCATGGAGGGTATAATTATCAGGGAGAGACAGAAAGAATCTTACAAGGTTTAGGATTTCAACGAGAAGACTTCAATAAATTAACTGAAACCTTCTCTGGTGGATGGCGTATGCGAATAGAGTTGGCAAAGTTATTACTTCAAAATAACGATATACTGTTACTCGATGAGCCAACCAATCACTTAGATATTGAAAGTATTTTATGGTTAGAAGAGTTTTTAAAAAACTATTCTGGTGCAGTTGTTTTAGTGTCGCATGATAAGATGTTTCTGGACAATGTTACCAATAGGACTATAGAAATTTCACTTGGAAAAATTTACGATTACCCTAAACCCTATTCAAAGTATCTGGTGCTTAGAAAAGAGCTGCGAGAACAACAATTGGCTGCACAAAAAAATCAACAAAAACAAATAGACCAGACAGAGCGGTTAATCGAAAAGTTTAGAGCAAAAGCGAGTAAAGCAACAATGGCACAATCGCTTAT
>CAYGMB010000177.1:0-2776 GCA_964350765.1 uncultured Flavobacteriaceae bacterium
GAAAGATTATAGCATTACTACTTTTACTCGTAGGTGTTGTTTTAAGTGTAGCTTTTATAGCAAAAATTGAATTTCCTCAAGGCTTTGAAGTATATTTTAAAAGAGTGTATTATAATAAATTTGGTCCTCTAGCTATAAGTCTAGAACTTTTAATAGCAGCATATTATTTTTTTAAAGGACACGAAAAAACGAATTTTGCTTTAGCTCTTTTTGGATTTACTGCTTTGCTAGATCCGCTCTTTGATAAAATAGGTCTATTTGATAGTATTGTGCCTTTGTACGGAACAATAATTTTATCAATTTGTGGGATAGTATGTCTTTGGCTGGCATTTGCTAATCCATTTAAATTAAAGCGCTTATCACGTCTGGCAACTATATGGAGTCTTGTTTTGGGAATTTGTGTTGAGTTGTTCTTCAACTATTTCTGATGTATTTTTTTAATAGCGGTTATAATTTGAATAGTAATTTATAGCTACTTCTTTTTATTTTTTAATTTATAGTATTCGTTTAAAACACTTTTTCTACCAATGGTTTTGGTGATGATGTCTTTTTCAAGTTTCCAACCACGAGCAGGGGAGTAGTGACGCCCATACCATATTATTTGTAAGTGCAAAGAGTTCCATAAGTCTTTAGGAAATAAACGCTTTGCATCTTTTTCTGTTTGCACTACATTTTTGCCATTAGTAAAACCCCAACGATACATAAGTCTATGTATATGTGTATCTACAGGAAAAGCAGGTATTCCAAACGCTTGGCTTACCACAACACTCGCAGTTTTATGTCCTACAGCAGGAAGTTCTTCTAGTAACGCAATATCTTTAGGTACTTTGCCATTGTATTTATCAATTAAAATTTGTGATAGACCGTGAATACCTTTAGACTTCATAGGTGACAATCCAACAGGTCTAATGATATCCCTTATTTCTTCTACTGTTAGCTTTACCATATCGTAAGGATTGTCTGCTACTTCAAATAATAGTGGAGTGATTTTGTTTACACGCACATCTGTACTTTGGGCAGAAAGCAATACGGCTACTAGAAGAGTATAAGGGTTTTTGTGGTCTAATGGAATGGGAATCTCTGGGTATAAATCATTTAACGTTTCAATAACGAAATCTACCTTTTCTTGCTTATTCATTTTCAGTAATTTTGATTGCAAATCGAAAATTAATTTTCAATTATTCCCTCTAAATTTTTACTGAGGGTATTATTACAAAAATACACTATGAAAACATTAAAAGCAGGAGATACTGTACCAAACTTTACAGTAAACGATCAAGATGGAAACTCTATAAGTTTAAGTGATTATAAAGGGAAAAAACTAATAGTCTTTTTTTACCCTAAAGCAAATACACCTGGCTGTACTGCAGAGGCTTGTAACTTGCGTGATAACTATGCAGAACTACAATCGCAAGGTTATGAGTTGTTAGGCGTGAGTGCCGATAGTGAAAAAAAGCAAAGTAACTTTAAAAATAAATTTGAGTTCCCCTTTCCGCTATTAGCAGACGAGGACAAAGAAGTAATTAACGCTTTTGGTGTTTGGGGGCCTAAAAAATTTATGGGCAGAGAGTATGATGGGATTCATCGTAAAACATTTTTACTTAATGAAAGTGGAGTAGTAGACCCAGTTATCGATAAAGTAAAAACAAAAGACCACGCAGCTCAAATTTTAGAAAGCTAGTAAGTAAAATTAATTGACCATAAAAAAACCCGCTTTCTTAGCGGGTTTTTTTATTAGCTTGTAGCCTTTTGGGGTTGTTGTTTACAACTAAAGAGTTGTTTTTGTATTATAATATCTGCAACTCCTTCTGGCAGCATATCTTCCCAGCCTTCTTTTCCGTTCTCAATCATTTCTAGTACTTCTCTAGAGAAAATGTTTAAAATATCTGGATTAAAGTTTTCTATATCTACCACTTTTCCGTTGTATTTAAAGAATTTATATAACTCTTTCATACGTGGATGTACCTTTAAATTATCACTTGTTGTGTAGGTGTTTGTTTCTGAATTATAAGTAGGATATAGGTACACTTTTAAATCTTTATAGAAAAGTTTACCGAACGCTTCAAGGATACCACCACTTAAGTGACGATAGTATTTTTCGTCAAATATATCTACAAGATTATTAACTCCCATGGCAAGCCCTAAGCGCATTTTTGTGTACCTAGAGAAATACTCAACAACTTTATAATACTCTTGGAAGTTGGATATCATAACGGTATGACCAAGTGAACAAAGTAAGCGAGCTCTGTACATAAAGTCTTCTTCATCTATTTCCCCTTCTGCTTTTAGATTAGATAATGTAATTTCAAAGATTACTTCGGTTCTATCTTTTTCTACTTTGTTTTCAGCAAGAAACATTTCATACGATTTTTCAAACATATCAATGTTTACTTTTGTTACGGGTCTAAAACTTCCGCGTAATGCTAAAATATTCTTTTTGTAAAGTAATCTTGCAGGAAGGATATTGTTTCCGTCTGGCCCAAAAATTACAGCTTCTGTCATTCCGTTTTTAATAAGCTGTAAACTCATTAAACGGTTGTCTACATCTTCAAACTTAGGTCCAGAGAAATTAATAGTATCTATTTCTATTTTATCTTTATCTATATGATCGTAAAGGTAGCGTAGTAGTTTTCTAGGTTGATCATACTTATAATATGCTCCGTATATAAGATTTACCCCGAGGAGACCTAGCGTAATTTGCTGTGCTACGGCATCATTTTCATGAAACCTTATATGTAAAATTATTTCACTATAATCTTCACTAGGGTCCGTTTGA
>CAYGMB010000177.1:2786-5102 GCA_964350765.1 uncultured Flavobacteriaceae bacterium
TCTAATTCCAACCCAACCATGCCCTTTGTATTTTTTTGCAAAGTCAATAGTAGCAACTGTATTAGCATAGGCAAAAAACATTTTATTAGGGTGCTTTTCACGGTCAATACGCTTTTCAATAAGCTCCATCTCATGATTAAGCATCTTTTTAAGGCGTGCTTCAGTCACATATCGGCTATCACTTTCTACTCCATAAATGGCATCGCTAAAGTCCTTATCATACGCCGACATAGTTTTTGCTATAGTTCCAGAGGCGCCACCAGCTCTAAAAAAGTTTCGTACTGTTTCTTGTCCAGCACCAATTTCGGCAAAGGTACCGTAGATATTTTCATTAAGGTTAATACGTAGTGCTTTACTTCTTGTGGAGGGAATATTCTCAAATTCCTTGTCTCCTTTAATCATGTCTGGCATAGCAAATTGTTTTTAGTAAGGGCTTTAACAAAGGTAGCAAATACAATAGGCAAACAAAAAAAATACTGTTATTTTTGTGTGAATGAAATCGAGCTTGCAAATCACTTTTTTAGGTACAGGAACATCACAAGGAATACCCATTATTGGCAGTACCCATCCTGTTTGTTTAAGTGATAATCCAAAAGATAAAAGGTTACGTGTTTCTGTACTCCTACAATGGGAAGATACTAACTATGTGATTGATTGTGGCCCAGATTTTAGACAGCAAATGTTACGTGAAAATGTGAGCCAACTAGACGGAATTTTATTAACACATGAGCATAGTGACCATACAGCTGGTATTGATGATATTCGCCCATTTTATTTTAGGCAAGGAGATATTCCATTTTATGCCGAAAGTAGAGTGTTTGAGGCATTACATAAACGATTTGCTTATATTTTTGAAACTAAAAATAAATATCCAGGTGCTCCAACCATTAAAGAGGTAGTTATCAACAAGAATACTTCTTTTTCTCTAAAGGGCAAACAGGTAATACCAGTTGAAGCATTTCATGATAAACTGCCTGTATTAGGCTTTAGAATTGATGATTTTGTTTATTTGACAGATGTAAAAACAATGCCTGAAGCTGAAATTGAAAAAATTACAGATTGTGACATCCTTGTTGTTAATGCATTGCGTATAGAGCCACATAAATCACATTTTAATCTTGATGAAGCCCTTGCTTTTATAAAAAGAGTAAATCCTAAGCGTGCTTATTTAACGCATATAAGCCACTTGTTGGGGTTTCATGATGAAGTATCACAAAACCTACCAAAAAACGTTTTTTTAGCGTACGATGGACTTAAACTTACCTTATAGTTATGAAGAAAAGCATTTTTATGTATTTATTCTTTTTTGCAGTATTGTTTATTATTTTTCAATACATGAATGAAAAAAGAATATTTGAAAGTCAAGAAAAAACAATACAAAAACTTACTGAGCAGGTTTCAGAAAAAGAAACAATTCAAGAAACCTTAATAGATAGTATTGCTACTATGAATTATTTCTCGTTAAGAGGAAATGATGATGCTATGACCTATATTGAAAAATTAGGTATGGAGGCTATTGATGCAGAAAACAAAGTTCGAGATTTTATTTATGACCAAAACACAGGAGTAAATGGTAATCCTTTAATCCCTTATGAAGGTATTGAAGCACCCATGCGAGTAAACTCCTTAAAATTTCTTAATCACAGGTGGGTGATGGCAGATTTTACAGATGGTAGTTATTGGGGAGAGATGATACTTGAGTATTATTTTGACGAAAATAATGAGTTGGATGTACAAGTTTTAGGTTCTGTTTTGTATGGAAACCCAAAACCAAAGAAAAACTAGTGCTTACTTAACCACTCTTTAAATTCATAAAAGTTTTGCGGGGCTACACCATGACCTACCGGGAACTCTGAGTATTCACATTCAATATGTAGTTTATCTAAAAAGGGTTTTGTTTTACGCGCCCAATCTACAGGAATCACTTGATCAACACTTCCGTGAGAGCTATATATTGATAGGCTACTAAAATCATTATCGGTATAACCTTCTTTAAGTATATCTTCGTTTATATACCCGCTTAAACCAATAATGTTTTTTACTTTTTCAGGATAACTTAATCCTATAGCAAGACTTAAAATAGTTCCTTGACTGAAACCAAGTAATGTAATATTAGATGCATCTACTTTATATTCTTTAACAATGGTATCTATACAATTTGCAATTAGATCTCTAGATGCAATAGCTTGTTCTGTATCACTAAACTTTCCATCATTTGCATCAAAATAGATATTATACCATGCATTACCATAAGGCTGCATTGGGATTGGTGCTTTTAGTGATATAATATGATAGTTGTCTGGTAACTCGATTTCA
>CAYGMB010000178.1:0-5096 GCA_964350765.1 uncultured Flavobacteriaceae bacterium
CAATTTGAGCTCCAATTGTATTGTGTGTAGACTGAATAAAAGAAGTAGGCGTTAAATAGTGCTCATTATTGTCTATAATAGCGTTTAAAAATTTCTCGGAATCTTCAATACAACCTATTCCTGTACCTGTAATTATCGCATCAGGCATATTTACATTAGCCTCTTCTAATGCCATTTTTGATGTAGCTACCGCCATTTTTACACCTGTAGCCATACGCCTGCTTGCAATTGGAGATATAAAGCTTTTGTAATTTGGCTGAATTGCAGGAACAGTTTTAGCAGTATGTAAAACTGATGCAGCACTATTTATATAACAGGGTTTCATTAGTTTTTTGAAAAAATAAGCGTTGAACAATTACCACCAAAACCGAACGAATTAGATAAGACATATTCTAAGGACTTATTTTTAGTTTGGGTTAAAGGGGTAAGTTGCAATTCTGAAATTGGCGTATTAAAATTTAAATTAGGAAACATCACATCATTTTGAAGTGCCAATACCGAATAAATGGCTTCAATTGCTCCAGAGGCAGCTAAGGTGTGACCTGTATACGCCTTTGTAGAACTAAATTCGGGAACATTATTACCAAAAATTCTTTTTAAAGCTTTGCCTTCAGATAAATCGTTATTTGGTGTAGCTGTACCATGGGTATTTACATAACTTATTTGTTCAGCTTTAAGGTTTGCTTCATTAAGGGCTTTAGACATTGCTAAAAAAGCACCTTCTCCATTTTCAGAAGAAGCTGTTTGGTGAAATGCATCATTTGCATTTCCGTAGCCAGAAAGATATGCTAAGACTTTTTTGCTTTCTTCTTTAACAAGTTCGTCAGATTCTAATACTAAATAGGCAGCACCTTCTCCTAAATTTAGCCCTTTTCGATTAGCGTCGAAAGGCGTACAGTAAGTATCTGATAATATCATAAGGGTTTTAAACCCATTAATGGTGAATTTAGAGAGTCCGTCTGTACCACCAACAATAACACGATCTAATTGTCCAGATTTTATTAATCTAGCTCCAAGTATAATGGCATTGGCTGCCGATGAGCATGCTGTACTAATCGTAGTAGTATATTCGGTAATGCCTAATATTTCTGCAATTTTTTCGGTGCTATCGAAAGCATGGTGACTGTTAATGTATTTTCTGCTTTCTGGGGTCGAGTTATAAGTTTTAAAGTGTTTTTCTGTAATATCCATACCTCCAACACTTGTTGAAGATATTAAGCCTGTTCTATAGGTGTTAACATTTATAATATTAGCAAGGTCTATAGCTTGTTTTGCTGCAATACACCCTAATAATGCTGTTCGAGAAAAATTATTGTTTTCAGGTAAATTAAGTAAATCAGCTAGTTCCTTATTAGTTTGTAAAATTTCACCAACTTTAATATGGTTTTTATGATGCGTCTTGATATTTACTATAGGGGCAATGCCTTTCTTTAAATTTAAAAGGGCATGTAAATTTTCTTCAATGTTATTTCCAATAGAAGATATTATGCCCATTCCAGTTATAGCAACACGTTTTTCAAGCATATTATTTTGTTCGGTGTTCTGTAATATAATTAGCTAAAGAATCAATAGAGCCAAAAACTGTTTTACTTTCTTCTGGGTCTGTAAGTTTTATGCCGTAGTTTTTGTCTAGCATAACAATTAGTTCTAGGGCGTCAATAGAGTCTAAACCTAAACCGTCTCCAAATAAAGTATCATTGTCTGCAATATCTTCAACACTAAAGTCTTCTAAATTTAACTGTTCAATAATATTTTCCTTTAGTTCTTGTTTTAATGTTTCCATTACTATTAATTTTTATTATATGTATTTTTTATAAATTCTTTTGAATATTGGTATGTGCCTTCTTGGGCGACAATATACATAAATGCATCATAATTATCATTGTCAAAATTAACCCAACCACAAAGTACGTGGGTGCTTTTATTATTCATTAAAAGGCAACTTGTATATTGTTCAAAAAGTGTTTCATTAAAATGGTATGAAACGAAAAAGGAATTTTCTCCTTTTATTTGGTGTCTTATACTTATTTCTCCAATGGTTATATTGGGAAGTGTGTAAACAAAAATTGAAGGACTAGGAAAGTAGTTTTCAGAATCATTAATAGTTTCTTGATGGCGTCTATCTGTATCTAAACTAGCACTTTTGTTAGATAATATAATACCCATGCTTTCCTTTGTCTTGTCGTCTATTTTAGATTGGTTTAAAAGTATTTCAGAAGTTATAAATGCTAATTTGCATAGGTTGTCCATTTTAAAAAATTTAGTATAAGCTATTTTTTGTTGATTATAAAGAGCTTTTGAAAATTCTGAAAAAGGGGTTTTCTCATCTTTAGAAAAAACAATATCACCATCAACAAAAATTTTATTGTTTTTTATATGACAATAAGAGACAATATTTAGTTTTTCTTTCAATGGTCTGTTTTTTTAAAAAGTACAGCAGTATTACACCCTCCAAACCCCGATGCTGTTTTTAGAAAAGTGTTTATGTTTACTTTTTCTTTTTGTTTTATAATATTTAGAGGCACCGATACCCCTAGCTCATCGATTCCTAAAGAAGAGTAAAGTGTATTAGCTTTCATAGATTCAATGCCAATAATAGCTTCAAGTAAACCAGAAGCCCCTAAAGTATGTCCGTAATAACCTTTAAAGCTATTAACAGGAGTCTTGCTTAAGTTTAATCTATTAAAAGCGATAGCTTCCATTTCATCATTATATAAGGTGGCTGTACCATGGGCTGAAATATAATTTACAGATTCAGGTGTTATATTAGCTTCATCAAATGCAGAAATAACACTATTATAAAGACCTTCACCAGTTCTTGATGGTCCTGAAATGTGATTAGCGTCGTTACAAGAGCCATCTCCAATAATTTGAATGTTATCTTTTTCAGTTTTATTATTAGTAATGAAAGCAGAAGCAGCAGCCTCACCTATGGTTATGCCGTTTCTAAATTTTGAAAAGGGTTTGCATGGTTTTTCACTAATCGCTTGAAAGGATTGAAAACCAGATAAGGTAAATTTTGAAACGATATCGCCTGCAACTATAAAAGCATTATCGTAATAGTTGTTTTGTATAAAGCGTTTTGCTACGGCAATAGCTAAAATACCAGAAACACAGGCATTCGAAATAATAATAGGTTCATTTTTAAAAAGGAAAAAGTCCTGTATTTTTTTTGCTAATTCGGGTAAATAAGCTTGTTCTGAATTTAAATTAGTTTCTAAACTATCTATATTACCTTTAGTTGTAGCAATAATTAATGCTGTTGTGTTGGAAATAGGCTCTTTGGTTTGGTTAATGGTATCAGTTAGAGATAAAATCATCATTTTCTCTAATTTTGAATACTCATTTGTGTTACCAATTTTGCTAAAAGCATTATCTAACAAAGTATCGTTTATTATTGAAGCATAGTAAGGTGAAGAACCTAGAGAATTATGATGTTCAATTCCCGATTGTTCTTGAGCTATTTTAGAAATATTACTTTCTGTAGTAAATCCAAGAGGAGAGATGATATTGCTAGCAGTAAAATAAATGTCTTTCATAAGTTATAACAACCCGTTTTTTTGTTTCCAAGTTTTAAAAAATGGCGGAAAGGTAAGTGATAAATTATGATTTGTATCTACAAAAACCTGAGTGGTTTCTCCTGTACAAACAATATCTCCTTTTTCGTTTAATATTCTATATCTGAAAATTAATTTAGCAGCAGGACTATCTATAAAAGTAGTTTCTATGGTAGCTATTTCTCCGTAACGTAAAGGCAATTTATGTTCGCAACTCGATTTAACAATAGGGGTAATGTAACCCTCAGATTGCGTGTCTAGATAAGATATATTATATTTTCTTCCAAACGCTTCTCTGCCATCTTCAAAATAATGAAGGTAATATCCATGCCATACAATACCTAAAGCATCTGTTTCATTAAAGCGAACCCTAGTATCGTAAGACACTTGTAAAGAGGTAAGTTGGGGGCTATCTTTTTTTTTAGATTTCATTTTGCTCCTTTTTTAAAACCGTTTTCATTTGAGCAGACATAATAATGTCTCCATCTAATTTAGTAAAGCCTTTAATTAACGTAACACCCATGAATTCCTGTAAAATTTCAACTTCGGTTTGAAGCTGTTTACCTATTTTTGGAAGTTTTTCTATAGAAATATTTTTTAAAGCTCCAATATAGCCTTCGGGAGCTTGAATATTTTTAATATAAAAATGATATCCGGTATAAAGCGCAACAGTTTGCGCCATATTTTCTATTAAACCAGGCTCGGTGAGGTAATTATTCTCAACAAATAAATTATCGTCTTTAATTGTTAATCCCGAAATAACTTTTGATTCGTTAAAGTACAACAAAGCATCGACCATGATAATAGGGTCTCGTTGCGGAATTAACTTAAGAATAATGTTTTTATCTGTAATTGGATCTTTAAGTAAATTCATGTTTAATTTAATCTTTTAAGTCGTTCCAAAAGTCGAAATAATTAAACCATTGTAATGGGTATTTTTCAAGTATCCATTCAACACTCGATGTGTATGAGTTTAATAAATTTTGAGCATCTCTGTTTTTTACTTCTGCCGTTCTTGCAAATAAGTGATAATGTTTACGTGTTTCTTTCATTACATAAACAAATATAACAGGAACCTTTAAACGAGAACCTAAAATAAAAGGACCGGCAGGGAAATAAGTTTCTTTATTATATAATTTATGCTTCAATGCTTTTGTGTCCTTAACGTAACGATCGCCAGTTATACAGATAATTTCATTTCGAGCTAAAGCAGCGTTTATCTCAAATATGTGAGACAAATCTTCCTTAATAATAATGAATTTTATGCTAGATTTGGTCGTAACACTTTCAATATAAGCTTTTATGTTACTATGTTCAGTGTCTGTTGTAAGCAAAATAATGGCAAAATTTTCTTTCAGTTCATTTAAGAAGTATTCTGCAATTTCAAAGTTACCAACATGAGCACTTATTAGAATACCTCCTTTTTTAGCTTTTAGAATAGATTGCAGCTCTTCAATGCCATCAAAATGATAAGTGAATTTGTCTCTTAACCCGGAAGATATAGCAATTTTATCTATAATTGTTTGTCCAAAAACATAA
>CAYGMB010000179.1:0-5094 GCA_964350765.1 uncultured Flavobacteriaceae bacterium
ATGTAAGTATTGTAAAAAAAATGAGTTTATTCAAGACTATACAGGAGAAGGTACAATTTTAATATAATTCAAGTTATAATTTTATTGTATTTTTGTTATTGAAAGGTCTAATTTACAACACCTAAAAACTTATGCGTGGTCCTTTATTTTATTCAAAAATTTTACTCTTTGGAGAGTATGGAATCATAAAAGATTCTAAAGGGTTATCTATACCTTACAACTTCTATAAGGGAGCTCTAAAAATTGATGAAAACAAAACATTAGCTACACATGCTTCAAATCAAAGTTTAAAAAAGTTTGCTACATACTTGAATAATCTTCAAAATGAAAAACCAGAAATGGTTTCTTTCAATATAGCTGCTCTAAAGGAAGACATTGATAAAGGATTGTATTTTGACAGTAGTATTCCTCAAGGTTATGGTGTTGGTAGTAGTGGAGCATTAGTTGCTGCTATTTATGATAAGTATGCCAACCAAAAAATAACAGTTCTAGAAAATTTAACAAGAGAAAAACTTCTTCAGTTAAAAAGTATTTTTTCTGAAATGGAATCTTTTTTTCATGGTCAATCTTCTGGCTTGGATCCATTAAACAGCTATCTAAGTCTGCCTATATTAATTAATAGTAAAGATAACATTGAACCCGCAGGTATCCCTTCTCAAGAACAAACGGGTAATGGAGCAGTATTTTTGCTAGATAGCGGTAGTACAGGTGAGACAGCTCCTATGGTTCAGATTTTTATGGAGAATATGAAGAAGGAAGGATTTAGAAATATGCTTAAAAATCAATTTGTTAAGCATACAGATGCTTGTGTTCATGATTTTCTTAAAGGAGATGTTAAGTCACTCTTTGGAAACGTAAAACAATTGTCTAAAGTAGTGCTAGATAACTTTAAACCTATGATACCAAAAGAGTTTCATACTCTTTGGCAAAAGGGAATAGAAACTAATGCTTACTATTTAAAATTATGTGGTTCTGGAGGCGGAGGCTATATGCTAGGCTTTACAGAAGATATAGAAAAAGCAAAAGCTGCTCTTAAAGGTCATAAGCTAGAGGTAGTATATAACTTCTAGAAATTCATTTTACAGATTAATAAATCTTGGTATGCTCAAAAGAAAGCAAAAACACTTTTTAGTAAAGTTTTTTAGTTTGTTTTCTGTTGTTAGAGGCTATAACATTCTTGTTATTGTCATAGCGCAGTACCTTACATCTGTTTATATCCTTGCTCCCGATCTACCATTGCGTGAAGTATTGTTTGATGTAAACTTACTAATGCTGGTATTAGCATCTGCTTCTGCTATTGCTGGGGGTTATATAATTAATAGTTTTTACGATAGTGAAAAAGACTTAATTAATAGACCTCATAAAACAATGTTAGATAGGCTGGTGAGCCAAAACACTAAACTCTCTGGTTATTTTGTGCTTAATTTTTTATCTGTAATAATTGCTAGTTACGTTTCTTTTAGAGCCGTAATTTTTTTCTCGTTATATATTTTTGGTATTTGGTTTTATTCTCATAAGCTCAAAAAACACCCATTTGTTGGTAATATTGTAGCCTCAACGCTAGCCGTCATACCATTCTTTGCTGTTTTTATCTATTACCGAAATTTTGACCTTGTTATTTTTGTTCATGCTACATTTTTATTTCTATTAATTGCTATGCGGGAACTAACTAAAGATCTAGAAAATATAAAGGGAGATTTGGCTCAAAATTATAGGACAATTCCTGTAGTCTATGGTGAGAGAACCTCAAAGCAAATGCTAACAATACTTGCAACCTTAACTCTTATTCCTGTACTATTATTAGTTACAAAGTTTGAAATTGGATACATGTACATTTATTTTTATGGAAGTCTCCTAGGTTTAGGTGTGTTTGTTTTCTTTTTATGGAAATCCGCAAAAAAACTGCACTATATATTATTGCATACCATATTAAAACTAATAATTGTCGTAGGAGTTTTTAGTATTATACTTATCAATATAGATTTAGTACTTTATAGAATCTTATAGTTTGTCTTTAGCTTACAGAATTCTTTACTACAAACCTTAAGGTATTTCTTATTATTTTTAGGTTATGTAAAATTTTTTAAAAGTTGCACTCGCCCAGATAGCTCCCGTTTGGCTTGATAAAGTAAAAACATTAGAAAAAATTTATAAGAGTATAAAAAATGCAGCTAAAAACGATGCAGAGCTTATAGTATTTGGTGAAGGTGTATTGCCAGGATATCCTTTTTGGCTTGCATTAACTAATGGTGCGGAGTGGGATCAAAAAGTGAATAAAGAATTACATGCACACTATGTACGTAATTCGGTTTGTATAGAAAATGGTGATTTAAAAGAGGTTTGTGCACTAGCCAAAAAACATAAAATAGCAATCTATCTAGGTATTATTGAAAGACCTTTAGATAGAGGTGGACATAGTATTTATGCTTCCTTGGTGTATATAAATGCAAAAGGAAAAATAAAATCGGTTCATAGAAAATTACAACCCACCTATGATGAGCGTCTCACTTGGGCACCAGGAGATGGAAATGGATTACAAGTACATAAATTAAAGGCATTTACCGTAGGAGGATTAAATTGTTGGGAGAACTGGATGCCTTTGCCAAGAGCTTCCCTCTATGGACAGGGAGAAAACCTACACGTTGCCGTTTGGCCAGGCAGTGATCATAATACAAAAGACATTACACGTTTTATAGCACGTGAGTCGCGGAGTTATGTAATTTCGGTTTCGAGCTTAATGAAAATTGAAGATTTTCCTCCATATACGCCACATTTAGAAAAAATCTTTGAAAAAGCTCCTAAAATATTAGCCAATGGAGGTAGTTGTATTGCAGGACCTGATGGAGAATGGATTGCAAAACCACTTATAAATAAAGAAGGAAACACTTACCATATATTAGATTTTAATAAAGTGTATGAAGAACGTCAAAATTTCGATCCCGTAGGACATTATTCAAGACCAGATGTAACTAAGTTAGTTGTAAATAGAGAACGACAATCTACCGTTGAGTTTGATGGTTAACTTTTCTAGAAATTCTTATAATTTTCTTATAAGCAATCTTTTACTTTAAAACGTATCTTTGCAAAAATTTTTACAATGCAACGAAAAGACAACAAGAAAAGAGGAAACACTTCTGGAGATAAAGGTAATCGAGGTGGAAGAAGTGGGCAGAACAGGAAAGCTCCTTTCAAAAAGCAATACACCAAAAAGAAAACGCAATCTACTCCTAATAAAGAAGATGGTATTAGACTTAATAAGTACATCGCAAATAGTGGCGTATGTTCCCGAAGAGAAGCAGATACCTATATAGCTACTGGGTTAGTTTCAGTAAATGGAAAGATAATAAACGAGATGGGTTATAAGGTACAACTTAGTGACGATGTACGTTTTGATGGTCGCCGTATCTCTCCAGAGCCTAATACTTATGTTTTACTTAATAAACCTAAAGCAGTAGCTTCTACAACAAGTACTAGTAAAGGACTTACAGTAATGGATTTAATTAGTAATGCTACAAGTGCAGATGTAAAGCCTGTAGGAAGATTAGGTCGCAATGCAACGGGATTATTATTATTTACTAATGATGATAAATTAGTAAAAAAGCTTCATAGTAAGGGAATGGAGCGTCTTTTTCATATAGAATTAGATAAAAACTTAAAAGCTTCTCATCTAGAAGAAATTAAAGAGGGACTTACTATTGACGGCAAGTTGATTCAAGTAGAGGAAGTAAGTTATGTAGATAATGCTCCAAAAAAAGAAATAGGGCTTAAAATAAAGCACATGGGTAATAGCGTTATTCGTACTATTTTTGAGCATTTAAATTATAATGTGGTAAAAGTAGATTGTGTTACCATAGCTCATCTTACAAAAAAGGATCTACCAAGAGGTCGCTGGAAAATACTTACCAAAAAGGAAGTTGAGCTTTTTAATATGCTTTAAAAAAAATCACAAAAATGTTTGCGGTGTCAAATAATAAATTACATTTGCGCCGCTTTTAGCTGAACAATTGAAAAGTGTTTTTACGTTCGGGCTTTTGAAAATTAGGAAGTCAAATTCAAAAACAGCTTATAGGATAAGTAACCGAAATTTAAAGCTAACTTCCGTTATCGCGTCTAGTGATATAGATATACCAGCAGGGACAAATCCTGTTAAAAAAACTATGGATACTTACCATAGAGTAGCGTATTGGCTGTCTCCAATATTAATCTAACCGTTTTAAGATTTTCCAAAATAATCAGCCCATTTTATCAATTGGGTTTTTAAGCAGTCATCATTTTTTTTGAAATAATCTTATACAATGAATACAAAATATATTGATCTTATAGATCAAACATATGAATTTCCTCAACAGGAATTCTCATTAAACAATCACGAGTTACAGTTTCATGGAATTGACTTAATGAAGTTAGTAGCTACCTATGGAGCGCCTTTAAAATTTACATATCTACCTAAAATTTCTGAAAATATACAGAGAGCTAAAGGATGGTTTGCAAATGCTATTGAAAAAAATAATTATAAGGGAAAATACAATTATTGCTATTGTACTAAAAGCTCTCATTTTAAGCATGTTCTTCATGAAGCACTAAAAAATGATATTCATATTGAAACATCATCTGCTTTTGATATTAACATTGTTGAAAATCTAAAAGCAGAAGGTAAAATAAACAATAACACCTTTATAGTTTGCAATGGATTTAAAAGAGAACAGTATATAACAAATATCTCAAGACTTATAAATAATGGCCATAAAAACTGTATTCCTATAATTGATAATTATGAAGAATTAGGGCTTCTTTCTCAAGGAATAGACAAAAAATTTAAGGTTGGAATCCGCATTGCAAGTGAAGAAGAACCAAAATTTGAGTTTTATACTTCTAGACTAGGAATAGGCTACAAAAACATAGTTCCCTTTTACGATAAACAAATTAAGAATAATGAAAAAGTAGAGTTAAAAATGCTACACTTTTTTATAAATACAGGTATTAGAGACAACGCATATTACTGGAACGAACTACTTAAGTGCCTTAAGGTATATGTTCAACTTAAAAAAGTATGCCCTACGCTAGACAGTTTAAATATTGGAGGAGGATTTCCTA
>CAYGMB010000180.1:0-1221 GCA_964350765.1 uncultured Flavobacteriaceae bacterium
GCTCATACTAAAAAGTCCCATATAGGTGCCTTTTCTACCTTTAGGTGCCATAGATAATGCCAAAGCGCTAGAGAATGGAGAAGCAATCATTTCTCCCAAGGTCATTAATATCATTCCAATAACTAAAACCCCTATCCATGATGAAAAATTTAAAATTAAAAAACTAGCAGCTAGAAAAGCATTTCCCCAAAGTAACGCCATGGTTTTCGAAATTTTTATTCGCTCAAGCCATCCTACTAATGGCATTTCAAAAACTACAATAATTGCCCCATTTATAAATAATAGTAACCCAATGAGGTCTTCAGAAAGTAAGTACACATCTTTATAAAATAAAGGAACTACAGAGAAGTACTGAACAAAAGTTATACTACTCAAAACCATAATTAAAAAAAGTAATATGTACAAGGGATTTTTGTAGGGTGATTTGCCTTCTTTATTTATAATTATTTCCTCTTTGTGCACTACTTTTTTGGGTTTTAAAACAATAAAAAGTAGTAAAGAAGCTATTGCACATGTAATCCCGTCTATCCAAAACAATGAAGCATAATTAATTCGAGTAATAATAATACCTCCAATTACAGGCCCTATAGAAAAACCTAAATTTATTGCAAGTCTAATTAATGCAATAGCTCTAGTAACATTACCTGGTTTACTGTATGCTTCTGCGGCTACAAATACGGCTGGACGATAGGCATCTGCTAGTAAGATAAGTAGAAACATACCAAAACATATAAGATAAAACGTATCTAAAAACTGAAGCCCAATAAAACCAAGCCCACCCAATAATAAACTTAGTACTATGCTTTTATGCTATACAATAATATCAGTTAATTTTCCACCAATTATAGTCACTAAAATTGAGCCTACTCCATAACAAGTCATTATTATTCCAACCTCAGGTTTTGTAAATCCTTTTTCACTCACTAAGTATAGTGACAAAAAAGGAAGTACCATAGCACCCGCTCTATTTATAAAAGTGACAAGCGATAGTAACCAGATTTCTCTAGAGAGCCCAGAAAAGTTATCTATATAATTCCTGTAAATTTTTCTCATATTGGTTAGTTGTTAGTGTAAAAATAAAACGTCCCGCTAATTAGCGGGACGTTTTTATATTGATTTCTATTATTATCGTATAGTCAATACATAGATAACCCGCATCTATTTCTATAGGTAATTACCTTTTGTACGGTGTATCTAATCATTTTAATTATTAATTAATTA
>CAYGMB010000180.1:1231-4042 GCA_964350765.1 uncultured Flavobacteriaceae bacterium
TTGAAAAAACTATATTTACATAAATACCTCTAAGATGAAAAGATTACTTACAGTACTAATACTATTATCTACATTTACCCTTCTTGCCCAAGACGATGAGAGTGTACTTAATGATATAAAAGCGTATCAGGCTTCAGAAAATGAAAAGTTTAGTACTGTAGAAACAACAATACTAAAGTTAAATGATTTTAAAAATTTTAAAGAACTAGAATTTTATCCAATAGATTTAAAATATAGAGTAGTTGCAAGATTTATTCGTACTCCTAACGAGCAACCTTTTTTAATGAAAACTTCTACAGGAAGGACCCCAGAGTATGTGAAGTATGGAGAAGCTCATTTTATAATTGATAGCAAAAAGCTAAAGTTAAATTTATACAAGAATACACAACCTTATAGTGAGCCTGGTTATGAAGACTATTTATTTTTGCCTTTTACAGACTTCACATCTGGAGATGGTTCGTATGGCGGCGGAAGATTTTTGGATGCAACAATCCCTGAAGGTGATACTATTATACTAGACTTTAACAAAGCATATAACCCATATTGTGCTTATAATAGTGGTTACTCTTGTCCTATTCCTCCAAAGGAGAATGATTTAAGTATTAGGATAGAAGCAGGAGTAAAAGATTTTAAAAAACATTAAAATAATTTAGAGACCAATATATAACCTATCCAAACACAAAAAAGACCTGTTAAAATACTGGAAATAATATATGTAAAGAAAAGAGTAGTCTGTCCAGATTTTAATAATATAAAACTTTCATATGCAAATGCTGAAAAGGTCGTAAAGCCACCACAAAATCCTACAGCTAATAATAAAATAAGATCTCCAGACTGCGAACTATTTTTAAGAGTTAATCCAAAAATAACACCAATAATAATACTGCCAATAATGTTTACAATAAAAGTGCCGTAAGGAAATGAAGTTGTAAAGCTTGAAGTGTAAGTACCAACAAGATATCGTAACATACTTCCCAAGCCACCTCCTAAAAAAACATACAGGAGTGCTTTCATTTTATATTAGTTGCTTTCTGGATTTTGAGTCTTTAAAACAGGAATGTAAACTTCCGTAACCCAATTAGCTGGGTTTGGAACATTGCCAGGGTCTGTTGCATACACCTCAAACATACTTTTAGCATCATCTTTTTGTATATTATTTTGGGTAATGTATTCTTCTCCTTTAGTATAAGCACTAGGTAAATTACCATAGTCACCACGTAAAGTAATTTTTAATGCCGTAGTCGGCTCCATAAAACCACAAACCACAGGGCTACCTTCTGGTGTAATTACTCTATCTCTTACTGGTATTGCAGCAGAGAAGATTAGAGTGCCATTTGATTCGTCAATTTTGTTGTATATAGTAAACGGCATTCCAGCAGTTTGTATATTGTTTTCTTGCATATATCCCATCACTTGTCCCATCATTGGAGCCATTCTTGAACCAATGTCACTTGATTTTGCTGAGGTACTTGTGTACATATAATAACCACCGCCATATTCAGTAATACCATCAACATTTACCGTAAATTGTTTCATGTCTTCTAGTACAGACTCTTCAAGATTTTTAAGTCCAGTTTCGTACATTGTTTTTAAAGTGCTCTCAAAATCTTCATCAGAAAATAATCCCATAAAAACTTTTTCCATGAAAGTTTGTTCTCCTTTCATACCCCAAGTAACTTTAGTCTCACCTGTATTTTCATTATCTTCAAAAATCCAATAAACATCACTATTACTGTCTCCCATTGGAGTGTTAAATGATATTTTTTGATCTATTTCTTTATTAGGAATAACCTTTACAGTTTCCATACTACCATCTCCCATTACATCACTTGTCCATGAATAAGAAGCACCTTCACCTTCAGTTTTTTCAGCATAAGTAATTTCCATATTTTCATCTTCTTTCATCCAAGGACCCCATTCTTCCCAACTTTTAAAATCTTTAACTTTGTTATATACAACCTCTGCAGGAGCCTTAATTACTTTACTTGATGCTACATCAAAAGTTCCATCTTTAGTACCAAAATAGATGGCGCCGCCAATAAGAACTAAAAGGATAAGAAAAAAAAGATATTTTAAGATTTTCATATTGAGGTGTTGTTGATTATTTCTGCTAAGATAGCAAATTTAACATCTATATTTTGCTACATTTGTTGGAAACTAAATTTTAAAATAATGAAAAATACTTTTTTTATAGTAATGGCTTTGAGCGGGTTACTATTATTTTCTTGTAAAGAAACAGATAAAAAAGAGCCTAATGAGCAAGTTGAAGAAGTCGCTACAGACAATTTTGATTATAATGTAGATCAATTTGCAGATGTACGGATTTTACGTTACCAAGTTCCTGGATGGGACAACCTAAGTTTGCAACAACAAAAACTAGTGTATTATTTAGTGCAAGCTGGTCTAGAGGGGCGTGATATCATGTGGGATCAAAATTATCGCCATAACCTTACCATACGTAAAGCATTAGAGAATATATATACAACTTACGATGGTGACAAGAATACTGAAGACTGGAGCAACTTTGAAGTTTATTTAAAAAGAGTATGGTTTTCTAACGGAATACATCATCACTACTCAAATGATAAGTTAGTACCTGATTTTTCAAAGGAATATTTACAAGAGCTATTGAGTGCTACAAATACAAAATTAGAAGGAGCAGCACTTGATGTTATCTTTAATAATGAGGATAAGAAAAAAGTAAATCAAGCAAAAAATGTTGATAATGTTGCTTTAAGTGCTGTAAACTTTTATGGACCAAATGTTACAAACAAAGACGTTGAAACTTTTTATGCAGCAAAACAATCTCCA
>CAYGMB010000180.1:4052-5020 GCA_964350765.1 uncultured Flavobacteriaceae bacterium
AACTTGTAAAAGAGAATGGAACATTAAAAGAGCGTGTATATAAGTCTGGTGGTTTATATGGAGCTGCTATCGATAAGATTATTTCTTGGCTAGAGAAAGCGCAAGGGGTAGCAGAAAACAAAGCCCAAGGAGATGCAATTGGGTTATTAATAGAGTATTACAAAACAGGAGATTTACAAATCTGGGATGATTACAACGTAGCATGGACAGCTGCAACTGAAGGAGATATAGATTATATAAATAGTTTTATTGAAGTGTATAATGATCCATTAGGATATAGAGGTTCTTACGAAACTATTGTACAAATTAAAGATTTTGATATGTCACAGAAAATGGCTGTTCTATCTGAAAATGCTCAATGGTTTGAAGACAACTCTCCTTTAATGGAAGAGCACAAAAAGAAAAATGTTGTAGGCGTAACGTATAAGGTAGTTAATGTAGCTGGAGAAGCTGGGGACGCATCGCCAAGTACTCCAATTGGAGTTAATTTGCCTAATGCAAACTGGATACGAGCAGCTGTAGGTAGTAAGTCAGTTTCGTTAGGAAACATAATTAATGCTTATAATAATGCTGGAAGTTCAGGGCGTTTAAAAGAGTTTGTTCATGATGATCAAGAATATGAGCTTGAAAAAGAATATGGACAATTGGCAGATAAGCTTCATACCGCACTACATGAGGTAATAGGACACGCTTCAGGACAATTAAATCCAGGAGTAGGAGAGACCAAAGAGACCTTAAAAAATTATGCCTCTACTTTAGAAGAAGGTCGTGCAGATCTAGTAGGGCTTTATTATTTATACAGCCCAAAATTACAAGAGCTTGGGCTTGTAGATGATTGGAAAAAAGTGGGTATGGCTGCCTTTGACGGATACATTAGGAATGGATTAATGACTCAGTTAATAAGATTAAACCTTGGTGATGATGTAGAAGAAGCACATATGAGAAACAGACAATGGATTTCAGCTTGG
>CAYGMB010000181.1:0-5009 GCA_964350765.1 uncultured Flavobacteriaceae bacterium
CTTGAGCATAATTACCTTCGGTAACGATGAGTTTTCCAACATTTTCAAGTTGTTTTTCTATAAGTGAAGAGGTTGCCTGTAATTTTTGTGTCTCTTCTTTATCATGAACACAGTATTGCACCACAAAAATGATAAAGAAAGCTATTACTATTCCGAAGAGAATTTTACGCATTTTTTGTTTTTATCCAATATACAAAAAACAAGAGTTACTTTTACTTAAGTAAAAGTAACTCTTAGAAACAAAAACAACACTAATTCAATTTTGTATTCCTACAGGGAAATCTTGTCCAAATCCAAAGCTCGATGGGTACTGCGGACTTCCTTTATATTTTTCTGAAATTTCTGGCACTCTACTCTCTATGTATGCTTTAATTTCGTTAACAGTAATACGCTTGTCACCGCTATCTGCTTTTCCAGAAAGTGCTTCTAAAAGTGCGTAGGTAAAAACTCCATGTCCAAGCTCATCAAACTCGGTTGCAAATTGTTCACTCCCAGAAGCTGTTAGCCAATGTGTCCCCGTACTTCGTGCAAGTTGTGCAATTGCTTTTTCTTCAATAGCACCACGTGCAGCAATGGTGTTAAGTGCTCCAGCACTTTGACATGCATCTAAAATATATAATTGCTTTTGTGCAGGGATGCTGCTAGCAATTTGCTTTAATTCTTTTGCTGAAATTCCTTTTTGCTTCAATGCTCCGTCGTTACCATATAGTTGTGTAACATCGTGAGGCACTAAATAAAAATCCTTATCTCCTTCCTGCGCTACTACTCCATGTCCAGCATAATAAAAAACAAAAATGTCCTGAGGATTTGCTCTAGAAGTGACTTCTGTTAGCTTAGAAATTATATTCTCTCTTACAGCTTCATCATTTTTAATCTCATAGATATTTACTTTAGAGGTAATATTTTTTACCCCTTGCATTACACTTTCTTTAAAGCTAGTAGCATCTGCAACAGCATAATTTAAGTCATACTTGGAGTTTTTGTATTTATCTATTCCAATTACTAGAATATGTGCTTGTAATCCTTGTGGGGTGTATTCAGATTTTACAGGTTTATAGATTACAGTTAGTTTGTCTGGACGACTTTCGGTTCCTTGAGAATTAATAGCGACAGCTATAAACTCATTGCTTCCTTCCACTAATTTAACGTTGTATGATTTGGAATTTCCGCTTGGAACATCGTCCTCAACAATTAAGTTTCTTGTATTCGAGCTAACTAATTTACCGTTTTGAAACAGACGCATCTCAATAATTCTATCACCATTAGCATTACCATTTAAGGTAATCTCACCATTTTGGTTTTGAGTTGTAATTACTTTAGTTTCTTGCACATCATCTTCAACAGTAAGGTTCCTTGTGCCTTCTTTATAGATTATAGTTACCGAAGGTGGTGCTTTTAAGTTTTTTATATCTTCTCTTTTCTCTAAATCACCATCAAAAAGAATTTTATGTAACAATCTAGGGGTGTAAAAATTACTAAAAACACTCTCTAACGGAATTACTTCTTTATTCTTTACAAAGGCCACTTTTTCCCATGCACTTGGAGAACCATCAAACAGTCCTTGAGAAGTATAACTTATCCAACTACCATCTTTAAATATATAAGTTCTAAGAAGTTCTTTATTTTCTAAAATGTCAAAAAACTTAATACTACTAGCATGAGAAACAGCTACTACACTATTTGTAACAAACTCACCAGTATTATATTCAAATGCATTATTACTATATGTTTTTACTAGTTGACCAGAATTTATGTTGTATACATACACTTTTTCTTTATATCCTGAGAAAACTATATATTTTTCATCTGGAGATATTGTACTCTCTAGTAGCGTCCCCTTGAAAGTAAGTGGAAAAGATCTAATAAGATTTCCAGACGCAGGATCTATGATTTCTAAATTTCCAGAGGTATTATTTACGACTAGAATTTGACTTCCTTGTTTAATAAATTTTAGAGCAGAGTATCTTCCTTCTTTGCTCCAAATTTCTTTATTGGACACATAATCCAGATAGTGTAATTTATCGTAAATGGGACCTCCTTCAGAAAACTCTTTGGTTGCATATAAAACTGTATTTGCAATTGGAGAAAGTGCTAAGCCTCTATCTATAAAAGGCATCTCTAAACCTATAACTTTAGAAACTACTTCGCTACCGTCTTGGGTATTAACTATTCTAAGACCTGTTTTACCAAGTGTTCCAAGAAGATTTTTAGTTTCTACGAAATCATAAAATTCCACACCATTTAAGTTCGAAGTTAAATTGGTGAAACTGTCTGCTTTACCACGATTAAATACTTTTATAGGGTCTGAAGTTTTTGTAACTGCATATACTTTTTGGCTGCTATTATCTACTACCAAGCGTCCATCACTATAATCATCTCTATAATTGGTTTTGTAGTTTGTGAGTCGACTCACATTTTCGCTGTACATTAATGAAAAAGTTTGCGCGCCATAATCTGCAGAAAATAAAACTTCACCTTCATTTTGTCCAATAAAAGAGACTATATTTTGAGGATTAATGATATTGTGCCCATAGTTTAATAAGGGTGTATTTTCATATCTTCTAAACTTAGCAAAAGGTTTATCAATTCCACTTTGTGCATAAAAATAATCTCCAACAGCAAGTCCTGCCAGCTTTTGTTCTTCACGATAGATTTTCCCCATTACATAGCCCGACTTGGCATCTAATTCTACAAACAAGCTAGTCCCTGGAGCAACCCAAAGTGAATTACCATCTTTATTTAATGAGACATCTGTTCTAAAAGGAGGAGGCACAGCAGACTCTACGTTTACTTCAATAGTTAACTCTTGCGTCCAGACTACAGCTTTTGTAATAGGATTTATTCTTTTGTAAATTGCCTTACTACCATTATTATCGTAAGCACCTGTAACAATATCTCCGTTTTCAAACATTGCTAAAGCATAGTCCCTTATTTCATAATATTGTTGTGTTTCGTAAGAATACACATAGCTATACATCCTATCTGTACCAATAAAAATATATGAGTTTCCTTTATTAAACTCAAAGTGATTTATTTGACCTATTCCTGTAAAAGGAGGAATGTTATTAGCAGGTAAAAAATCTCCAGTCTTTTCATCTAAAGCATATAAACTTTGTTTGCCTTCTGTATCTTGAGCAAAAAGAGTTAAGTATCTAAAATCATTTGCTTCTAGATAATCGAGAGCAAAAATTCTTCCTAGAGGATATTCATTCCGTTTTTTAAAGGTAGTATTGTCATAAACAACTATTGTGTTATTAATGAGTATATAAGTTTTTCCTTCTTTTTCATCTACTTCAAAATCGTTAACGTATCCGTCTAGATCTATAGTTTTATAAAGTAATCCGCTTGGTTCGTCCCAAAATTTTAGTGTTTGATCTTGGTAACCATAAGTAACTATAAGGTTTCTAGCAGAATCATAAGCAACACTACTTGCTCCTTGATCATGCATGCTTTGTAACACAAATTCCTGTTGGGCATTACTAATTAAAAAACTTCCTAAAAAAAGTAATAATACACTTAGATTTTTCATCGTAAAAATTTTATTGGTGTGAAATTTCTACCATTACGGGCACTACATAGCCACTAGCTCCTTCTTTAACTTCAAAACCTGGTGTTCCTGAAGCATATTTTACCATGCTTTTATCTATTAATTTATCTCCTAGAGCACTTTTAATTTTTGATGTTAATCCTCCAGAAGTGTTCTGCATTTTATTAAGCAACTCTTTCTCATTCAATTCTTGTTGACTAAACAGAATAAGAAGATAGTCTGTTCCAGGATTATAATCCATTTTTATCACTTTAGATTCACTAGGGAAAGCAATTTCAGAATTTGCACCTATAAGTGGAGACATCCCATCGCTATATGGAAGTATTTTATTAATTTTTTGTGTTAAATCTGTAGCAAATGCATAGATATAACCTTCATTTTCATTTTGCAGATAAAATCTAAAGCGAGTTCCAGAAGGATATCCTTGTGTCATTCTATAAGCAACTAGGTCTTCTTTTTCAGTCTTTATATCATCTTCAACCACAAGGTTTCTTGTTGAAATTCTTGAAACTCCCATAGATTGTCCTTGGTTAGTTTCAAAACGAAGACTTCCTTTTGGTAATTTTCCAGCAATAGGTTCTTCATCTGGAGTATTATCTGGTAATGAAGGTTTTCCTGGTTTGTTTGGTTTTACAGGAATTACTTTAGGCTTGTTATTATCTTCTTTCTTTTTATGGTAGCTATATGGTTGTAATGCTCCCATAGCCCATTCTTCATATTCTTTGTATGGTACCCATATATATCCACCATCACCCCAGTTAGTCCCCCAACTGTTTAAAACCCTAAATGCACCGCCTTCATAATTATCATCATAACCTACTACCACCATTGCATGGTAACCATGCTTTTTTGCCATGGTACCTTTATCTGCATCTACAGATCGCCATACTTTTTTTGCCTTAAAAAAGCTTTCTGGCAGCTTCATTCCTAATAATATTGGATACCCTTCACTTAATGCTTTTTTAGTGGCATTTGTTTTTACCCCTGGTTGTTGGGCATCAAAAAAGAACAGCGTTTGGTAATCTCTAATTCTATAATCTATCGCCTCTAATTGTACCGAAGTGCTTATTGAAGGGTTACAAGCATATGGTAATGACTTTAATGTTGGTGCACCAGCTACCTTTAAAGCTTCTAATCCTAGTTTAGGATTTGCCCCTTTATTACAATTTATATCGTCTTCTCTTTTAATAATTGCATATACATAGGAAGGCGACAATGCATTTGAAGTAATGGTTTGTTTATCTTTCATACCTCTGTCTTTAGCCAACATAATGGTTCGTAATCCATAAGCACTAGCATATGCAACACAGGTCCCATACCTACCTTGATTTCCAGGTATAGGAGCATACTCTTCTAGAGAGTAAGAGGATGGTAAATCATCATAAGTAGATGCTGTAAATTGTGCTTTGTAAGGAATGCTTCGATAGACCTCTTCATCCCAAATCATACCAGTAGGGTAATC
>CAYGMB010000182.1:0-5001 GCA_964350765.1 uncultured Flavobacteriaceae bacterium
CCAGAAGCACAACTTGTTGTAAAAGGAAATCAAGCAGAAATTCATCCTATTGCTGGAACCTTTAAACGTTCAGGAAATGACGAAAAAGATGCCGCGCTAGCAAAACAACTTTCTTCAGATGAAAAAGAAAATAGCGAGCATGTGATGTTGGTAGATCTTGCCAGAAATGATTTAAGCAGACATGGCACAAACGTTACTGTAGAAACCTATCGAGAGGTACAGTTTTTTTCACATGTAATACACCTAGTAAGTAAAGTAACCGCAAAAAAAAATAAAAATACTGCCACAATGCAAATTGTAGCAGACACTTTTCCTGCTGGCACATTAAGTGGTGCCCCTAAACACAAAGCAATAGAACTTTTGGACAAATATGAAACCATCTCTAGAGAGTTTTATGGAGGAGCTATAGGGTTTATGGATTTTAACGGAAATTTTAACCACGCCATTATTATTCGTTCTTTTTTAAGTAAAAACCACACACTAAATTACCAAGCAGGAGCTGGTGTAGTAAGCGATAGTGTTCCTGAAAAAGAACTACAAGAAGTATATAATAAATTAGGGGCATTAACAAAGGCTTTAAAACTAGCAGAAACTATATAATATGAAAGTACTAGTTATTGATAATTATGACAGTTTTGTATATAATCTGGTTCACTACCTAGAAGAATTTGATTGCGACGTAACTGTAAAAAGAAACAACACATTTCATCTTGATGAAGTTGAAGAATTTGATAAGATACTATTATCGCCAGGGCCAGGTATTCCTGATGAAGCAGGCTTACTTAAGGAAGTAATTAAAAAATATGCTCATAAAAAACCCATTCTAGGTGTGTGTTTAGGACAACAAGCTATTGGAGAAATTTTTGGTGGAACTTTAATAAACTTAAAAGATGTATACCATGGAGTTGCGACAAAGACTAGTATTCTAGTTAAAGACGAAGTCTTATTTAAAGGCTTAAACAACGAAATTGAGGTGGGTAGATATCATTCTTGGGTTGTGAGTACTGAGAATTTCCCTGATGTATTAGAAGTGACTGCCGTTGATGAAAATGGACAAATTATGGCATTACGCCATAAAGAATTTAATGTTAGAGGTGTACAGTTTCATCCAGAAAGTGTGCTTACTCCAAAAGGCAAAGAAATAATTAAAAATTGGGTGACTAGTTAGCAGTTTGTATTTACAATTTTAAGTCACTTTATAAAAAACAACATGTTTTGAAAGAAACTTTAAATAGATTAATAAACCACGAGCAACTTACTTCAAAAGAAGCAAGAGATATTCTAGTGGCTATTTCAGAAGGAAAATATAACCTAAGTCAGATTGCTGCTTTTCTAACTGTTTACATGATGCGTAGTGTTACTTTAGAAGAATTAGAAGGTTTTAGAGATGCACTATTAGATTTATGTCTTGCAGTAGATGTAAGTGAGTTTAATACCATAGATTTATGTGGAACAGGTGGTGATGGCAAAAATACATTTAACATATCTACACTTTCATCATTTGTAACAGCTGGTGCTGGAGTTAAGGTTACTAAACATGGAAACTATGGAGTATCTTCAGTAAGTGGAAGTAGTAATGTAATGGAACATTTAGGGATTCATTTTAGTAATGAAACTAACTTCTTAAAAAAATGCCTTGATAAAGCAGGAATATGTGTTTTACATGCTCCCCTCTTCCACCCTGCTATGAAAAATGTAGCTCCTATACGTCGAGAACTAGGCATTAAAACATTTTTTAATATGCTGGGACCTATGGTAAACCCTGCTTTCCCCAAGAATCAGTTAGTTGGTGTATTTAACTTAGAGCTTGCTAGACTTTATGGTTATTTATATCAAAAGAGCGAAAAAAACTATGCGATACTACATGCAATGGATGGTTATGATGAAATTTCATTAACAGGAAAAACAAAAGTGATTACAAAAACTTCTGAAAAGATATTACACCCAAAAGATTTTAATGTAGCTACAATAAAGCAGGAAGAAATATATGGAGGCAAATCTATTGCCGAAGCTGCAAGTATTTTCGTAAATATTTTAAAAGGAAACGGTACAAATGCTCAAAACAATGTTGTTTGTGCTAATGCTGGTGTAGCAATTTCGGTGGTTGAAGGATGTAGCCCTCTAGATGGATTTGAAAAAGCTAAACAGTCCCTACTTTCTGGAAATGGATTAAAAACACTAAAAAAGCTTCAAGAGTTAAGCAGCAAATAAATATGACCATATTAGATAAAATAATAGCATACAAGCACAAGGAAGTTTCAGTAAAAAAAGAAGTATTTCCAATTTCAATACTAGAACAATCTAAGTATTTTAAGAGGGAAACAAAATCACTTTCCAAAGCCTTACAAAACGGCTCTGGCATTATTGCAGAACATAAGAGAAAATCCCCAAGTAAGTCAGTTATCAACGATACCAATAAAGTTGATGATGTTGTAACTGGTTATGAAAACTCAGGAGTAAGTGGTATGTCTATTCTCACAGACACTACATTTTTCGGAGGTTCATTAGATGATTTATTAGTTGCTAGAAATTCAGTTTCGACACCTCTACTTAGAAAAGAGTTTATAATTGATCCGTACCAGATTTTTGAAGCAAAATCATACGGAGCAGACGCTATTTTATTAATTGCCGCATATCTATCTCAAAAGCAGCTTACAGAATATTCAGAAATTGCTACTCAACTAGGTTTAGAAGTACTATTAGAAGTGCATAATGAGGAAGAATTAAAAAAGTCTATTATCCCTAATGTTTCTATGATTGGTACAAACAATAGAAACTTAAAAACGTTTGAAGTCTCTATAGAAACTAGCAAACAACTGGCTTCAAAAATACCAGAAGGGTATGTAAAAGTTTCCGAAAGTGGTATTAACTCTATTTCAGCTATACAAGAATTAAAGCAATATGGTTACAAAGGGTTTTTAATTGGAGAAAATTTTATGAAAACAGATAATCCAGGAGAAGCTGCAAAAAAATTTATTGAGCAACTACTAAAATAAAACACTCACCTTCTTGAAAATGAATATGAAACTTAAAATCTGCGGAATGAAATATAATACTCAAGATATCGCTGCCTTACAGCCAGACTATCTAGGCTTTATATTTTATAAAAAATCTCCCAGAAATTATGAGCTAGATGTAATACCAAAAGTTTCAGAAAAAACAAAAAAAGTAGGTGTTTTTGTAAATGAAACTATAGCAAACATAATAAATACTATTAAAAAATATGACCTTGATGTCATTCAACTACATGGAGAAGAAACTCCTGCATATTGCAATGATTTATTATCTAACCTAAAAGATATAGTTGGCTCAAAAAAAGTCGCACTTTGGAAAGTCTTTAGCATTAAAGACTCTTTCAACTTTTCTGTCCTTAAAGGTTATGAAGCTAGTATTAATGCTTTTCTATTTGATACAAAAGGGACCAAAAAAGGAGGAAATGGTTATCGATTTGATTGGTCTATACTTAAAGACTATCCTAATAGTAAGCCTATTATACTTAGTGGTGGTATTGACCTAGAACATATTCCAGAAATAAAAAAAATAAAGACTACAGGGCTTCCTATTAAAGCGATTGATGTAAATAGCAAGTTTGAAGAAAAACCTGGACTAAAAAAAGTAAAAGAATTAACAACGCTTCAAAAAGCGTTACAAGAATAAAAAATATGTATCACGTTAACGAAAAAGGGTATTATGGGGATTTTGGAGGAGCATACATTCCAGAGATGCTCTACCCCAATGTTGAAGAATTAAGAGAAAATTATATCTCAATAATTCAGCAAGAAAGTTTCAAAAAAGACTTTAATAAATTATTGGCAGATTACGTAGGGAGGCCTACTCCTTTGTACTATGCAAAAAGATTTTCAGAAAAATATAATACCAATATTTACCTTAAAAGAGAAGATTTGTGCCATACAGGAGCACACAAAGTAAATAATACTATAGGGCAAATTTTAGTTGCAAAACACCTAAATAAAACCAGAATTATTGCCGAAACTGGTGCTGGACAACATGGGGTTGCAACAGCAACTGTTTGTGCGCTTATGGGACTTGAGTGTATTGTTTACATGGGAGAAATAGATATTAAAAGGCAAGCTCCAAATGTTGCTAGAATGAAGATGTTAGGCGCTAAAGTAGTTCCTGCAACTAGCGGAAGTAAAACCCTTAAGGATGCTACTAACGAGGCTATACGCGACTGGATAAACAACCCAACAAATACTCATTATATAATTGGAAGTGTGGTAGGTCCTCACCCCTATCCAGATATGGTAGCACGATTTCAAAGTGTTATTTCTAAAGAAATAAGACAACAATTACAAGAACAAGAAGGTAGAGAGAACCCAGACTATGTAGTTGCATGTGTAGGTGGCGGTAGTAATGCAGCAGGTGCTTATTATCATTATCTAGATGAACCAGATGTTGGTATTATTGCTGTAGAGGCTGCAGGAAAAGGAATTAATACTGGTGAAAGTGCAGCAACTTCAGTATTGGGAAAAACAGGAATTATTCACGGTAGTAAAACATTGTTAATGCAAACCTTAGATGGACAAATTACAGAACCCTACTCTATTTCGGCAGGGCTAGATTATCCTGGAGTTGGTCCTATGCATGCACATTTATACACTAGTGGACGTGGCGAATTTATCTCTATTACAGACGATGAAGCAATGCAAGCTGGCCTAGAATTAAGTAATCTAGAAGGCATAATACCTGCAATAGAAACAAGCCATGCACTAGCTATTTTTAATAACCGAAAATTTAAGAAAGAAGATATAATCGTAATTAATTTAAGTGGTAGAGGAGACAAAGATTTAAATACCTATATAGATTATTTCAATTTTTAAGGCGTTTCCTCGCCTTTGGCGAGGTAAGGCTTTCGCTGTTACTTGGTAACGTAGCTCAATCCTTAACGCAAAAATATATCCTATTCAATAATTATTGTATATCGACACTAAATATGAACAGAATCAATCAAAAATTACAAGAAGACAAAAAACTACTTTC
>CAYGMB010000183.1:0-5000 GCA_964350765.1 uncultured Flavobacteriaceae bacterium
AAATTTTTCTTAAAGATAACTACTTAAATTATATATAGACTATCATAATCTATATAATTATCAATTAATAGATTTAAATACTGAATTACAACCTCTTTATTGATGAAAAATCTATAATTGTATATTTTTGATGTAAAACAAAGAAAATAGAAACATGAAAGAATTTAAGCCAGCAAACAACATTCAAGATTTACAATACTTTGGAGAATTTGGAGGAGTAAACCCATCTATTTCAGACTCATCTACCTACACTTTTCTTTCAGCAAAGACTATGTTTGATACTTTTGAAGGGAACGCAGATGGTTGTTATCTTTATTCTAGGCATTCTACACCTTCAAATTTATACCTTGGAGAAGCACTAGCCGCTATGGAAGGTACAGAAACTGCAAATGTGGCTGCTAGTGGTATGGGAGCTATTACTCCTACTATTTTACAGTTTTGTGAAACTGGAGACCATATCGTTTCTAGCCGTACAATTTATGGTGGGACTTATGCTTTTCTGAAAAACTTTACACCTAGATTAGGTATTGAAAGTACGTTTGTAGACATTACAAAACTAGAAGTTGTTGAAGCCGCAATAACTTCAAAAACAAAAATTATCTATTGTGAAAGCGTTAGTAATCCACTACTAGAAATAGCAGATATAAAAGGACTAGCAGCTATAGCAAAAAAGCATAATCTTAAACTACTTGTAGATAATACATTTTCTCCACTTACAATATCGCCTGCCGTATTAGGAGCCGATGTTGTATTACACAGTCTTACAAAATTTATCAATGGGAGTAGTGACACCATGGGAGGAGTAGTTTGTGGAAGTCAAGAACTAATAGACACACTTAGAAATGTAAATGATGGCGCTAGTATGCTTCTTGGAGCATCTATGGATAGCTTACGAGCTGCATCTATTTTAAAAAATCTAAGAACTTTACACATCCGTATGCAGCAACACAGTAATAATGCGATGTACTTGGCTACAAAATTTGAGAAAGATGGACTAAGAACTGTGTATCCAGGACTAGCTTCGCATGCAGGACATGAGCTAATGAAGAGCCAAATGAATCCTCAATATGGGTTTGGCGGCATGTTAACTATAGATGTGGAAGTTTAGAAAAAGCCAACACACTTATGGAGCTGATGCAGGAACGAAACCTAGGTTATCTTGCTGTAAGTTTAGGGTTCTACAAAACCTTATTTTCTGCGCCAGGTAGTTCTACTTCATCCGAAATACCTGAGGAAGAACAAGCTGAAATGGGACTAACAGATGGACTTATACGCTTTTCTATAGGGCTAGACGCCGATATTGAACGTACCTATCAACTTATGAAACAATGTATGAAAGATGTAGGTGTTTTATAAGTCACGATAATTCGTATTTGCATAGCATGTAACAAAATCGTAACATTACAAGACAAAATAAATCCTATGCAAAGCCAAGACCAACAAAACGAAAAAATTGTAGAAAATAAGGAGTTAAATATATGGGAAGCATTGATTCCTGTTACTGCTTTAGTAATTATGCTTTTTTACAATGTGTTTTATGCTTTTGGCGATGATGCGCTAAGTGGAAGCAATCAATTTATTCTTTTATTAGGAGCTGCTGTAGCAGCCATTGTTGGCATCTTTAATAAAGTAAGCTACAAACAAATGATTGAAGAGGTCGCTCAAAATGTTAAGTCAACTACTGGAGCACTCTTAATATTATTAATGGTAGGCGCATTAGCTGGTACTTGGCTACTTAGCGGTATAATACCTACTATGATTTATTACGGATTACAAATTTTAAATCCTACCATTTTCTTAGCCTCATGCGTAGTGATCTGTGCAATTATATCCGTTGCAACTGGTAGTAGTTGGACAACCTCTGCAACTGTAGGTATTGCCTTAATTGGTATTGCTGAAGCGTTAGGTATATCATTAGGTATGACGGCAGGTGCTGTATTATCTGGCGCCTATTTTGGAGATAAGCTTTCGCCATTAAGTGATACAACAAACCTAGCGCCAGCTATGGCAGGAACAGATTTGTTTACACACATTAAATATATGACATATACAACTGTTCCTACTATTATAATTACGTTACTTGTATTTATTATTATTGGAATTGGTTTAGATCCAGTAGGAGTAGCAGATACAACTTCAATCTTGGCTTCTATTGATGCTTCATTTAACATAAGTCCATGGCTTTTTGTTGTACCAGTTTTAGTTATTATTATGATAGTAAGAAAAACTCCTCCCTTAATTGCATTACTTGCAGGTACTCTATTAGGGGGGTTAGCGGCATTACTATTTCAACCAGAACTTGTTACAAAAATTGGTGGTGGCGAAAACTTAAATTTTACTACAGCTTACAAAGGAATTATGAATGCCATTACTGTAGACACTTCAGTAGCAACAGACAATGAAGCACTTAATGATTTATTCTCAGCAGGAGGAATGAGTGGAATGCTAGGTACTATTTGGTTAATTATATGTGCTATGGTCTTTGGGGGTGTAATGGATGCGATTGGTGCATTAGCAAGAATTAGTAAGGCATTATTATCTTTATTTCATACAACTTTTGGATTGTTTGCCAGTACAGTCGCGAGTTGTTTAGCTTTAAATGTAACTGCAAGTGATCAATACTTAGCAATTGTTGTACCTGGGAAAATGTACAGCAAAGCATTTAAAGATAAAGGTCTAGCTCCAGAAAACCTTTCAAGAACACTAGAAGATAGTGGTACTGTTACCTCAGTTTTAGTACCATGGAACACTTGTGGAGCCTATCAGAGTGGTGTTTTAGGTGTTCCGGTAGTAGATTATTTTGCTTTCGCAATTTTTAATTGGCTCAGTCCATTTATGACATTGTTATTTGCCGCCTTTAGAATTAAAATAAGACAACTCAAGGAAGCATAGTAAAGAAAAATCTTTAAGAAGATTTTAGTTATTTCCTGTAGCGGATTATGTACTTTTATGAAAATTATAAAAGAACAATGGCAAAAATTACACTAGGCGGAACTTCAATTGAAACGACAGGAAATCTACCAGAATTAGGAACAAAAGCTTCAGAATTCAATCTTACTAATTCAGAATTAGCTTTTAAAAAGCTATCAGACTATAAAGGAAAAAAATTACTGCTTAATATTTTTCCAAGTGTAGATACTGGTGTTTGCGCAACCTCTGCAAGAAAATTTAATGAAACTGCTTCAAAATTAAACAACACAAAAGTTTTATGTATCTCTAGAGACTTACCTTTTGCACAAGCTCGTTTTTGTGCTGCAGAAGGGATTGAAAACCTTGAGATGTTAAGTGATTTTAAAGATGGTCGTTTTGGAAAAGAGTATGGTTTAGAAATTAGCGATGGTGCTTTTCAATCATTGCATTCTAGAGTCGTTATCACACTTGATGAAAATCATAATGTACTTTATACAGAGCAAGTACCAGAAATTGGACAAGAACCCAATTATCAAGCTGCTATAAATAGTTTACAATAATGTGGAACACCTTTATAGGAAAACGCCTTAAAGGTGTTAAATACGCAGCAAAAGGCGCTTGGATGCTTGTTAAAAATGAAGCTAGTATTCAAGTGCAAACTGTAATTGCTATAGTAATGACTTTTGCTGGTTTCTATTTTGAAATCAATACTATTGAGTGGATTTTTCAAATACTAGCAATTGTTCTCGTAATGAGTCTCGAGGGTTTAAATACTGCTATAGAAGAAATTTCAGATTTCGTACATCCAGATTTTCATAATAGAATTGGCTACATAAAGGACGTTGCAGCAGGTGGTGTTTTTATAGCTGCACTTGGAGCTGTAATTATAGGGTGCATTATATATATTCCAAAATTTTAGACGTATTTATTAAAACGTAGCCTATTTACTTACAATAATTTTATGTAGTTTGCATCGTTGTATATTTGTAATTTTGCACCAAGACAACCAACCACTTCATGGCCAAGAAAAAAAGAGCTACATCCAAAAAAACTAAGAAACCTCGAAAAAAAATAGTATTTACACTTTCTAGGCAACAAAAAATAGTGCTTGGGAGTGCCCTTACTATCATTGGGTTAATGTTTTTAATTTCGTTTATCTCTTTTTTGTTTACTTGGCAAATAGATCAAAGCGAGCTCTCTGTTATAAGTGATAGAGAAGTAAAAAAGGAAAACTGGCTAAATACTTTTGGTAGTTTAATAAGTAACTTTTTTGTTTACAAAGGGTTTGGGATTTCGACACTTATCTTTGCTTTCTTAATTACGCTAACAGGTATTTATTACTTTTTTGATTATACCAAAAAACAATTACTACGTTTTTGGTTCTGGGGGATGTTAGTAATGATATGGCTAGCTGTTTTCTTTGGTTTTTTTCCTGCAAAATCTACTATCTTAAGTGGAGTTATTGGATATGAAGTAAACGATTTTTTACAAGATTACCTCGGTTTTATAGGAGCTGTTTTAGTGATGGTTTTTCTTGCTATTGTATATCTAGTTGTTAGACTTAAAATGACGCCAGAAAAGGTAAGCACTGCTTTTAAAAAGACTAAAAAATCGGTGGTAGACGATTTTACTTCAGAAGAAAACACCGTTTCACAAACAGATTATGAGAAAGAAGTTATAGAAACTACAATTACTACTGAAGAAAATTCTATCCCCTTAGATATTCAGAAAAAAGAAGAAGATCTAGAGCCTGTTTTAAAGAAAACTACATCTGCTACCGAAGAAACTGAAGTAGCTATGGAGGTTGAAGCTGCCGCTGAAGAAGAAACTGTCGAAGACAGTTTAAGCAAAAAACTAGTTGAGGATTTTGGACAGTTTGACCCAAAATTAGAACTAAGTAATTATAAATTTCCAACTATTGAGCTGCTTAAAGATTATACGCAAGGACAAGGAATTACTATTAATCAAGAGGAGCTAGAAGAAAACAAAAACCGAATTGTAGAGACTCTTAATAACTACAAAATTGGAATTGCAAATATTAAAGCAACTGTAGGTCCTACAGTAACACTTTACGAAATAATTCCAGAAGC
>CAYGMB010000184.1:0-3018 GCA_964350765.1 uncultured Flavobacteriaceae bacterium
TGATGTTTCTAGTTATCCTGTTGGTGTTTATATAGTAGCCTTAGTATGTGACGGAAACGTTGTAGACACAAAAAATCTAAGTAAACAATAAACCCAAATGTGATGAAACTGATTAGATATACCCAAATATTAAGATTGGTTCTGTTTGTTTTTGTGATTATTACAATCCCAAAAACTTACGGGCAAGTTACAACTATTCCAGACCCCAACTTTGAACAAGCACTTATTGACCAGGGTATTGATAGTGATGGGATTATTAATGGACAGGTATTAACTAGTGATATAGATGAAGTTATAAATCTTAATGTATTAAATAAATTTATACAAGATTTGACGGGAATTGAAGACTTTAACTCATTACAAAATTTAATAATAAATGGGCGTTCAATTGAAATACTTAACCTAAGTAGTAATATCCAATTAATAGACCTACGCATTCAACTTTTAGGTATTAATGATGAATCAATGAATCTTACACAATTAGATTTAAGCGGTAATATAAATTTAGAGTTTTTTTATGGTCAAAATATGTTATCCTTAGAGACACTTAACGTGAAAAATGGAAATAACGAAAACCTTATTGTATCAATGCCTTGTGTTTTCGAAGCTAAAAACTGTGAGTTAGGTGGTCTGGAATGTGTAGAAGTAGATAATGCAACTGCTGCCACAAATAATGAAACCCCCTACTCAAACTGGGGTATAGAAGGAAATAATTTTGTATTTAGTGAAGATTGTAGCACCTTAGGAGTAGCAGAGCAAGATGTAGTATCAATTACATTATACCCGAACCCAATACAAGATCAACTATTTATTAAAACAAAAAACTCATTACAAACAGCGACTATCTTTAGTGTAACTGGACAAGTAGTTTCTATTTATGATATGGCAAATGCAACCACAATAAATACTAGCAAGCTATCACAAGGGCTGTATTTTATTACTATCGAGGATATTGAAGGTAATAATGTGACTAAGAGGTTTGTGAAAAAATAGCAAATAGTCATCAGTTTACAGTAGCAATTGGCAGTAAATTTTAATTCGTGTATTTGTGATTAAAATAATAAGAGTATAGACGCGCTATGCTTCTAGAATATAGAGTATGGACTGATTTTTTAGTGTTTAGTACAGAAGCAGTTGGCAGTAAAAATACCATTACTAGCAACTCTTTTTAAATATATAACGCTCCAAAGTGGATTTAAAATTTGATTTCGATTTCAATAGAGATTGCTTTGGGGCTTACAATGATAAATCTTTTAGAAGCATAGACTTGTTGCATTATTAGAATATTGACTGGTTAATCAGCTGTAGTTTTTAAGATTATCAAATCTAATGAGAAACTGAATCAAGTTCAGTTTGACAAAATCTAAGTGTTTTTGACATTCCCTTTTTATTTATCATTTGTTAGAAAGCCATTCCTCCCTGGTTAATTCATACCAATTAAGTAATGTGTCGTCATATATAAATTGGCCTGAAGCTTTTAAGCCAATGTTTTGCAAGATCTTATTTGAGCCTATGTTAGGAATTTCAGCAGCAGCACAAATTTTATCAAGTTTTAAATCATTAAATCCATGATGTAGTGATGCTATAGCTGCTTCTGTTCCAATACCCATTGCCCAATACTCTTCCCTTAATCGATATCCTATATCATAATAATGAAACTCTTTTCTTAGTTCTGTTTCATATTTTAAACCTGCCCATCCTATAAAATCGTTAGTTTTTTTATCAATAATAGCTAACCTACCAATATCATATCTCTGGTATTGTTGCTGTATATTATCAATTGTTTTCTTTGCTTCGTTGAGAGTGCTTATAGGTTTCTTTCCTAAGTATTCATGAACTCGAGGGTTTGAATCTAGTTTAAACATCCCTTCAGCATCAGTATCAATGAGTCTTCTTAAGATAAGTCTATTGGTTTCGATGTGGATTTTCATACTAAAAGAGATTTAGGTTTTTCTTTAGTTTCTAAACGCTAAAGAGAACTACTATTTTTCTTAGCTGCATCAAATTCTTCAATCATCTCTTTTACTATTTGAGCAGCAGGTTTTATATTGTGAATTAAACCAGCTATTTGTCCAATCTCTAATTCTCCATCTTCAAGATCTCCTTCAAACATACCCCGTTTGGCTCTGGCGCGTCCCAGTAATTCAATAAGTTGTTCTTTAGTAGGATTAGTTTTATATAATGCCATTACTTCTTCAAAAAACTTATTTTTTAGCATTCTAACAGGTGCCAGCTCTTTTAAAGTTAACAAGGTATCTCCTTCTTTAGCGTCAACTACCATTTTTTTAAATGCTTGATGCGCAGAAGACTCTTTAGAAGCCACAAAACGACTTCCAACTTGCACACCATCTGCTCCTAATATCATTGCTGCTAACATTCCTTTACCGTTAGCTATACCACCTGCTGCAATTAAGGGAATCTCCAACTGTTCTTTTACCATTGGAATGAGAGTAAAGGTAGTGGTCTCTTCTCTACCATTGTGTCCACCAGCTTCAAAACCTTCGGCAACAACGGCATCCACTCCAGCTTCTTGTGCTTTTAAAGCAAACTTTACGCTACTTACAACATGTACTACTGTAATACCATTTTCTTTTAAATGCTGCGTATAGGTTTTAGGATTACCTGCTGATGTAAAAACAATTTTTACTCCTTCTTCTATTATTATTTCTATTATCTCTTTAAGGTTGGGATATAGCATGGGGACATTAACTCCAAATGGTTTAGAAGTAGCCTTTTTACACTTTACTATATGTTCTCTTAAAACATCTGGATACATAGAACCTGCTCCAAGTAATCCAAGCCCTCCAGCATTACTTACTGCGCTTGCTAGTCTCCACCCACTATTCCATATCATTCCTGCTTGGATGATAGGATATTCTATATCAAAAAGTTGCGTTATTTTATTTTGCACTATTGTTTAATTAGTTTGAAACTATTAGTAGTAGTTTCTGTTTTAACAGTTGCAATATACACACCAGATGGCAGATTTGAGGTGTCAATTTGATTGTTATTTCTTGA
>CAYGMB010000184.1:3028-4980 GCA_964350765.1 uncultured Flavobacteriaceae bacterium
TTAGTATCAATTATTTTTTTTCCAATTACATTATGAATTGTAAAAATGGCTTGATTTTTATGTTTTGGAAATGAAATATTTACAAAAGTATCTATTGGATTAGGAAATAATGCAAAGTTATTTTGTAAAGCTACTTCACTAAGTCCTAGCGTTTGAAGGTTATTGTAGGCTTCCTGAAAATTAGGAATTCCATAGCCCATTTGGTCTGTTGGATTATCATAAAGATGTGACGCTTCTCGCACAATTTGCATAATCTGTGCATTTGTTGCTTCTTGTCTAGATTGCCATAAACTTGCTATTGCACCTGCCATGATAGGAGAACTAAAAGAAGTACCACTACTTGTGGTTACATTACCGTCTTGATCTACAACAGCTGCACTAGCTCCTTTTGCCATTACATCTGGTTTTACTCTTCCATCTACTGTTGGACCAATAGAACTAAACGATGCATAGTTTCCATCACTATCTACTGCTCCAACTGTTAACATCCCTGGGGAATCGCCTGGTGTACCCACAAATGTAAATCCACCCCCATCATTACCAGCAGATGTTACTAACAGCATTCCTTTATCAAAAGCATGATTAGCTCCTCTTGCGCCAATGGTAGTTTGACCGTCTAGATCTTCGTAACTATGATCGTAATTAGGATTGTCATAATCTTGATATCCTAGAGAAGTATTTACAACATCTACCCCTAAACTATCTGCTCTTTCTAAAGCTTCTACCCACCAAGCTTCTTCTACTGGATTTTCGGTAGGCGCAAATTCTGTTCTAAATAAATAAAAAGAGGCTTGTGGTGCAGTACCAACAAAATCTCCATCTAAAAGACCTCCAATATCACTATAGGTTCTAGCACCATGTGAGCCTGTACCATCTACATTATTTTGCCTTTCAGCAAAATCATATGTTCCTAGTAATCTTCCTTCACTATTTATTGCTGCAAAAGCAGGATTGGTGGTCACGTTAGGAAACCCACTATCCATTACTGCAATAATCATATCATCTCCAGCAAAATCTTGCTCATGTAGGTAATCTACAGCTAACATTTCAACTTGATTTGTTGCATCTCCATAATTATAGACAATTCGTTCCTGTGTATTGTAAAAATCAAACTTGTTAGTTGTTCTGGTAGCTGGTGTACTAAAATTGAGACTTTTATCCATATATTCTACACTTTCTACAAAAGGCAGATTGGTTAGGTTATCTATCGTAGTTTGCGAACCTCTAACATAGACAGCGTTCATCCATTTTGATTTTGCATGAACCGTAATCCCAGGAGTATTTTTAATTTGAGATATATACGTTTCGTTTACAGGAACGTCACGTTCGTCAATGGGAGTATTGTGTAATTGTTTTCTATCTATTGCTTCCTGTGTTAAAATAGTAATTGGATTCGCAATGGCAGCTTCAACATTTTCCTTATCAATAAAATATACAAGTGCATCTTGTTGAGCAAAAGATATACTCGTTAAGACTAGTAAAAGTAGGAGTATTAATTTTTTCATAAGCTTTTCTTTTTCAATATAAATTTACAAAACAACCTACTGAGAAACAATACACTAAAACTTAAATAGTGTTAATCTTTTAAAAGAAAAAATACATGAAGAAGATAAAAGTAATTTGAATTTAATTACTTAGTTAAATACTAATAAAATCAAGAAATAACTCCACTACCCACCAATTCATCCTCGAGGTACCATGCTACAAACTGTCCTTCTGTAATAGCAGACTGTGCATTTTCAAAAATTACATATAGGCCATTAACTGTTTGATGTAGGGTTGCTTTTTCCAGAGGTTGCCTATATCTAATTCTAGCTAAAACTTCTAAGGTTTCTTCTTCCTTTAATTGTAAATCTGGTCGCACCCAATGTACTTCTTCTTGTGTTACAAAAAGACCATGGCGATATAGCCCGGGATGTTGTTTTCCTTGTCCTGTATAGATTATATTTTCG
>CAYGMB010000185.1:0-4966 GCA_964350765.1 uncultured Flavobacteriaceae bacterium
AGATTTTCCACTTCCCATATAGCCAATAAGTACAATTTTCATCTATTTATTTTAACGCTAAACTAATTGTTTTTAATGATTTAATAAACTGCAAAAAATTTAATTTGAAATTGCTTTGAAAAATAGATTTAATGGTAGTATATTTGCACCCGCCTAGCGAAACAGTAAATGTTTATTGGCAGATGTTAAAGTAAGACCAGTTAGCTCAGTTGGTAGAGCACCTCCCTTTTAAGGAGGTGGTCCTGGGTTCGAGCCCCAGACTGGTCACAAAAAGTTAAACCGCTGGTTTAAGGGCGTGTGGGTTCAAGTCCCATCCCGGGTACTACTTTCCTAAATAATCATGCTCCCTACGAGCAATACAAATAGTATTGTTTTTCAATGTTAAAAATTTTCTAGGTTAGTTTGTTAATGCTATTGAACTACATTTAGTTACAAACTCTAGCATAATTTTAGTACTTTCACCCTCCGCAATATTTATTTAATGCATATAAAGTCGACGTTTAGTATTAAAGATTTAGAGAATCTTACAGGTGTAAAAGCTCATACTATACGTATTTGGGAAAAAAGGTATGGTTTATTAAGCCCAGAACGTACCGAAACAAACATTAGGACTTATGATCTTGAGAACTTTAAAAAACTACTTAATGTAACTTTTTTATATAATCAAGGATATAAAATTTCCAAAATTGCAAAGCTTCAGCAGGGCGAGATATTAAAATTGGTAGAAAAATCTTCATTAATAGATAGTGATAACTATGCCATTAACTCTTTTAAATCTGCCATGTTTGAATTTAGTAATTCATTATTTTCAAAAACATATAATGAGCTTGCCGAAAAAAAATCTTTTAGACAAATATTCATTTCAGTATTTATTCCATTATTGAAAGAAATTGGAATATTGTGGCAAATAGGAACCATTGACCCAATTCATGAAAGTTTTATATCTGAAAGCATTAAACAAAAAATAATTGTTGCAATAAATCAAGATCAACCAAAAAAAGAATTTAAAGACGCTCCAATATTTGCTCTTTTTTTACCATTTAAAGAAATGCATGACATAGGATTAATGTATGCAGACTATGAATTAATTAAAGCTGGAGTGAAAACCCTATATCTAGGCTCAAGCATTCCAGTAGAGAATTTAGTTAATCTAAAAAATTACCACAGCAATATTTATTATTTAAGTTATATAACTACACAACCAGAGACTACTCCAACAAACAACTTTATTGAAAAACTAACTACTATTCTTGAGAGTAAAGAACAAAGAGTATGGTTAATGGGACCTAAAGTTAAAAATGAAATAAGCACAGAAAAAGTGAGGATAGTAAAAGATTTTGAAGATTTCTTTACAACCATCAAAACTTTAAAAAAATCATAATGTTTTTAATTACTTTGCTATATTGTTTAATTAAATTGTAGATTTGTTAAACAATATGGATAAAAATATAGCAATAATTGGGTCTGGTTTTTCATCTTTAGCTGCGGCAGCGTATTTAGCTAAGCAAGGAAACAACGTAACTATTTATGAAAAAAATAGTACTGTAGGAGGTAGAGCAAGGCAATTTCATAAGGATGGATTTTCATTTGATATAGGCCCAACTTGGTATTGGATGCCAGATGTTTTTGAACGCTTTTTTGCAGATTTCAACAAGCTGCCATCAGACTATTATGAGCTTATAAAACTTGCACCAGCCTATAGCGTGTATTTTGGAGAAAGTGATTATATCACTATAGAAGATACTTTAGAAAAAATATGCGTTGCTTTTGAGGAAGAAGAAAAGGGAAGTTCCATTAAACTCAAAAAGTTTATAGATGAAGCACTAGATAACTACAACATAGCCATAAAAGATTTAGTTTATAGACCTGGTGTTTCACCTTTAGAATTGGTTACTCCAGTTACCATAAAAAAAATTGGTCAGTTTTTTAGTACTATTAGTAAAGAGGTTAGAAAAGAGTTTAGAAATACCAGACTTATTTCAATACTCGAGTTCCCTGTACTGTTTTTAGGGGCAAAGCCTTCTAACACTCCTGCCTTTTATAGCTTTATGAATTATGCAGATTTTGGTTTAGGAACATTTCATCCTAAAGAAGGGATGTATTCAGTAATTAAAGGTATGAAATCGTTAGCCGAAGAGCTTGGTGTAACTATTAAAACGAATCAAAACGTTGAAAAAATTAATGTAAACAATAGCATTGCAACGGGAATCGTGGTAAACTCTAAAACAATACTAGCAGATATAGTTTTAAGTGGTGCAGATTATCATCATACAGAAACACTTCTTGATAGTAAATACCGTCAATACTCAGAAGCCTACTGGAAGAAAAAAACCTTTGCACCATCTTCACTTTTATTTTACGTTGGTTTTGACAAAAAGCTTAAAAACGTTGAGCATCATACACTTTTCTTTGATGTAGACTTTGAGGCACATGCAAAAGATATTTATGACACCCCAAAATGGCCTGACAATCCACTTTTTTACGCTAGCTTTCCATCAAAAACAGACAATAATGCTGCACCTAGTGGAAAAGAGGCAGGTATATTTCTTATACCACTAGCACCTGGCGTAGAAGATACTCAAGAACTAAGGTTAAAATATTTTAACATTATACTAGACCGCTTTGAAAAACTAACAAACCAAGATGTTAAAAAATACGTTATATTTAAAGAGTCGTTTTGTATAAATGACTTTATAAACGACTACAATTCTTACAAAGGAAATGCATATGGATTAGCAAATACACTTATGCAAACAGCCTTTTTAAGACCAAAACTAAAGAGTAAAAAAGTAAAAAATCTCTTTTTTACTGGACAATTAACTGTTCCTGGACCTGGTGTTCCACCCTCTCTAATTTCAGGGAAATTAGTTTCAGGATTAATAGCAAAAAACTAAAGTGAAAGAACTATTCGACATTGTTTCTCAATCCTGCAGTAAAAGTGTAACAAATGCATACAGCACTTCATTTTCACTTGCAACAAAAATGCTAGCTCCCACTATTAGGCAAGATATTTATAATATTTACGGATTTGTCCGTTTTGCAGACGAAATTGTGGATACATTTCATGAATATAACAAAGAAAAGTTATTTAATAATTTTGAAGTTTCTTTAGAAGACGCTTTAAATGATAAAATAAGTCTTAATCCCATTCTCAACTCTTTTCAACACACAGTACACAAATACAACATTGATAAAGAACTTATAGATTCTTTCATGAAAAGTATGAGATTAGATTTGTCAAAATCTACGTACAAAACTGAAGACGAATACAAGCAATACATATACGGTTCGGCAGATGTTGTTGGACTTATGTGCTTAAAGGTTTTTGTAAAAGGAAATACAGAAAGATACGAGGAACTTAAAGATGCAGCAATGAGTTTGGGCTCAGCATTTCAAAAAGTGAATTTTTTGCGTGACCTAAAAGCAGATTTTGAAGGTCTTAGCAGAACCTACTTTCCAAACACAAATCTAGAAGCGCTTGACGAAATGTCCAAACAAAAAATTATAGACGACATAGAAGCCGATTTTAAAAAAGGATATGCCGGCATTTTAAACCTTCCAACCGAAGCAAAATTTGGTGTTTTTATGGCTTACAGATACTACCGAAGACTTCTTAAAAAACTAGCTAAAACACCAGCAATTGAAATAAAAAACACACGCATAAGGGTGCCCAACTACGAAAAATTTGGACTACTTACCCGGAGCTATGTAAAGTACCAATTAAAATTAGTAAGATAAATTATGGAAATTCTCCTTTGGGTTTTAATTTTTTTGACAACTTTTTGTATTATGGAATTTATGGCTTGGTTTACTCATAAATATGTAATGCACGGGTTTTTATGGTCTTTACACAAAGATCATCATCACAAGGATCACAATAGTTGGTGGGAACGTAATGATTTCTTCTTTATATTTTATGCAGCAGTTAGTATTGCATGTTTTATTGGTTGGCAGTACTATAGTTTTTGGGCTGGCTTACCTATTGGGTTAGGTATTTTTGCATATGGAGTGACTTATTTTATGGTGCATGACATTTTTATCCACCAACGTTTTAAGTTATTTAGAAATGCCAACAACTGGTATGCCAAGGGTATAAGAAGAGCTCATAAAATACATCATAAACATCTTGGTAAAGTAGATGGAGAGTGTTATGGAATGCTCTTTCCTCCTCTTAAATATTTTAAAAAATAGTGAAGGATGAATAACCTCTATTTATGGTTAAACTTTGGGTCGTTTATAATTCCTTTTCTTTTTAGTTTTCATCCTAAGCTTCAGTTTTATAAAAAGTGGCGCTCATTCTTTATTGGAGTATGTATCATGATGGTTTTTTTTATTCCTTGGGATGTAGTCTTTACAGCTAATGGTTTCTGGGGATTTAATGACACTTATATAACTGGAATAAGGTTATTCTATTTACCGTTAGAAGAATGGTTGTTTTTTATTTGCATCCCATATGCATGTATATTTACGCATTACTCCTTGTATCATTTTTTTCCGAAAATGGCTTTTTCAGTAAAGCTAACCAATATTATTTATGTTTTATTACTAACCATTTTAATCATAACACTTTGGTATTTTTATGATCGATGGTACACGCTACTTAACTTCTTTTATGCAATTCTACTTCTTGGAATTGTCTATAATTATGACAAAAGTCTCTTACAAAAGTTTCTACCTACTTTTTTAGTAATACTTATACCTTTCTTTATTGTTAATGGTATACTTACTGGTAGCTGGATAGACAATCAAGTAGTGTGGTATAATGATGGAGAGAACTTAGGAATAAGAATGGGAACTATACCTGTAGAAGATAGCATCTATGCTCTTGGAATGTTACTTACTGTATTTTTTGTAACTGAAATATTAGAAAGCAAAAGAAAACGATTATAAATATCTTTTAGTAAATTAAAGTTCTACCTCCTAAAATTTTATCTTTGCGCCATTTTTAAAGATAAATTCATGTTGC
>CAYGMB010000186.1:0-2670 GCA_964350765.1 uncultured Flavobacteriaceae bacterium
CCTGCCATAAGAAGAATGCTTCTATCATTATTATATAGTGTTTCTAAAATTTCAATATTTTCAATTGTAAACCTTTTTTTAATCTGTGCTTCAGAAATTGTAAGACTTTTTATGGTTTCAAAAATAAGATCACATAAATGTTTATAAAAACCTTTTGCAATTTCGGTTCTTTCTGCTTCGGTTTTGCAAGGGAATGCTAGTTTTAGATTTTCAAAAACCACCTTTTTTCGATATCCAAAAACATGGTAAGTTAATTGATATAATATAGACGACTTTATATATAATAAAGGCATGGGTAACACAGATGTTAACCAGAGGGCAGGATAAATAATAATATAAAGTAGTCTTTGCATAGTTATTTACAGCAAAACTAGTTAAATTTATTGCATTATAATACCTAAACTTATTTGAAGCAACTATGCCACAAATCCATATTGTTACTCTTATAATTATTATTTGTAATGTATTATTTTCATTAAAAGGATTTAATGATTTTTCTTTTTTTGAGAAATATAAATTTAATATAGCTGGGATACGTCGCGGCGAACAGATACGAATGTTTACCTCTGGGTTTTTACATGTTGATTTTACACACTTGTTGTTTAATATGTTAACCTTATATTTTTTTGCTCCATTAGTAATTGGCCCTATAGGTGTTTTTAAATTTGTACTTATTTATGTCGCAGGACTAGTAGTGGGTAATTTGTTATCACTTTACTTTCATAAAGATGAGTATCACTATAGTGCTGTAGGAGCAAGTGGAGCAGTAATGGCAGTTTTGTATGCGGCAATTATGTTTTACCCAATGGAAGAATTTTACTTATATTTTGCAATTCCAATTAAGGCATGGATTTTGGGAGTATTATATTTATTATATTCAGTTTGGGGGATGAAAAAAAGAATTGGTAACATTGGTCACGATGCCCACATAGGTGGAGCTGTTGCTGGTTATGCATTAACTATTGCTTTTGTTCCTTCGTTATTACAAACAAGTTTATGGATTGTTGGGGTACTAGCCGCTCCTATTATTTTGTTATTTATTTTACACAAGCTAGGCAAAATTTAATTTATTTATTATGAAGATAGTAGTTTCATTTTTATTTCTTTTCTCAATTACTATGAATGCACAAAACACCCCACAAAATACTGTAGATGTTACTGGAATAGGTATTGTAACAGTTGTACCAGATCAAGCCAATATAACTGTTAGGAATGAAAGCACAGGAAAGGATGCAGCCCTAGTTAAACAAGAGAATGACAGAGTTATAGGCAATGTATTATCTTTTTTAAGAGAAATGAAGATTAGTAATAAAGACGTAAAAACAGAATATGTACGTCTTAACAAAAACTACGATTATAACTCTAAAACCTATAACTACGCTGCTAACCAGACTATATCAATTCGTTTAAAAGACTTAGATAAGTATGAGTCTTTAATCAACGGACTCATTTCTACTGGAATCAATAGAATTGATGGTGTGAGTTTTTCATCTTCTAACAAAGAAGCGTTAGAATCTGAAGCTAGGAAAAAGGCAATTGCCAATGCAAAAATGAAAGCTGAAGAATATGCAGGTGTACTCAATCAAACAATAGGAAAAGCGATTACTATAAGTGAATTTAGTTTTCAAAGTTCTACCCCATACCCAAAAAACAGAATGGTTATGGGAGCTATGGCAGATTCTTCTCAAGAACCACAAACTCTAGCAACAGGTGAGATGGAAGTGAGAGCTACAGTTAATGTAAGCTTTCTTCTTGATTAAAAATTATTGACCTAATAAAGAAGCCATTTTATTTTCAAGCGCAGCGCCTCTTAGGTCTTTATCTATAATTACACCGTTTTCATCAAGTAAAAAAGTTGCGGGTATAGAGCGTACGTTATATTTACGGGCAATAGGATCTTGCCAAAATTGTAAGTTACTTACATGATACCAATCCATATTATCGTCTTCAATAGCTTTTAACCAACGTTCTTTTTGATTGGCTTTATCTAGTGAAACACTTATAATGTTTAATCCTTTATCATGGTATTTCTCATATACTCGAACCACATTTGGGTTTTCCATACGGCAAGGGCGACACCAAGATGCCCAAAAATCTATAATTGTATATTTTCCTAGAGTTTCTTTAAGCGATAGTTCTTCGCCAGTAGGAGTTGGCGCCGAAAATTCTGGTGCTTTACCACCAATATCAGCACTTTTCATAGCCTCTATAGTAGTTTGTAAATTTTTGGTAAGTTGTAAAGAAGCAATTTTGGGAGTTAAATTTTCTACGAATGTAGTAGCTTCTGGACCTGTAATTTGCTTTCTACCTAACATTTCTTGTGCTAGCATAACAGAAAATACGGAGTTATTGTTATCAGTAAGAAACTTTTTCTTGTATGCAGTCTCCTCGTTAATTAAAGTAACATTTTCTTTTTGAATTTCACTAGCTAGGAGGTTATCCTGTTCTGCTCTTGCAATTTTAAAACGTTGCGTTAGGTCTTGTTTTTTGTCGTTAAACCACTTCATGGTTTTCATATAATCGTTATACGCTTTGTTTTGTAATCCCCCAGATACATAAGAAGCTTGAATACTGTCTTTATAGATCGTTGCTTTTAAATCTTCGTTTTCAGGAAAAAAAACAATAGAGCTTCCATTATTTCCAACACGTAAGTAGTGTAATGCAGAATCT
>CAYGMB010000186.1:2680-4837 GCA_964350765.1 uncultured Flavobacteriaceae bacterium
GGTTTTTGGATATGTAGCATTAAACTCACCGCCACTTATTGTTATCGTGTCTTTTATAGTAGGACTATTACCTTCCAATTTGTAGACATATACTTCAGTTCCATCTTCAAACCCAGCTGCAGAGCCAGAAAGTTGATACTTTGAGGAATCTGTACCACATGATACCAACAAAACTGTAACGATTAATGCTAAATAACGACTCATAATTCAGTAAATTTGTTGCAAAAATAAAAGTTATTTATTCTGAAAAAAAATACAGTTCTCAAATATTTGTTAATTATTTGATTTTTTGGGAGTTCTGTAAAATAATGCATAACTTTAATATGGTTTAATTACTTGAAAATGACTACTGAAGAAAGAGAATTTCCGTTAGAACTCAACCTAAGTTTGAGTAAGATTTTTGATCATTACAGAAATCTTGCTGATACTATGGGTACGAACAATCGTTTTGAGAAAGTCCTCGAAATAGAAAAAAAATACCCAAAACTTTCTACGGGTTTGAGCTCTGAGGAAGAAGTCCTACAATATCAAGATCAAATTGATATTGTACTAGATGATCTTTTTCCAAGTGCATTACAATTAAACGAAATTAAAATAGCAACTACACCATTCCAGCAATCTATATTTAAATCTACTCAGCGATATAAAAACATAATAAAAGCTGCTGGAAAAGATTTTGAGCCAGAGATTAAAAACTTTGATGAAAATCATTTCTATATAATGGGTTGTAGTATAATTCTTAATCAGCACTACGGATACAAGATAGATTTTAGGCGTCCTTTCTATTATAATATTCCAGATGCAAATGGAAATATTAAAAATTATAGAGTATTGTATAATGGCGATTTCATAGATATTGAAAAAACCGATAAATCTCTAGACATCACGCAAGAAGATATAGATATCTTAGTTGAAAATTTTGACAATATTGAAATCTGGAAAGAAAAATTTCCAGTTGGTTCTTGGAAATTTAAAGGATTCGTAATTGCTAATTTGTTTGATGTAACTACAGATGTGTCAATATCAGATTTTAAGTCACATTTGCTAAAAAACGAAACCGATAGTGATCCATTTGTAATTGAGTTTGAACGTATTTTTAGAACTATTTTTGGTATTGAGGATTTAAAAATTGGTTTTGCAGATTTTAATTATCAAGACCAAACTATTGAGAAGCTACCTTTTAAAAATGTAAGTAGTTACATACTTGGTGATTCAAACCAAAAATCTTGTTCAGAATCTTTTTGTGAAACCTCTTATCATACAATTTTTAAAGAACACGAGCTTTACATTGTTACCAACGTTAGTAAATATCATTATTTATACCCTCAAAATCCATTATACCAAAACCTAAAAAATAATGGTGTAGAAAGTATTATTCTAGCATCCATAGTTCATAATAATAAAGTTTTGGGAGTGCTTGAATTGGTTTCAAGTAAAGTGAATGCACTAAATACAATAAATGCTAATAAGCTACAGGATATAATGCCTTTTCTTATTGATAGTGTGGTACGCTCAAAGCAGCAAACTGAAAATGAATTAGAACTAATCATTCAAGAAGAGTGTACTTCTATACATAAAAGTGTTCATTGGAAGTTTTTAAGAGAAGCTAAAAGATACTATGCTGCTGTAAATAGTAATACTCCTGCAAATTTCAGAGAAATTACTTTTGAAGATGTCTATCCACTTTTTGGACAAATTGATATAAAAGGTTCTTCTGAAGCTAGGAACGCAGCAACCAAAAAAGATCTTGAGCTACAACTTACTAATATTAGTAAGATTATTAAAAAAGCTCATAAGCTTGAAAAGCTTCCAATTTATGAACAACTAGTTTTTAGAATTGAAGGTTATTTAAAAGATTTTAAAGACCATCTTCAGGTTGATAGTGAACGTCAAGTATTAGATTTTTTAAAAGGAGAAATTATACCTCTCTTTAGACATTTAGAAATAAAAAACCCAGAGTTAAAAAAACTTATTCAGTCTTACAAATCTACATTAGAAACAGGTACAGGTCTAATCTATAAGTATAGAAAGGACTATGATGAAACTGTGATGCTTATTAACAAACGAATGGCATCTATTTTGGATAGTAAACAACGAGATGCTCAAAAAATGTATCCTCATTATTTTGAACGTTTTAAGACAGATGGTGTTGAACAC
>CAYGMB010000187.1:0-4834 GCA_964350765.1 uncultured Flavobacteriaceae bacterium
CGTAAACCACCACCTTTACATGTTTCACATCTTCCACCAGCAACGTTAAAACTAAAGCGCCCTGGTTTGTAGCCACGAATCATAGCTTCAGGAATTTTTGCAAAAAGGCTTCGTATTTCAGAAAAAACACCTGTATACGTAGCAGGGTTTGAACGAGGTGTTCTTCCAATAGGGGATTGATTAATATCTATTACTTTATCAAGATGCTCTAACCCTTCTATTTTTTTATAAGGCATAGGTTTTTTTACTCCATTAAAAAAATGAGCATTTAATATTGGGTAAAGTGTTTCATTAATCAAGGTAGATTTACCGCTACCAGAAACACCAGTAATACCCACCATTTTACCTAATGGGATTTCTAATGTTACATTTTTTAGATTATTCCCGGTTGCCCCAGTAAGTTTAAGGGTTTTCCCATTTCCTTCTCTTCTTTTTTTAGGAATTTCTATTTCTCTGGCACCACTTAGATAGTCTGCTGTAAGTGTATTGTGTTTTAAAATTTCCTTAGGTTTTCCTTCTGAAACAATTTTGCCTCCATGTTTTCCAGCAGCTGGACCAATGTCAAGCACATAATCTGCATGCTCAATCATATCCTTATCATGCTCTACTACGATTACAGAGTTTCCTATTTCTTTTAAAGAAATGAGCGACTGTATTAATTTTTCATTATCTCGTTGATGCAGGCCAATACTTGGTTCATCTAAAATATATAAAACGCCCACAAGTTGAGATCCTATTTGAGTTGCTAGCCTAATACGTTGTGCTTCCCCTCCAGATAGCGACTTAGAACTTCGATCTAAAGCAAGATACGTTAACCCTACATCTACTAAAAAACGTAGTCTTGTTTTAACTTCTTTAATTATCTCGCTCGCAATTTTAAGTTGAGTTTCGCTAAGTTCTTTTTCTAAGTCTTCAAACCATTGCGATAGCTCAATTACATCCATTTGAGCTAGTTGAGCAATGTTTTTTTCGTTTACTTTAAAATAAAGAGACTCCTTTCTTAGTCTACTACCATTGCAGTCTGGACACTTTATTTTGTCCATATACTCTTTTGCCCAACGCTGTAGGGATTTAGACTCGTTTGCCTCAAAAGTATTTTGAAGAAAAGTGGCTACGCCTTCGAAATCAATTTTATACTTTCTAGTAATTCCGAGTGTTTTTGAGTTTACCTCAAATCTCTCATCACCTCCATGAAATATAAGACTTTTTGCTTCTTCGGGTATTTTTTTAAATGGATCTGTAAGCTTAAACTTATAGCGTTCTGCAATTAATTCTAATTGCTTAAACACCCAATTATTTTTTTGTGGGCCATGTGGTGCTAATGCTCCATTTTTTATAGATAGTGAATCGTCTGGAACAATTTTGTCTAGGTTTACTTGGTGAAGTTGTCCAATTCCCTTGCAGGTGGGACACATCCCTTTCGGGGAATTAAATGAAAAGTTATTGGGTTCTGGATTGGGGTAAGAAATCCCACTTTCTGGACACATTAAGGACCTACTAAAAAATCGTACGTTATTAGTCTCATTGTCTAGTATCATAAGCACATCGTTACCATGATACATAGCTGTAATAATACTTTCTTTTAAGCGCTTATCTTCTTTATTACTTGCGTCTACTTTAAGTCTATCTATAACCGTTTCAATATCGTGTGTTTTGTAACGGTCTATTTTCATACCTTTCACGATATCTAAGACCTCTCCATCTACTCTTACTTTAACAAATCCTTGTTTGCCTATTTGTTCAAAAAGTTCTCTGTAATGCCCTTTTCTAGAACGAACTACTGGTGCTAAAACAGTTATTTTTTTACCGTCAAATTCTTTTAGGATGAGTTCTTTAATCTGCTCATCGCTATAACTAACCATTTTTTTACCTGTATTGTAGCTATAAGCATCACTAGCTCTAGCAAAAAGGAGCCTTAGAAAATCATAAATTTCAGTTATGGTTCCTACAGTAGAGCGAGGACTTCTGCTTGTAGTTTTTTGCTCTATGGCAATAACAGGAGATAAACCTTCAATCTTATCTACGTCGGGTCTTTCTAAACTACCTAAAAATTGTCTTGCGTATGCGGAAAAAGTTTCAATATATCGACGTTGTCCTTCAGCATATATGGTATCAAAAGCTAATGAAGACTTTCCACTACCTGAAAGCCCAGTAATTACCACTAATTGTTCTCTTGGAATGGTAACATCTATGTCCTTTAAATTATGAACGCGTGCGCCCAAAACTTCAATACAATCTTCATTTTTTACCATAGTTTGCAAAGGTACTTAATTGAGTTGAAATTTTAGAACTTCAATAAACTCGAAATAAAGTCTTAAGGTGTTAAAGTTTAACTCCTCTTTGTAGAAATTATAAAAGGATAAATACTCAGAGAAATCAAGAAAAGAGACGCTATTGTCACCGAGATACTTATAATAATAGATAGTATTGGTAAGCTAAACATTAAATATGCAATGGGGAGTATCACCCCAATAAACACCATAATTAAAAACAAAATGTATAGTGCTATAGTTTTTGAAGAAGCCTTTTCTTGAATAGTATCTTGAAACTGATATAGTTTAGGGATAACTTCTTTACTCATATATTCACCCAATTTTGATAAGAATACTTCATTAAATGAAGAATCTTCGAAGGCTTTGCCATCTATCTTATTCGCTAGTTTCATAATTTTATCTTGGTGCCTTTCGTAGACTGAGTGTAAGTCTAAAGCATCCTTGTAAGCTCCATATTTGTACCCAAAAAAGTACCAAAGCCCAGATCCAACTTTATGCTCTAACCATTTTGATACAATTTCTTTACTATAAAACTGAGGGTATTTTATATTTTCAGAAACCCTTTTTTCCTTAGGGCTCGTCATTAAAATTGCCTTTAATTCGAGATAGAGATTTTCGGTTTCATCATAACTATTTTTTTCCTGAAGAAACTCAATCGCTAATTTTGATTTCCCTTTATAAAATTCTTTCACATCAAAAAAAGTAAGTCCTTCAAATTCTTCATCTATATAGTCTTTAAGACCAGAAAGCCACATTTTTGATCTGTATAAAAGCTCTACAATACTTCTAAAGTCATGCATTTTTTGAGTGATAGCACTCAAACTATTTATTGCAGAGTTTTTAGAGTTTTTAATAGTAAAAGCATTAAAAACTAAGTACATCAATATTAAAGCAGCTATAAAGCCACTAATGCTTATAAATACATTTAAGTGGTTTTTTAAAGTTTCTGCAAAAAGAGGATTTTCAAAAACTTTTTGGTGCAACAAGAAGACTAATAGTATAGCAACGAAGCCACTTATTAAAAGTGGTATAAGAATATATAAATCTTTATAAAAAGACTTCTTCTGCATCTATTAAACTCTAAACAGTAGGGATATAATTTTGAAATTAGAGTAGTATTAAATCCTCACTAAGGTTAGTATTTAAAGGGTTAATTGATAATTTACGTCATATCAAAAATACGCTAAAATGTAGGAAAATGTAGTAATTTACCTACAATTCGATATAGTGAAGGGTAATCCCGATGAACAACCAATATTTGCTTGTTTTTAGGCTAATATCCTATGGCAGTATCGTCTCCTCTTGGATCAGCTCCTCCTTCAAGTTTACCATTATCTAGAATACGTATAGCATCAACCTTGCCAATTATTGGGTCTGCTGTCATATTTTCTGAGTAACCTAAAGTTTTTAAAGAGTCCTTAATTTTTTTTGGAAATCTGCCTACCTCATATCTTATATTATCTGGCAACCATTGATGATGAAAACGAGGTGCATTTACCGCTTCTTGCATGTCCATATTATGTTCAACAACATTTAGAATGGTTTGCGCAACCGATGTAATGATAGTTGCACCTCCAGGTGTTCCTACTACCATAAAAAGTTTTCCATCTTTTTCTAGAATAGTTGGTGTCATTGAGCTTAACATACGCTTTTGAGAAGCAATGGCATTAGCTTCTCCTCCTACGAGGCCATAAATGTTAGGCTCTCCTGGTTTTGCGCTAAAATCGTCCATTTCGTTATTTAAAAAGAAGCCCAGCTCTTTTACATATAGCTTTGAGCCGTAGCCTGAATTAAGTGTTGTTGTAACAGATGCCGCATTGCCCCATCTATCTACTATTGAGTAGTGCGTGGTTTCTTGACTTTCATATATTTCTATACTGCCAGGTTTTATTTCAGAAGAAGAGGTAGCAGCTTTAATAGTAAAAGTTTGCATCCTGTTTTTTAGGTAAATAGAAGATAATAAAGAATCAACTGGAATAGTTACAAAATCTGGGTCACCTAAGTAGTAGCTCCTATCTGCGTAAGCTCTTCTCTCGGCTTCTGTTAGTGTTTGAATGTATTTTGTAGTGTTATGTCCATATTTTGTAAGTGGATAGGGTTCTACCATTTTTAATATTTGCGCTAAACAAATTCCTCCACTCGATGGTGGTGCCATTGAGATTACTTTGTATTCTTTGTAATTAAATACAATGGGTTCTCGCCATTCTGCTTCGTAGGCTTCTAAATCTTTTAATGTGATAATTCCACCTCTGTTTTGGATATAATTTACTAACTTTCTTGCGGTTTCGCCATTGTAAAACTCTTGTCTTCCATTTTTTGCAATAGCCTCTAATGTTTTCGCTAGCGCTTCATTTTTAAAGGTACTCCCATTAGAATAAGTTTCAGTAACTATATAGGCCTCTTGGTCAACATCTTTAAAACTGACTACAAAGTTGCTTTATGGTAGAGCATTCAGAGCGCCTGCATTTGCCGAAACTCTAGTTGTAAATAATCCTGTGTCTTTAGGCAATCCAAATTTAGAGCCGGAAACAATCGATACGTTAGAAGTTGCTTTTATTTAC
>CAYGMB010000188.1:0-474 GCA_964350765.1 uncultured Flavobacteriaceae bacterium
GTCTGCCATATCATTATAATCTGGAAATACACGCTGTGCAGCCATATACGTTAATGCAACAATACTTCCCCACTCATTCATAGCATCGTTTTTATATAACGTTTGCATTGTTTTGTGAAAAGAAACGGCAGAAACATCCCAACCTTTATGTGTCCAATCATAGTTTTGGTCTGTATATGCTTTTCCTTTACGTACGTTAACACTCATCCCAATAGAATGTAACACAAAGTCTAATTTACCTCCTAAAATCTCAACAGATTTAGACACTAAGTTTTCTAAATCTTCAAGATTAGTTGCATCGGCAGGAATAATTTCGGAACCTGTTTTTTCTGCAAGAGCATTAATTTGACCCATTCGCATAGCAATAGGTGCATTTGTAAGTACAAACTTCCCTCCTTCTTCGTGAACTCTTTCGGCTGTTTTCCAAGCAATTGAATTTTCATCCAATGCACCAAAAATAATTCCTCTTTTCCC
>CAYGMB010000188.1:484-4134 GCA_964350765.1 uncultured Flavobacteriaceae bacterium
GTAAATTATATGACATAGTTTTAGTTTGTTAGTGTTTTAGAGTGTAAATATACGGTTAATTAAGTAATTCTCTAGCATTGGCAAGGGTTGCATCTGTGATGTTTTTACCACCTATCATTTGTGCGATTTCAACAAGTCGCTCTTCAAAAGTTAGCTCTCTTAAATAGGTTATAGTACTTTGTGCAGTATCTTCCTTATAAACTTTTATGTGTTGCTCACCTTTAGAAGCTATTTGGGGTAAATGCGTAATACTTAACAATTGCATAGTGGTAGCCATATCACCCATAATGTCCGCAATTTTTAATGCAACTTCACCAGAAACACCAGTATCAATTTCATCAAATATTATGGTTGGCAACTTCTTGTAAGATGAGAGAACTGCTTTTATGGCTAGCATTATTCTGCTCATTTCTCCTCCAGAAGCAACTTTTTTAAGAGACCCTAAAGTTCCACCTTTATTTGCTGAAAATAATAATGTTAAAACATCAATACCGTTTTTCCTAAAGGTTTCTGAAGGTGAAAAATTAAATTGAAATTGTGCGTTAGGTAAACCTAGAGAAGTTAAAATTGATTCTAGTTCTTGTTTAAGCTTTGGGCTTGCCTCTTCTCTAGCTTTACTTATTTTAGTACCAATTGTTTGAGTTTCTTTTTTTACTATACTCAACGTGTTTCTTACTTTTTCTATTTCTTCATCAATATGAAGTGTTACATCTATCTTTAAAGCCAATTCGTCTCGCAATTGTTTCAATTCTTCAATAGTAGTAAGATTATGCTTTTGTTGAAGCTTATAAATGGTTTGTATCTTTTCATTAACAGTAAATAACTGTTGGGGATCTGCTTCAATATCTTCTACTTTATCTGTAAGTGTGGCTTCTAGGTCATCAAGTTCTATCACAATGCTATTAAAACGGTCCCAAAGCTCAGCGTAAGTAGCACTAAAGTCTTTAAGTTTTGCAAGTAGACCTCTTATTTCTTTAATAGTTTCGAGAGAGCCTATTTGTTCTTGTCCTAATATAGTTACTGCTTGAGATAATGTAGCTTCAATTTCTTCGGCATTGTTTAAAGTCTCGTATGTTTCTTCTAATTCTTGGAGATTTAAACCATCTAACTGAGCCTCATCTAATTCTTTATGCAAAAAAGTATTGTAATCAAGCTCTTTGGTTGCATCAGACTTTGAAGTTTCTAATCGAGAAAGTTTTTCAGAATGTGAAGTATATTCATTTAACTTTTTAGAGTATTCATTTAAAAGACTTTCATTCCCAGCTAAAGCGTCAATAACTTCTAGTTGGTAAGCTTCAGATGTAATTGATAGTGTTTCATGTTGACTATGGATATCAACCAAGTGTATTCCTAGCGCTTGCATTTGCGCAAGACTTACAGGTGTGTCATTTATAAAAGCTCGGGATTTTCCACTCGGTAATATTTCTCTTCTTAGTATTGTATGTGATTCGTAATCTAAATCATTTTCTTTAAAAATGTTTTGTATGTTGTACATACTAACAGAGAACTCACCTTCTATTGTACATTTTTTCGAACTGTCTTTTACACTAGAAATATCTGCTCGTTTTCCCAAAAGTAAAGAGAGGGCTCCTAACAAAATAGATTTACCAGCACCAGTTTCTCCAGTAATAATAGTCATGCCAGCCTTAAAATTTACCTGGATGTCTTCTATTAAAGCATAGTTTTTTATGGAAAGAGAAGTAATCACAAAGACGTTATAAAATTTATGTAAAAGATAATCGCCTTTTTAAAGTAATGCAAGTAAAAAAATTAAAATTTAATTTCTTGCCAATTACTTCTTTTGGTTGGCGACATACGGTTTAGATTATTTACTAAGGCAGTAATATTAACTTGAGGTCCTCCTGAGAAAATAGATTGAATTTCGTCTGCTTTGGTATCAAAGAACGTTCTTAGTAAAAATGAGTTTGGACGTCTATCGTTTATTCTTTTAAGGGTCGCTATTGATGAAATAACAGCCATTTTAGCATTTTTAGGATTCTTTTCCATTGTATCTAACCCTATACGATGATACTGATACATAGCTTGATGAAATTCTCTATAAACATTAGACAACAACATGTCGTTGTATCTAAATCTTGATTGTTGTCCATCTGAAGCTTTCCACCCTAAAAAATTAGAGCTTGCAGCTGTGTTTATAATTTGTTTTGCTATTTCAAAATATGTATCACCACCTCCCTCAGCGTATGTTGCTGCGTCTAAACCAATGATGGTATATACGTGGTATGCTAAAACAGAAATTAGATTAGAATCAAAATTATTAATATTAAAATTTAAGTTCTGAAATTCTATATAGTCAAAAGAGAAATTACGGTCATTATAATTGTAAATAGGACTATCGTATGTCGAGTTAAAGATAGGTCTTGATGCTTGAACCTGTAATGTGGCAGTAAATAAATCATTACTATACTCAGAAACTATAATTGAAAAATTACAATCTATACGCTCTTGGTTTTTAAAATTTGCGTTTGTCCACTTTGTATTGTTTAAGAACTCTGTAATTTGTTGTTGTAACGTTCTAAAAACTTGTTGATTAGGTTGCCCTGTTTGCTGTGCATCTATTGGCACAGAGGAATTTAATTCTTGTGAATGTATTGAAAATACAATTAATACTATACAAGTAAGGGTAAGTAATAAATTACGCATCTAGTTGTTTTATAATGTGTTGTAAAATATCTTTCGCGACTTCTGCTTTAGGTTTAACATCAAAAGGGTACTCTTTATTGTCTTTATCAATTAAAGTTACTTTATTAGTATCTCCTTTAAATCCTGCTCCTTTGTCGTTTAGCGAATTTAATACAATTAAATCTAAATTCTTTTTTTTGAGCTTTGATTTTGCATTTTCAATTTCGTTAGTAGTCTCTAATGCAAAACCAACCAAAAATTGATTTATTTTCTTTTCGCCTAAAGAAGCAAGAATATCTTTCGTTTTTTCTAACTCTAATCTTAGCGAATTTTCTTTCTTTTTAATTTTTTGTGAAGCCACTTCCTTTGGTCTATAATCTGCAACAGCAGCACTTAAAATAGCAATATCAGCTGTTTCGAAAACTTTGTGAGTAGCCTCATACATTTCTTGAGCTGAAATAACTTTTATAAGATCTACCAAAGAATTCTCTAATTGAACATTACTTGGTCCACTAACCAAAGTAACTGTTGCACCTAAGCTTGCTGCAGCATCAGCAATAGCGTATCCCATTTTTCCACTAGAATGATTTCCTATAAACCTAACAGGGTCTATAGCTTCATAGGTTGGTCCTGCAGTAATAATTACTTTCTTTCCTCTTAGAGGTAATTTACTAGCTATATTATTTTCAATAAATAAGACTATCGCTTCTGGCTCTGCCATTCGTCCTTTACCAACTAATCCACTTGCTAATTCTCCATGGTCTGCAGGAATTTGTATGTTTCCAAAGCTTTCTAGCTTCTCAAAAGATGCGAGAGTAGAAGGATGCTTATACATATCCAAGTCCATAGCAGGAGCATAATACACGGGACACTTTGCAGAAAGATAGGTTGCTACTAAAAGATTATCACTACTTCCTGTAGCCATTTTTGAGAGTGTATTGGCTGTAGCAGGAGCAATTACAAATAAATCTGCCCAAAGTCCTAACTCTACATGGTTATTCCATTGG
>CAYGMB010000188.1:4144-4781 GCA_964350765.1 uncultured Flavobacteriaceae bacterium
AAGGTGTCATTACTACCTTGACCTCTGCACCTTTTTTAATAAACTCTCGTACAATAAATGCAGATTTATAAGCGGCAATTCCGCCGGTAACGCCCAGCAATACTTTTTTACCACTTAAAACTGACATTGTCTTATGCTAAATCTTGATCTTCCTGATCTTTTGTATTACGGTAGTAGATTTTCTCATCTAACCACTCTTGTACTGCAAGTGCATGTGGCTTAGGAAGTTTTTCGTAAAACTTAGAAACTTCGATTTGTTCTTTGTTTTCAAAAATCTCTTCTAAACTATCATTGTATGTTGCAAATTCGTCTAACTTTTCTAAAAGCTCTTTTTTAATGTCGCCATTAATTTGATTAGCTCTTTTAGAAATGATAGAGATTGCTTCATAAATATTGTTAGTAGGTGCATCTACTAAATTTTTATCAATCGTAGTAGTATTGATAGGTGCATCGCTATTTTTAATATCGCTCATAATTCCTGTATTAACTAACTTGTAGGTTCTTTTTCTTGTAATCTTTTATTTATATCTGAAATAATTTCGTCTGCTTCATCCTTCAAATCACTCTCGCTATAATACTTCATAAAACTATTATAATATTGTTTGGCATCAACAAGACGTTCATCCACAAGGGAGGG
>CAYGMB010000189.1:0-4736 GCA_964350765.1 uncultured Flavobacteriaceae bacterium
TGAGGATAAGCCTTTAGAAAAAATCCTTAATGATATTAAAATAGGTACTTATAAAACCGAAATAAGCAATATAAGAACCTTATTGACTAATGATAATAAAGAAGAAGCAGACCAGCTTAAAAAGCAATTAATTGCTTTTACAGTATCGGGTACTTTTAACAATGGTAGAAGTATTGATAAAGTCGAAACCTATAGCCAATATGTAATTCTAGATATTGATAAATTGTCAGTTTCTCAATTAGTAGATATTAAAAACACTACTCGTTTGGCACCCTATACCTATGCGTCATTTGTTAGTCCTAGTGGTAAAGGCTTAAAAATTATTGTAAAAGTAAATACAAATAAAGAGCATCATAAAGAAGCCTATAAACAAGTGGTTGACTATTACGAACAAGCCTTAAATATTGATATTGATACCTCTGGAAGTGATATTTGTCGTTTATGCTTTGTGTCTTATGATGGAGATTGTTTTATCAATCCTAATGCAGATACTTTTGAAGTTACTAAAAAACCAAAAGAAACAGTACATCCTATAAGTCAAACCAATCAAGTAACTAATAATATTGAAGCATACATCTCTGAAATAGAGCAAACAGCAACTGATATTACAGGCAATTATGAAACCTGGCGAAATTTAGGTTTTGCAATTTCGGAAGAATACGGTGAATCTGGAAGAGATTATTATCACAGAATTAGTAGGTTTTATATAAAATACAATTATCAAGAATGCGATAAACAATTCACGAGCTGTTTAAAAGCAAAAGGATCTGGAGTAAACATTTCTACATTTTACTATATGGCACATCAAAATAATATAAAGCCATACAAAGAACCTACTGAAGAAGAAGCGTTAACAGTAAAAGGAGAATTACTAAAAGAAGAGTATTCAGATAGTCCAACATTCTCAACTTCCTTAATTCCTCAACTACCTCAATTCCTTCAACACGTAATTAAATATACTAAAACAGACCAAGAAAAAGATATAATGATATTGGGTGCAATAACAGCAATAAGTGCTTGTTTGCCTAAAGTATATGGTATCTATGATGGCGATAAAGTGTATTCTAATCTGTATTTATTTATAACTGCGGCAGCAGCTTCAGGAAAAGGGAAACTAAAATTTTGTAAAAGATTAGTGTATAAAATTCACAAAACAATGCGTGAAGAAGCTAAACTAATGGAAGCTGAATATGATACAGAATTAGCACAATACAATAAGAACAAAACAAAAGATGAAAACTTAAAGAAACCACCAAAACCACCAATTAGAATGTTGTTTATTCCTGCAAATAATAGCTCAACAGGAATGTTTCAATTATTACACGATAGTAAAGGTAGAGGGCTGATTTTTGAAACCGAAGCAGATACATTGGCTAAAAATTTTAAAACAGATTATGGCGATTATTCTGATGGTTTTAGAAATGCATATCATCACGAACCTATTAAGTATTTTCGTAGAACAGATAGAGAATATGTAGAGATAGAAGAACCTTGTTTGTCTTGTGTTTTAACAGGTACACCAAAACAAGTTTTGGCGTTAATGCCAAATGCAGAGAATGGCTTATTCAGTCGTTTTATGTTTTACCAGATGCCTACAAGTACCAATTGGAAAAATGTATTCGCTATCGATACTAAAAAAGGCTTAAATGATTACTTTGATCAATTAGGTAGCCAATTCTACGAGTTATACAGACAACTAATTACAAATACGGAAATTCAGTTTTCATATACCGAAGAGCAACAAGAAGTATTTAATCAATTTTTTTCAAAAATTAATTTATACTACCTAAATGTGAATCCTTTAGAATACAATTCCTCAATTAAAAGAATGGGTATTATAGCGTTTAGAATTAGTATGATTTTAACGGTTTTACGCATACTTGAAACAGGTGATGTTTCAAATCCTTTGTATTGTTCTGATGAAGATTTTCAAACAACGCTCACAATGGTAGAAGTATTAGTAAAACACAGTAGTAAAGTATATTCTAGTTTACCAGAAGATAAAACAGCTATCAATTACAAGAATAAAAAAGAGCAATTTATAGAAAGTTTACCATTACGCTTTTCTACACAGGAGTACATAAGTTGTGCAAGTAAATTGGCTATTACTCAAAAAACAGCAGAACGCTACATAACAAGCCTATGTAAAACAAACTTTTTAGTTAGGGAATCTCAAGGTAATTACTACAATCCATCAAAAGAAGAAAGTGAGGGAAATAAGAGAAGTGAGGACAATAATTAGTCAGTTTCCTTATTTCCCTCAAAACCCTCAATCTCTTAAATAAATAAATCTAAAAATGTTTTATTAATAATTTAAAAAGACCTAAATTGGACAAGTCTTATAAAGAGCTTATGCTATGTTCGGAGAATACATAAAAAATTTACGTGAAAATAAAGGATTACTTCAAAGAGAAGTCGCAGCATTCCTTGAAGTAGATACGGCTTTTATTAGTAAAATAGAGCGTAATGAAAAAAGCGCAAGTCGTAATCATATTCCAAAACTATCTGAATTATTTAATGTCAATAAATCTGAAATGCTTAAATATTGGTTGGCAGACAAAGTATATCAAGTAATTAGTGATGAAGACCAAAAGCTAGAAATCCTAAAAGTGGCAGAAAAAGAAGTTAAATACAATCAAAAAACATCAAAATAAATGGCTAATAATACATACAAACAACATCTAGAAAATTTACTAAAACAAGACGCTCGTTTTATAGACGATGAAGGCGAATTAATGGGGAATAAAGTAAAAAGTTTCACCGATGATTTAGATGAAAAACTTATTGAATTATTATTGCAAGACGAACGTTCTAGAACACAATTCTTTATTAAAATTAAAGAAGTTTATGTGTTTAAAGCCAGTGAGTTTAAATTCTTTTTAGAGCAGAACAAAATTGATAACAGTTTCACCAATTATATAAACCAAATTGGTTTATCCATAGGCGGTAAATTTATAAAAGACAATACAGATGTTGTTTTAGACTTCCCTTATAAAGATTGCATCCTAGAAGGCGGCCAAAGCACAGAAGAAGGGTTAGACACCTATTTTGAGTACGATGAAGAAGTAAGTAAACCAGATGCTAAAAAAGGCTACAAACCCCAACAATACAACGAAAAACAAACCAAACGCAAAGAAATATTCTTTAACACTATTGTAGCAAAAGATGAAATAGACCGTTTACTAGAACCTAAAGCATTTACCAACATTACAAAATATGACGTAAAAGGAGAAAGCAAACCTAAAAGCTTTACAAGAGATGCAGCCATTAACAAAAAACGGGGCTTACCAGCAGATACCATTACAGATAATTTAATTATAAAGGGCAATAACCTTTTGGCATTAGAAAGCCTAAAGGGGGAGTTTAAAGGGAAAGTAAAACTTATTTATATAGACCCACCTTACAATACAGGAGACGATGAGTTTGCTTATAACGATTCTTTTAATCATTCTACGTGGCTAACGTTTATGAGGAATAGACTAATTATTGCAAATGAATTATTAAGCGATGATGGGTTTTTATTTATTCAAATAAGTGATATTGAATCATCTTACCTACAATTACTAACGGATGAAATATTTAAAAGAGAAAATTTTCTAACATCAATTTGTGTAAAAATGTCTCATTTAAGTGGAACAAAAATGGCCCATAAAGAAAAGAAAATTCCAAAAATAAAGGAGCATATATTAATGTATGCTAAAAACAAATCTAACGTAAGGTTAAATCCACATTATATACCAACATCTTGGGAAAATGCTTTTTCGAGATATAATTCATTTATAGTTAAAAATGGTTATTCAGATAGCAATTGTTCAAAATGGGAAATTATAACTTTAAATGAAGCCTTAACACTTAATAATATAGATAAAAACGATAAAAAGAGACTTGATGAATTTTTAGTTGAAAATGCGCATTTAATATTTAGAACTGCACGTAATAGAAGTGCGGATTATTCAGCTCTTCCTGCAAATGTCATATCTAAATATATTAAAGATATGGCTAATCCTGAAAATTTTCATTTTGTGTATAAGGGTGAGGACGTGAGTCTTGCTGAAGAAAAAATTAGAATTTTTCAAGATAAAAGAAAGCCATCCACAATTGTAGGAGATATTTGGACAGATATTGGAATTAATAATTTATCCAATGAAGGTGGTGTTTCGTTACGTTTTGGTAAAAAACCTGAAAAATTAATTTCAAGGATTATAGATATTACAACTTCTGAAAAAGACATTGTTTTAGATTATCATTTAGGTAGTGGTACTACAAGTGCTGTAGCTCATAAAATGAATAGGCAATATATTGGCGTGGAACAATTAAATTATGGTGTGAATGATAGTGTTCAAAGAATGTTAAACGTAATTAATGGAGAAGAATCTGGTATAACGAAAGCATATAAATGGCAAGGTGGTGGTTTGTTCATTAAGTTAGATTTAGCCAAAAACAATCAAAATGCAAAAGAGCAAATACTAGACTGTAACAGTTATAAAGAGCTAATGGAGTTATTTAACGTTTTATACTCGAAATACTTTTTACACTACAACCTTAAAATAAAAGAATTTAAAGAAGTTGTTTCTAAAGAAGAAAAATTTATTGCACTACCATTAGAAAAGCAAAAAGAAATATTCTGCAAAATGCTAGATAATAACCAACTCTATGTAAATGTGAGTGAAATGGAAGATAGCAAACACAATATTTCCCCAGAAGATATAGCCTTAACAAAAGATTTCTATCAAATA
>CAYGMB010000190.1:0-4733 GCA_964350765.1 uncultured Flavobacteriaceae bacterium
ATCTTAGTCGTATTTATATGATACGGAGACAGGGCTAAAGGGTAGATATGGTGTCTCAATATCAATTGGCGAGTCGTTCAATATATATCCTCTTCCTCTAGAGTCCCAAGAGTAGAAATTAATAGTTGCTTGCTCCTGTAGACTTGGTGTCATTCTCAAAGTGCTTACTATCGAACAAAGACATCTCTTAAGACAGGTCGTTTTTGTTGCTCTGAAATTCTAATTCCAGATTCTTTAGTAATAGTATCAATAACTGATAGTACAGCATTATGGCAATGGGTCATAAACATAGAAGCGGTGTCAACTTTGTAGTACGTGATTGGATACCATTTTTTTGCAAGCCACTTTCCAACAAAAGGAATTTTAGAAATAATAATAGCTCCTGTTGAATTCTTATAGATGAGCCACCACGAAATGAAGAAGCCTTTTCCAAATGGTGCTGCGCACATATCATACTGGTACTCTTTCCATTGAATTCTGAGGTATCGTCTGCGCTTAGAGAAGAAACTTCCCTCTTTCAAGGAAACGTCTTTGATTGTGAGATCAGTAATACCTTGTTTTTTGAGTTCCTCTCGTAGAAGAGAATAAAACTCCTGCGTTGAAAAATTAAAACCATCAAGGAGTGTATTCCAATTGGAATGGTAATTTTTTAGGATTTGTGAAATGAGTGTTTTGATTAAGACAATTCCTAAGATTGCATACAAGAGATACATTCCATATCTCGTTGCATAAAACATAATGTCGTTCATAATATGCGTTTTAAAGGTTAACTTTTGATGAAATCAAAATTAGATGGCTATTGGTTTTTAAAACTATTATTATGATATACCATCAAATTCTGATGATATTTGACACTTAACTGATGATATTCTGCTCATCCAAAAAGTCACAAAAAAGTGTTAAAGAAAGGTTGTTAAATTTTATCTTTATGGATTTAAAAACTCATTTCTATGAAGAAACTCTTTCTATTGGTTTGTATCTTTTTTTGCGTTTGTTCCGAAGCTCAACAAAAAGCAATTGATAATCTTCTGATAAAAATGAGGCAGTCAGAAGGAGAAAAAAAATTAGAATTACTCGAAGATATTTGTGAGTTTTATAAAACTAATTCAAGAGAAAAAGGATTCATTTACGCTGATTCATTGCTCAACTTAGCGAAAAAACTAAATGATAAAAAGAGTATTTCAAGAGCTCTTTCTTATAAAGGTGTTTTTAATCCAGATACTAGTGTTGGTAATAAGGATTGGAAGCAGGCAATCCATTTAGATTCAATCTTAGGCCTCAAAGAAGAATTATCAAGGGATAGGCTGAATTTAGCAAGCTTGTATAACCTAACCAATCAAACAGATCTATCAGTAATAACACTTAAAGATGTAATTGATTATTCGGAAAAAAATAAGTTGTATAATTTGTACCTCAAAGCAACTTATAATCTGTCCCTTTTCTCATTACAAAAAGCAAATTACCAAATGGGATTAGAATTTTGTGAAAAATCTCTGAAGTATTTTGATAAGAGTGATGATAAAAATACTCAAACAAGAATCTATGCACTATTATCAAAAGCCTATAGTCATCTGGAGAATCATGAAAAATCAATGGAGTATGCTTTAAAAGGACTAGAAATGGTTGAGAATTATGAGATTGGTCTATTAGTTCAAGGATTGGTATATCATGAGTTAAGTGAGACTAATTTAAATTTGGGTGATGAAAAAAAGGGATTTGAATATTATAACAAAACAATTGATATATCAAAAAGTAGTTTTGACTATTCAGGGCTTGTAAATTCACTTTGGACTATAAGTTCTTACATTAGTTCCAGCGAAACTAAAAATAAAGCACTTCTTGACAAGGTGTTCAAAGACGCAAAGGAAATTGCACCAATAGCCAAACAAGTCAAAGACCTCCAGTCGTTTTATTCAATACAGATGATTTTGGCAAATCTGAGTTTTACGTCTGGTAATTATAAACAATCATATGAATATTTGACTGAGATATTAGAAGTTGCAAATGAAGGGAATAACAATATTGATATTGAGACTATTGATCAAGCACTATTTGTTTCGGAAAAAATAAATTTAAAAAATGGACAATTTAAGGAAGCCTATTTCAATAGTAAGAATAGGTTCAAAATCAGAGATTCTATTTATTCAATCCAATATCATGACAAGTTAGCTTCGTTAGATGTTAAATATCAAACCGAAAAAAAGGAAAAAGAGAATCTCCTGCTTCGAACTGAAAAAGCAGAGCAAGAACTTGCCACAGCAGACGCAAACAGACAGAAGTGGCTTTTCGCTATTGGACTCCTTGGAGCAATAATCGCCCTTGGTGTTTTTGCTTTCTATTATCGAAAAAATAAAAAGCAGAAAGAAGTTATTGAAAGCCTTCAGAAGGAACTTCACCACAGAGTTAAAAATAATCTTTCCATTATTGATACCTTTATTGAAGTAGCCAAAGAAGAATTTAGTGAAGAACGTTTTGTCGATAAACTGCAAGAATTACAGAACCGTATTGATAGTATTAACACCGTTCATTTGCAGCTTTATCAAAGCGATGATATTACGAATGTGAATATTAAAAAATATATTGATACACTCTGCCAGAATGTTCAAGATTCATTTGATCGACCTAATGTGAGGATTAACAAGAACCTAAATGACGATATATCACTCAACCCAAGTCATTCCTTTCCTCTTGGCTTGATAGTAAATGAATTCCTTACCAATTCATTTAAATATGCTTTTGATGATAAAGAAGGAAACATCAGCGTTGCCGTAATCCAGAATCAGTCTGATATTTTATTATCGCTTTCAGATGATGGCAAAGGCTTACCGAAAAATTTTGACATTGATAGTATAGAATCTTTTGGCGTAAGAATTATGAAGCTCCTTACTGAACAACTTGACGGAAGCTTTGATTTGAAAAGCGATGATGGTGTAACCTTGCAAGTACAATTCCCTAAATAACATGCCTATGAATGGACATATCCTTATAGTAGAAGATGAACCTGCACTCTATGAAAAGTTACGTAGAGCATTAGTGAAACAACATTTTACAGTTGATAATTACACTAAAAGTTATGACGAAGCACTAGAGCGGATAACAAAGAAAACGCCTGATGTTGTGCTGTTAGATATTAATCTCAAAGGAGAAAAAACAGGACTTGATCTCGGTGAGGTGCTGGATAAAAAGTATAAGGTTCCTTTTATCTATGTTACCGATTTGAATGATGATATGACTTTTGCTAAAGGTCTCCATTCAAACCACGAACATTTTATCGTTAAAGGAAAACCGCATCTGAATATTGATGATGTTGTTCGAGCGATTCATACCGTGTTTCATAAAAAGAAAGAGCAACGAGATGGATTTGATAAAGAAGGAATAATAGGTTTAGTGGGATATTTAGATGAAGTGAGAAACTATGGAAAAGGTGGTGTTACCCGTGTACCAGTAAAGTATGAAGATATAGCATATTTCACCATCAAACCTTTTATCAATGAAGACAACGAGGAAGAAGCTTTATTACCGAACTATGTTTGGTTTCTCACAAAAAGCAAAGAGTATTATTTTTTTAAGTCTTCTCTTAGAAAACTAGAAAACTCACTCCCCCGTTATTTTGTGCGTATTAATGACAGCTATATTATCAATGCTTCAACAGATATGCTTGAAGGTAGAATAAATGGTTCACGCTTATCCATTATGGGACAAGAAATGAGGATTAAGAGAACCTACGCAAAAGAATTGGAAAAACGACTTGAAAGCATGTATCACTCATAATAGATGCATTTTCATTCTAAAACAGGTAACTTTCATTGATTTTCCAGTATTCAGTTATCTGTATTTATTTTTATCAGTAGGGTTGCTATACTACCTTTATGAAGAAGATAAAAAAATGGCAAATCGTATTTTTAATTGTATTAATCGTTGGTGGCTATTGGTTAATTGAAAATTCTTGGATTGTTGAGCCAAAGATTGAAGTTAATAAATATGAAAGTGAGTTAAATGACACAAGTTGGTCTAGTGAAAAAAGAGATTCAATATGGACATTCAATTCTAATCAATCCTTTACAGAAAAACCGATTGAGCCTGTTCCATACAGGGAAAGTATTAAGGAATGGAAAATTGAAGACTCTACTCTTTTGATTGATGATGAAGAATTTGGCGTAGATTCATTATGGCACATTCACACGATAACCAATAAAACAATGGTATTAGAATTAGTATCTCCTTCTGTAAACTCAAAATACGTTTTACAACTAAAAAAAATATAAATTGAAAATAAAGACTTTTCTTACTCTTTTATTGCCTTTGTTGTCTATTTGTAAATCAAATAGTCAAGACGAAAAAATCGTTATTCAAACGGTTTTTCATTTTGTCCATCAAAACTTTACCGAGAAAAATATTCCTGATAGTTCTGTGAAGTACGTTCTTCAAAAAGTGAATGAGGGATTTAATAGTGTAAATAAAGAACTTATAGTTGATGAATATAAAGACAGAGTAGCCTCTTGTAACATCTTTTTTGAATTTGCAACAAGTGACGTCAACGGAAAAAAGATTGATCCAATTTCTTGGCACGCAACTGATAAAAAATCATTCACTCCTTATATTAACGATGAAGCCTTAAAGAAGAATGGTTATTTAGATTCTTCGAAGTATTTGAATATTTGGGTATGTAATATTTCCGCAGACCTTGCAGGTGGTTATACGGCTAGTAAGTTGTTTTCGAATATTCCACCAGA
>CAYGMB010000191.1:0-1431 GCA_964350765.1 uncultured Flavobacteriaceae bacterium
CTGGAGTTGGAGTGAGTGCCAATATATTTTGCAGTGGATTCCCAAGAAATTTCATACCTAGTTTTAGCTGGGCTGGGAGTTCAGGAATGACTACTTACAAAACGAGTAAAGCTTTTGAAGTTGCAAAGGTAGTGATGGCTCGTAGAAAAGTTGAATTTACAGTACAAGATGCAGCTATCTTAGAACATGTTTTCGCTGAAACTTCCCAATGGCGTAAGGGATAGTTATAGATTTGGGATAGAATTAGTGATATGTTTATTATCAAAGATAAAACTAACCAAAAATGGAAAAAGTAGTATAAGTAATAGTAACACTACAATAGTAAATACAATAAGCTTTAAACGTCTTCTTTTTTGTTCTCTTTTATACTTATAGAGTTTTTTCTCTAGAGATACTTCGTCAAACATGGAGAGTTCTCTATGCTTTCCTAGTAAACCGTAGGTGCCTTTTGTTACAATATTTTCCTTGTCAAACAAACTTCTGTGTTTTCCTAACTGCAGCCTGTTGTACTTTAAGGAATTTATCATGTGACTTATTACACCCATATAAGAACTTTATATATAAGTCTAGATTTTAAGATAAAAGTTACGTACTCTTAATTCCCAATCATAACTTGATATACAGGAGAGTTAGCTTTACTTTCAGACACTTCTTTAAGCACTTTAAAGTCTCTATTAGTTTTTGCTCTAGTAGGAAAGATTTCGTTTAATGCAGCAGCGAGTAAAGGTTCATTTTCATTTCCTAAAACGCCAAGGTTTGAATAATCTTCAGCTAGCTCTACGTCTGGGAATAAACCATCATCATAATCTGTGTTGCCATTTACATTTGCAGTTTTAAATACTAAAGGTAACATGGCGTATGTATGATTAGGGTTTGCTTGACTTCTACTAAAATTTGGTGCAGGAGCATCATATAATAAAAAAGAAGCTTGGTACTTTCCGGCGGTTGCAGTACCTATTTGATTTACTGTAATGTAAGGGTCTAGACCATTAATAGTTAATTCACTTGCAGAAGCAGTACTTGCACTTGTAATTATGTAAACACTATTTAAATTAAGGCTATTAATTGCATCCCCATTACTAATAGTGGCATTAAATAAACCATCGTCTGCATACTCGTCTTGTCGCTCGGCATTCCATTCTTCAGTATAAAAAACTTGTCCATTAAATTGTCCTGTTATCATTGCAGATAAATCTACAGCAGTTTCTACAGAGCCTCCACCGTTGTAACGTAAATCTAAAATTAAGTTTGTAATACCATCCGCTTGAAACTGTGCAAAAGCTGCATTTAATTGTGGGTCAAAATCACGAGTAAAACCATTATACATTAAATACCCAATATTTTGTCCTTCTATTGTTAATGTTCTTGCTAAGTACACAGGGTTTTCTGTGTATTGTTGCTTTGTAAGAGATACACTTTCACCTGTAGAGG
>CAYGMB010000191.1:1441-4720 GCA_964350765.1 uncultured Flavobacteriaceae bacterium
CTTGAGATAGCAAGTCGTTAAAATTACTTTCTGTGATTTGTTGACCATTTACTGTATTAAAAATGTCTCCACGCTGCAAGTTTGTTGAGGATGCACTACTATTAGGAAGTATATAACGTACATAACCAAATACATTTCCGCTATTATCTGGGTATAGTATTAGACCAAATTCCATCCCATTGTTTAGAGTAATTCCGTTAAGAGCATTTTCTAGAGATACATAATCACTTACAAGAAAGCTAAACCTATCTTGCGGTGATTGTAAATAACTGAAAAGTGCTTCGGGTGTATCATAATTATCTAAAAAATCATTGAGTTCTCCCTGGTTTGCAAATGCATCATCTGCCAACTCTGGTGTATCTGCTTTGTACAAGTAAAAAAAGTTAAGTCCACGATATATAAAGTTCTGAATTTCTTGAGTGGATGCAGTAACAGAATTGTCATCTTGGTCTTCAAAACAAGAAGTGAATAGTAGTGATACAATTGTAATACAAAGGAAAAAGAACTTTTTCATATTATTTATTTTTCAGCAATTATCTTGTAAACCTCTAAAATAGGCACATTATTGTAATCTGTCGAAGAAATATGCAAATATTTACTGAACTTTAAAAAAGTAATGTAACAAAAAATAAGGTGTTTCGTCGTAATAATAGAACGGCATAAAAATGCACTAACCAAAATGAAACAAGCAGACTTTATAGCAACAATACTACCTAGCAAACATAAGCTCTACAGGTTAGCTAAAAGATTACTTGTTTCGAGTGATGAAGCAGAGGATGCTGTTCAAGAAGTTTTATTGAAATTATGGAAGGGTAAAAATAAAATTAAAGATTATAAAAACCCAGAAGCATTTGCCATGACTATGACAAAAAACTATTGTTTAGATAGGTTAAAGTCTCGTCAAGCATCAAATTTGAAGATAGTACATAGTAATTATCAAAACTCAGAAAATCTTCAAAAGCAAGTGGAAGCAAATGATGGGGTAGATTTAGTTTTTAGAATTATGGAAACCTTACCAGAACAACAAAAACTAGTTTTACAATTACGAGATGTAGAACAATTTGAATTTTATGAGATTGCAGAAATGCTTGAAAGTAATGAAACAGCCGTAAGGGTTGCCTTATCCAGAGCACGTAAAGCAGTTAGAGAACAATTATTAAAACAATATAACTATGGAGTTAGCTAAAGTAAAAAAGCTTTTAGACAACTATTTTGAAGGTATAACTACGCTTGAGGAGGAAAAAGAGTTAAAATCTTATTTTTCTAGCGGTATTGTTTCACCAGAGGTAAAAGTTTATGCACCATTATTTAACGGCTTTGCAAATGCAGCTCAAGAAACTTCTAAACGCCAAGTAAATTTGCCAGAAACTAAAACACGAAGTTTTAAATCATGGTACTCTATTGCTGCTATTTTATTAGTTGCTTTTACTATAGGCGGAATTTACTTTTCTCAACCAAGATTGAGTAAGGAAGAACAAGAAGCACTTGCAGCCTATCAAAAAGCCCAAGATGCCATGTATTTACTTTCTCATAGTCTTAATAAAGGAACCCAAAACCTTACATACATTAATAAGTTTGAGGAGGGAGCCGAAAATCTAGCCATCATTAATCAATTCACGAAAACCAAAAACAAAATTTTAAAATAAACCTTTAAATAAATACAAAATGAAAAAGTTAGCAATCATATTAATTTTATTAGTAGCACCATTTGCTGCCTCTGCGCAAGGATTTTTTGATGCGTATGAAGACGAAAAAGACGTAACCGCAGTAGTTGTAACAAAAAACATGTTTAAACTACTAGCAAAAATTGACATAGAGTCTGATGATCCAGAAGTAAAAGAGTATATGAATCTTGTGAACAATCTTGAAAATATTAAGATTTTTATTACCGAAAACCCTGCGACAGGAAAGCGTATGGCAAGTGATGTACAAGCATATATATCAAAGAACAAGAGTTTGTCAGAATTAATGCGAGTTAAAGATGATGGACAAAACATAAAGTTTTACTCAAAAGAAGGAAAAAACGAAAACTTTGTAAGTGAACTATTAATGTTTCTAGAAGGGAGTATGGATGGTAAAGATGGTACTGTAATTATGAGTATTACTGGTAATATAGATTTAAAGCAAGTATCAAAACTTACTAAAGATCTCAATGTACCTGGAACAGAAGGCTTAAAAAACCTAGACAAGAAAAACTAACCCTTTAAAACTAACCACATGACAATTATTAGATATATAATGGGTATTGGTATAGCAGCTTTAAGCATGTTAAGTTGTACAAATGATACTTCTTTACAGCAATACCTTGTTGATAAACAAGATGACGAAAACTTTGTAAAAGTCGATCTGGCAACTAGTTTACTAGAAGGTCAAAACAATACCATGACACAGGAACAAAAGGATATATTAGCAACTATAAGAAAAGTTAATATAGTTGCTTATCCTATTAAAAATGACAATAAAGCAGCTTTTGAAACTGAAAAATCTAAACTAGATGCCATTATAGATAATGACAACTACAAGACATTATCTAAAATGAAATCTAACAACACTAAAATCACTTTAAAATATGTTGGAGAAGAAGATGCAATTGATGAAGTAATTGTATTTGCAAGTGATGATAATAAAGGGTTTGCAGTATTTAGATTAATTGGTGACGATATGAAACCTGGAGACATGATTAAACTCACCCAGTCGATACAAAAAGGTGATTTAGATATATCAAAATTAAACAACATTGGAGAAATGTTTGATATGTAAAACACCTATAGTTTTCGCACAAAAAAGCTTCCATTTAGGGAGCTTTTTTGTTTTTTGTCGAAAAATATTGAACTAACTTGTAAGAAATAAGCTTTGATGTTACATTTGATTTATAAGAAGCGGATATGTAATCCCCATTTGATACTACATATTCGTTTTTGATTAACTCCCTGACTTAATATTAGGAAAGTTGATTCTACAATGGACTCCCGTTTTACGGGAGTCTTTTTTACTTTTATCGAAAACCTATTTTTCAATTGCACTTAACCTAACTAACGGCTTTAAATTTGTGGTACAAATAATTATAGTGATTGGTTAGTAATTAAGATTTGTCCAGAGATCCAGCTGTGGTTATTGGTTAGGATAAATTAAAAAAAAGCACTTGTAAAACAAGTGCTTTTTGTCTTTAACAAGTTTTAGAATTATTATATACCAGTATAATTTGCTGGTGTAATTCTTTTCATTTCATCCTTAATCTGTTCACTTACTGTGAGTGTTTCTATAAAATTGTGAATAGAG
>CAYGMB010000192.1:0-1366 GCA_964350765.1 uncultured Flavobacteriaceae bacterium
CATCATTAAAATAGCCGTTTCTTTGGAAAAAGGAATTGGGCCTGGATACATAAAGTTATCTTTAGCTACATCAGGATTTTGTTCACTTTCTTTCTTGTAAAAATAATATACTAAACTAGTGCCGTGATGTGTTCTAATAAAATCTATAATTCTATCTGGAAGCTTATACTTTCTGGCCAATTCAATACCACTAATTACATGATTAATTATAATTGAAGCACTCTCAAGTGGTTCTAATTCATTATGGGAATTAATAGAATTTACTTGATTTTCAGTAAACATAGTAGGATTTTTCATTTTACCAACATCATGGTATAAGGCCCCTACTCGTACAAGCATAGCATTTGCACCAATTTCGTTTGCCGCAGCTTCTGCTAGGTTTGCTACATTGAGTGAATGATGAAATGTACCCGGAGCTTTGTTAGAAAGCTCTTTTAGTAATTTAGAGTTTGTATCACTTAATTCTAATAGTGACACATCAGATACTAATCCAAAAATCTTTTCATATAAATATATTAATGGATGTGCAAATAAGGTTACTAATCCACATATAATAAACAATCCTAGCGTTTCCCATTCAATTGAATCTATATTACCCTCATGAATCATAGAAAAAGCAAAGTATCCTACAATATAAACAAACGTTATTTGACCAACAGAAATAAATAAATTTGCTCTTTTATATAATTCTGAAACTGTGAGTATGGTAACGATACCCGCTATAATTTGAAGGAATAAGTATTCAAAACTATTAGGAACTATAAATCCCAAAAGAAGCAACGTTAATACATGTACAAAAAGTCCTAACCGAGGATCAAAAAAAGCTTTAAGAACAAGCGGTAAAATACATAATGGAACAACATAAACGTATGAAGCATTATACTTAATTATTAATGTTGTCAAAAAAATCATCAACACAATGTTGAAGAAAATAAAAGTAAGCTTCGTGTTATTATTAAAAATTTCAATTCTATACTTCTTTAGAAATAAAAAAAGCATTAAAAAAACAAGTGCAATTAGTATAGAATAGCCAACCAAAAGCCAAACTTGATTAGACTTACTCCATATTTGAGATTCATATTCAGCACTTAATGAATTTAAAATTTTAAATGTATTACCTTCAACAACTTCACCTTTTGCAATAATTCTTGCCCCCTTTTCTATTATACCTTGATTTGGATTAATTGCATTTATTTCAGAAGTAATAGCATCCTCTGTTAATCTTGAATTTAGTGTAACATTTGCTTTTATACTTCTTTCAATTATTGAAGATAGGTAGCTCTTAGTATTTGGAAGGTCGTATGCTTTAAGTTCACTATATATTGTCGTAGGGATTGTATCTTCGGTGTAAATTTGTTTGTATAAT
>CAYGMB010000192.1:1376-2492 GCA_964350765.1 uncultured Flavobacteriaceae bacterium
TTTCCATTTTTTAGATAAATAAGCTTAGAGTCTGAGTATGGATGAACTTCAGTAGTGACTCCTCTACTCATAATTTTTTTTAATATTGTTTCTCCAATATTTTTAATAAGAGCTTTATCTGCATATAAAGAGTCAACATACGTAGTTTCTAAAGACTCAGAAAACTTACTTAAGCTCTCGTTTACCACATTAGCATCTTTGTCAAAATAAGGAATTGAATTATCCCTAATTGACTCCTCTTCTTTTTTTAAAGTTTCTTTATCCTTTTTAATTGTAAAGCTAAAAGGAGCATAAAGATTTTCATACTGCCAAGGCTTGCCTTTATCAAAATCGTATTTAAATTGTCCCCCTTTTGGCAGAAAGTAAATTATTAATAATGTAGCAGTTACGAATAATAAACCCTTATATAAAAGTGATTGATTTTTTGAAAATTTTGATAAAAAAGAATTCATTACTCTTTGATAAAAGTAATCTGCTTATAGCAGATTTGTTTAACATTTATATTAAGTAGTTTTAGTTTAAAAACCGTACTTAATGAATTTAAAATTGTATTGTTAAGTAAAGGTAACAATATAGTAGGACTATTTATAAAACGAAATAAAATAAGTAAATTTGCAGTTAAATTAGACCCAGTTATTGGGCATCAATAATTATAAAATAAATCACACTATATATGAGCAATAAAGTAGTAATTGTATCTGCAGTAAGAACACCAATAGGTAGCTTTATGGGTAGCCTTTCCTCGTTAAGTGCATCAAAACTAGGGAGTATCGCTATTAAGGGAGCTCTAGAAAAAATCAATCTTGACCCAAGTTTAGTTCAAGAGGTTTTTATGGGCAATGTTGTGCAAGCTGGCGTTGGGCAGGCCCCAGCAAGACAGGCTGCAATCTTAGCAGGTTTACCAGATACGGTGCCTTGTACAACAGTTAATAAGGTTTGTGCCTCAGGTATGAAAGCTGTAATGCAAGCAGCTCAAAGTATAGCATTAGGTGATACAGAAATTGTTGTAGCTGGTGGAATGGAAAGCATGAGTAATATACCTCATTATGTACATATGCGAAACGGACATAAATTTGGGCCTTCAACACTTGTAGACGGAATGCAAAAAGACGGTTT
>CAYGMB010000192.1:2502-4717 GCA_964350765.1 uncultured Flavobacteriaceae bacterium
GTCGATGCTTACGATAATAACGCAATGGGGGTTTGTGCAGATGCTTGCGCTGTAGAGTATAACTTCTCTAGAGAAGATCAAGACAACTTCGCAATACAATCTTATAAGCGTTCTGCAAAAGCGTGGGAAGAAGGTAAGTTTTCAAATGAGGTTATCCCTGTTGAAGTTCCACAACGAAGAGGAGAGCCAATTGTAGTATCTCAAGATGAAGAATTTAAGAATGTAAAGATGGAAAAGATTCCTGCTTTACGACCTGCATTTACAAAAGAAGGAACCCTTACAGCTGCAAATGCATCTACAATAAACGATGGTGCTGGAGCTATGATTTTAATGTCTGAAGCTAAAGCAAACGAATTGGGGCTGGATATTCTAGCTACTATTATTGGGTATGCAGATGCCGCTCAAGAACCAGAATGGTTTACAACTGCACCAGCAAAAGCACTTCCAAAGGCAATTGCAAAAGCAGGAATAAAACAAGAGGATGTTGATTACTATGAATTAAACGAGGCATTCTCTGTTGTTGGTTTAGCCAATATGAAAATATTAGGTTTGAACAGCGATAACGTAAATGTTAATGGTGGTGCAGTTTCATTAGGTCACCCATTGGGTTGTAGTGGAGTAAGAATATTAATTACTCTAGTAAACGTATTGCAACAAAATAATGCAAAGATTGGTGCTGCAGGTATATGTAATGGTGGTGGTGGTGCCTCAGCAATGGTAATAAAAAGATAGAGAATAACCATCCAGTTTCTATGAAATACGGAATCTGCAATCTTAGTATTGTCCCCATGCGATTTGAAGCAAGTGATAAAGCTGAGCTTGTATCTCAAGTTTTGTATGGAGAGTATTTTAAAATTATTGAAAGCAGAAAGAAGTGGAGTAAAATAAGACTTGCTTATGACAAGTACGAAGGTTGGATAGATAATAAACAGTTTATTGAAATTTCTGAAGTAGACTATAAAAATCTAGAATCGGAACCTCTTATTTTGTCTCAAGATATGGTTGATTTTGTCGCTACAGAAAACAACCAATTGCTTTCCATTTGCATTGGAAGTACATTAAACACATTGTCTCACTTATCCCACTCCTTCGAAGGGATATCCTCGCAAGAAAAAAAAACAAAAGAGAATTTTATTGAAACTGCTTTGTTGTTTTTAAATACCCCCTATCTATGGGGCGGTAGAACCCCTTTTGGGATAGACTGTAGTGGTTTTACGCAAATGGTTTATAAATTAAATGGTCATAGCTTATTGCGCGATGCAAGTCAACAATCAAAACAAGGTGAACCATTAAGCTTTATAGAAGAGAGTGAACCTGGAGATTTAGCGTTCTTTGATAATTCTGAAGGAGATATCATTCATGTTGGAATTATTATGAAAGATAATTATATAATTCATGCTCATGGTAAAGTTAGAATAGACAGACTAGACCATACTGGTATTTTTAATAATGAGACAAAAACCCACACACATAAACTCCGTGTTATTAAACGTATAGTATAAAAAAATCCAACTTGAAAAAGTTGGATTTTTTTATACTTTAAATCAAGTTAATTAACCTTCTTTTTGTTCAACTAGAGCTTTCATTTCCTTAAATTTAGCATCTTGTCCAAGTTGACTGTATAGATTCATTAGTGTTTTCATTATCTCAATATTTTCTGGGAGATATTGATACGCTTTTTCGAGTGTAGGCAGAACCTCAATATATAAATCTTGTCTTTTCTGCTTTAATTCTTCGTACCTTGCATCATCTGCACGAGAGGTGCCTAGACTATTCATTTCTTCGACAATTTCTTTTTCACTAGAAAGCTTTATAACTGCCAAGTTAATTAAAGCCTCTGCATAATCGGGCTTTAAAGAAATAGCTTTTTTATAGTATTCAATAGCCTTTTCTTTTTGTCCAATATCGGCACTACTTACTCCTAATCCAAAATACACCTCTGGATTATCAGGGTCGCTTTTAACAATCTCATTCATTAGTTTGTTATACCTCTCTTTATCTCCTAATTGATATGCTAAGTTTGCTTCTGCTTTCACTAACGACATATCATTTGGATTTTCTTTACGAGCCTTAGATAGTAACTTAGTAGCTTCTTCTTGATTACCTTGTTCAAAGTAGATAAGTGTCATATTCCTTAAAATTTCACCTCTCTTTGACTCTGCAATCTTAATTTCTGGTTTTATAAATCCTCCAGACTTAACCATTAAATCACGTT
>CAYGMB010000193.1:0-3012 GCA_964350765.1 uncultured Flavobacteriaceae bacterium
TTCCGTTCAACCCGGTGCCACGTTGGAAGTAGGGCATTTAAAAAATGGAATTTAGATTATATACAAGAAAAATCTGGAGACCAATCCGTACCTTTATACAATAACGAACCTGCAAGAGGAAAGCAAAGTGTTTACGCTCCTGTTAAGGTTATGAAATTGAGAGACTATATAGAATTATTAAAAACAGAACCTACAGACTTACGTATTTTCTTTTATAATATTCTTGATAGTATGCCCGAGCTTATAAAAGATTTTAAATATCCCGATATTGGGTTAAAATTTTTTAAACGCCTCCCCGCCTTATTTTTTGGTGGAGGAAACTCGAAAGTATTTATGCATTACGATATCGATTTGCCAGATAGTTTACATATTCATTTTCACGGAACAAAAAGCGTTATGTTATTTCCTCAAGAACAATCTAAATACTTATATAAAGTGCCGTTTTCAATTCATAATATTGATAAAATAGATATGGATAAACCTGACTTTATTAAATACCCCGCCTTAAAACATGCCAAAGGTATTCATGCTAATATGAAACACGGTGATGCCCTATATATGCCTAGCGGATATTGGCATTATATAAAATACTTAGATGGCGGATTTTCTATGACATTAAGAGCATTACCCAAAAAACCTAAAGCCTTCTTAACCATGCTCTACAATGTATTTATAATGAGACATTTCGATAATGGTATGCGCCGTATTCGTGGACAAAAATGGTTAGATTACAAAGAAGCATTAGCCTTAAAAAAAGCCGAAAAACTTTTAAAAAAGTTAAATTAATATGAAGTATAAATTCAGGTTGCTCTTTAAAAAATTTATATACAGTACGTTAATTTTTTTAATGACTTCCTGTGGTATATCAAAATCTATAAACGATCTACCAGACACAAGTACCTATAATGCTATTGTTCCAAAACGAAATAAAATTAATGATTCATTATATACTTTAGCAGACAACAACAGTCTTAAAAAAAACAAACACGGCCTATGGGAACTTTACGTTGAAGGTGATCCGCTCGAAAGAGGCTTAATTACTGGTAATTTAACACAAGAATTATTTCACAAACAAGAAGATGCATTTTTATCGAAGGTTAATGAGTTGGTTCCTTCTAAATTAAAGCAAGCATTTTTACGTAAATTTTTAGCTTGGTTTAATAGAAAACTATATCTAAATGTTCCTAATGAATTTAAAACTGAAATTTATGGGATTTCAAATTACGCATCAACTAAGTACAACCATATTGCTAATCCGTACTTAAGAATTCTTTATTTACATGGAGCCCACGATATTGGACATGCCCTACAAGACCTTGCTTTAGTAGGCTGTTCTTCCTTTGCAGCTTGGGGAGAAAGGACCAATGATGGAAGCTTAATTGTAGCTAGAAACTTAGACTTTTATGCAGGAGATGAATTTGCTGAAGAAAAAATAATCTCCTTTGTTAACCCTACCGAAGGTTATAAATTTATGTCCGTGACTTGGGGGGGCATGATTGGTGTGCTTTCTGGAATGAACGAACACGGGCTTACTGTAACCATTAATGCAGGAAAATCTAAAATTCCTATAATAGCTAAAACCCCTATTTCTATTTTAAACAGAGAAATTTTACAATATGCTTCAAATTTAGAGGAAGCTATTGCTATTGCTAAAAAAAGAAAAGTTTTTGTGTCTGAATCTATTCTTATTGGTAGCGCAAAAGACAAAAAAGCAATTACTATAGAAGTCTCGCCCGAAAACTTCGGCATTTACGATGTTCCTAACACAAATCAATTAATTTGCGCTAATCATTTTCAAAGTGAAACATACAAAAATGATAAAAACAATTTAAACCATATTGAAGAAAGTCATTCTCTATATCGCTATAAACGTATGACAGAATTGCAGTTGACATTTTAAGAAATAAAGAAGGTTTAAATAATAAATCTATTGGCTACGGTAACGAAAAAGCGCTTAATCAATTACTCGCACATCATGCCATTGTTTTTAAACCCGAACAACGTTTAGTTTGGGTCTCGACAAATCCTTATCAACTAGGCGAATTTGTGGCTTATAATTTAAGCGAAATCTTTAAAAACCCTAAAAAGGAATGGTTTTCTAACAATAGTTTAATTATTGAATAAGATAATTTTCTGTACACCCAAGCCTATAAAAACTATGAAACTTATATAAAACTTAGGTTAGACATTATTTCATCTATCAATAAAAAAGAAGCTATTAGTACAACGACACTTTCAAAATTACAAAGTACAAATCCTGATTATTGGGAAACCCATTATCTTGTTGGCTTGTATTACTATAACAAAGGCTATTATAGAGCGTCTCTAAATGCTTTTCAAAAAGCAAAAACAAAGGAAATTACTACCGTACCTGATGAAGAACAAGTTGATAGGTATATTAAAAAACTAAAACGAAAACTAGATCTATGATTCCAGATATAGAAAAAGCTACAACTTCCGAAATTAAAGCGTTTCAAGAAATACGATTAAAGAAACTTTTAAATTACTTAAATATGCATTCACCATTCTACAAACGCATGTTTAATACCCATGGAATAGATGTTAATACCATTCAAACCCTTGAAGATTTACAAACAATTCCAACAACCTCTAAAGACGATTTACAACAATATAACGACGATTTTATTTGTGTCTCTAAACACGACATTATAGATTATGTGACAACCTCCGGAACGATGGGTGAACCTATAACATTCGCTTTAACAGATAAAGATTTAGACCGATTAGCTTACAACGAAGCTATTTCATTTGCTTGTGCTGGTGTAACCAAAAACGATACCATACAACTAATGACCACCATAGACCGACGCTTTATGGCTGGTATAGCCTACTTTTTAGGAGCTAGAAAGCTTAGTGCAGGAATAATTCGAGTTGGAAATGGCGTACCCGAATTACAATGGGACTCCATTAAAAAATTTAAACCCACTTACATTATTGCGGTACCTTCATTTTTATTAAAACTAATAGAATTTGCAGAGAAACATAATATCG
>CAYGMB010000193.1:3022-4697 GCA_964350765.1 uncultured Flavobacteriaceae bacterium
GGAGTTAAGGGTGCCATTTGTATTGGCGAACCTCTACGTAATCAAGATTTCTCACTAAATACCTTATCTCAAAAAATAAAGGAAAAATGGAATATCGAACTATATTCTACCTATGCTTCAACAGAAATGAATACTGCCTTTACAGAATGTAAAGAAGAACAAGGTGGACACCAACATCCCGAGCTCATTATTATTGAAATTTTAGACGAGAACAATCAACCTGTTACTCAAGGTAAATCTGGCGAATTAACCATTACTACCTTAGGATTGGAAGCCATGCCTTTACTACGCTTTAAAACAGGTGATATTGTACAAGCACACAACCAAACTTGCAACTGCGGAAGAAACACTACCCGACTTGGCCCTGTAATTGGTAGAAAAAAACAAATGATAAAATACAAAGGTACTACCTTGTACCCACAAGCCATGCACAATGTTTTAAATGCTATAAATGAAATTGAATCTTATGTTATAGAAATTTCTCAGAATAGTATTGGTACCGATGAAATTCTTATTAAAATAGCCACATTAGAGCCTTCTGACACCTTACTAGAAGAAATAAAAAAACATTTTAGAGCCAAATTACGCGTGACACCAAAAATTGAATTTAAAGATTTAGAAGTGATTAGAACTTTACAGTTTCCCAAAATGAGCAGAAAACCTATGACTGTAATAGACACTAGAATTATGTAAAATTTTCCTTAACATACCTAAACAAATCTTCATAGACGATAATAACCCTCTTATATTTTTAAAACTATCCTGTTATCTATGAGATTTCAAGGCAAACTGTACCAAACTTTTGCCTATGTTCTGAAAACTCAACTATAATGATTGAATCGTTTTATTAAAAAAAACAGCATGCAATACTTTACGAAGATTTAGACAAGAAAACTATCGTTCAAGATCGTAACATTAAAAATTCTATTCTATAAATACCCATATTTTTTTTTGATGTAATTAATTGAATTTATTTCAATTATGACACAATTACTGATTACTATAAGTTTTAATTCCTTTATGATGTAAACGTCCCAACAAATTATTAATATCTTCGCTTATCTTACTCTCCACTACTCTAGCATAAATTTGTGTGGTTGTCAACTTGGTATGCCCTAATAATTTGGATACGGTTTCAATAGGGACACCATTGGACAGCATAACAGTTGTTGCAAAAGTATGTCTGGCCACATGAAAGGTCAAATTTTTAGTGATATTGCAATCCTTTGCTATTTCCTTTAAATAACTATTGGTCTTTTGATTTGAACTGATTGGTAATAATTTACCCGTTTTATTTAGAGTATCATCTTGACTATACTTTTCTATTATTTGATAGGCTTTCGGTAGAAATGGCACCTTTACCGTTTCATCTGTCTTCCCTCTTTTTGTATAAATCCATAAGTTTCCATCAATCCCTCTCACAATATTTTGCTCAGTTAACTCTTTAACATCAACAAAGGATAATCCTGTATAACAAGAAAAAACAAAGCAATCTTTAACCCGTTCTAAGCGCTCACTTTTAAATTCAATTGACTCTAAAATTTTAAGTTCTCTTTCGGTTAAATATGCCCTATCATACTTATTGTATTTTAATTTAAACTGACTAAATGGATTTTTTAACATCCATTCCAGCTTTACACCCAAATTGAGTATTTTTTTAAAACGCTCCAGATGT
>CAYGMB010000194.1:0-4617 GCA_964350765.1 uncultured Flavobacteriaceae bacterium
AATTTAATTTTTAGTCCGCCAAAAATAGCCTCAGAAATAATTCCTCCACTCATTTTAGACTCTCCTTTAGTCCTGTCTGTAAACACAACAGGAACTTCAACTATTTTAAATTTTGCCAGATAAGCCTTAAACTTCATTTCTATCTGAAAGGCATATCCTACAAATTTTATTTTATCTAGATTAATCTTTTCTAAAACAGCCCTCCTGTAACATATAAATCCTGCTGTAGTATCATAAATTTACATATCTAGAAGCTCCCCAAGAAAGTAATACTCTACTCATTGGCCAGTTTACAACATTTACTCCAGTTACGTATCTAGACCCAATAGCAACATCATAATTCTCTTTAAAACAAGCATTATAAAGGCGTATTAAGTCGTTTGGATTATGCGAAAAATCTGCATCCATCTCAAAAATGTACTCATAATGAGCAGCTAATGCCCATTTAAACCCAGCTATATAAGCTGTTCCAAGACCCATTTTTCCTTCTCTTTCTAGTAGATGTAAACGCTTTGGGAATTCTTCAAAAAGTGTTCTTACCTTTTTTGCAGTACCATCTGGAGAGTTATCATCTACTACTAAAACATCAAAGTCACGTTGCAAAGAAAATATGTTCCTAAGAAGCCTTTCTATGTTTTCAATCTCATTATAAGTAGGTATAACAACTACCGCATTAGACATATGCAAATTTTAGAGCAAATGTACTATTTTTAGTATAACTTGACATCTCAAAATTAAGCTAAGTCGCTTTTTATAAAAGGGATTTATACAGTACATTCGTACCATGAGTATTGCACTACAATATGTACAAAGAGAAGTAAGCTCACTAGACTGGATAACAATTTTGTTAGTTTGTTGTTTTGTAATACTAACTATTGTTAAACAAAAATACCCATACAGATTTCAAGAGTTTATAATGTTACCTCTTACAGATTCTTATTTTTTAGTACAAGGTAAAAGTAATGTTGTACAGCACCCTTTTAATATGTTACTTTTTGTAATACAAAGTATTGGGTTTTCGCTTCTAGTTTATAGTAGCTTTACAGTTTTTTTTCCTGAAGAAGTAATAACCAACAAATATCTTTTTGTACAAATTATTACTATATATACGCTATTTGCTTGTTGTAAGTTTTGTGTAGAAAAAATTGTGGGAAGCACTTTATCTATAGACACACTTGTAAATAAATACCTTTACTATAAACTTACACATAGAAACTTAATAGGAATACTCGCACTTATATGTTCTATTTTTTTATTTTATGTAGTAAATCCCAGCCCAACAATTTTTATAGTCATAGCAGTAATCATAGTACTTCTCAATTGTATTTCCCTGTTTTACAGTTACAAAACACACAGTAAATTAATTTTAGGCAATTTCTTTTATTTTATTTTGTATCTTTGCGCACTCGAATTTTCACCCTATATCATACTCTATAAAGTATTGATTTAGAATGTAAGATTTAAAAAAACAGATGCATATGAAAGTGAAAACTATTTTAGTGTCTCAACCCGAGCCTAAGGTTGAAAACTCCCCATATTTCGATTTAATCGACAGACAAAAAGTTAAAATAGATTTTATCCCTTTTATACACGTTGAAGGTGTATCTGGTAAAGAAGTTCGTGGACAAAAAGTTGATCTTAACGATTATACTGCTATAATACTTACTAGTAGAAATGCTGTAGACCACTACTTTAGAATTGCCGAAGAATTGCGATATAAAGTACCAGATACAATGAAGTATTTCTGCCAGAGTGAAGCTGTGGCATATTACTTACAGAAATATGTTGTCTACAGAAAGCGTAAAATATATGTTGGTAAAAGAACTTTTACTGAATTATCACCGCTTATTAAAAAATATAAAACAGAGAAATTTTTACTTCCTTCTTCAGATAAATTAAAACCTGAAGTACCTAAAGTACTTGATGAGTTAGGTGTAAATTGGAAACAATCTACTTTTTACCGAACTGTTGTTAGTGACCTATCCGACCTAAGAGATGTTTACTACGACATTTTAGTGTTTTTTAGTCCTAGTGGTATTGAATCTTTGCTTCAAAACTTTCCGGATTTTAAACAGAATAATACTCGTATTGCTGTTTTTGGAAATACTACCATAAAAGCTGCTACTGATAACGGATTACGTGTAGATATAAAAGCTCCTACACCAGAAACTCCATCTATGACAATGGCACTCGAAAAATATATCAAGCAAGTAAACAAAAAATAAAATTAACCATAACAAAAAAAGAGCTATCAAATTGATAGCTCTTTTTTTATGTTTCCATTTTTTAAATCTAACCTCCTAAAGGTGCACCACCTAAAATTTCTTCATTAGCATAACTTTCAAACTTTGCAAAATTTTCTTTAAACGATGTTGCTAGTTCTTTAGCTTGGATATCATACGCCTTTTCATTACTCCACGTTTCTTTAGGATTAAGTACTTGGCTAGGAACATTAGGACACTCCTGTGGCACATTCAATCCAAAAACAGGATGTTTTTCATAAACCACATTATCCAATTCTCCGTTTAAAGCAGCAGATATCATTGCTCGAGTAAATTTTAACTTCATTCGGCTACCTACTCCGTAGGGACCTCCTGTCCAACCTGTATTTACTAACCATACATTTACTCCAGCTTCTTTCATTTTTCTACTTAGCATCTCTGCATATTTAGTTGGGTGTAAAGGCATAAAAGGAGCTCCAAAACAAGCAGAAAAGTTTGGTGTTGGTTCGTTAATTCCTTCTTCAGTTCCTGCAACCTTAGCAGTATAACCACTAATAAAGTGATACGCTGCTTGTCCAGGAGTTAACTTAGATATAGGAGGTAGTACACCAAAGGCATCTGCCGTTAAGAAAAATATATTTTTGGGATTTTCTCCTATAGAAGGCACTTGTATGTTATCTATATGGTATATTGGATAACTTACCCTCGTATTTTGAGTTATGGAAGTGTTTGTAAAATCAACTTCTCCTTCCTCATTCATAACAACATTTTCAAGAATAGCTCCTGGCTTAATTGCATGATAAATATCAGGTTCATTTTCTTTTGAAAGATTTATAACCTTAGCATAGCATCCTCCTTCAAAATTAAATATTGTATTCTCTGCCGTCCAACCATGCTCATCATCTCCTATTAGCTTTCTTTCTGGATCTGCAGATAGTGTTGTTTTACCTGTACCAGAAAGACCAAAAAAGATAGCTGTTTCACCATCTTCTCCCACATTTGCAGAACAATGCATAGGCATTGTGTTTTTATCTACAGGAAGAATAAAATTGAGTGCAGAAAAAATACCTTTTTTAATTTCACCAGTATATCCAGTTCCACCAATTAGAGCGATTTTTTTTGTGAAGTTTAAAATAGCAAAATTATGCTGGCGTGTCCCATCTACTTTTGGATCTGCCATAAATCCAGGTGCGTTTATGATAAGCCACTCTGGGTCAAAATTATTAAGCTCCTCATTAGTTGGTCTTAAAAACATATTATGCGCAAACATATTAGACCATGGGTATTCATTAATTACCCTTATGTTTAGTCTATAATTTGGGTCTGCACAAGCGTAACTATCACGTACATATATTTCCTTTTCGGAAAGATAATCTGTTACTTTATTGTATAAAGAATCAAACATGTCCGTTGGAAAAGGAATGTTTATATTACCCCACCATACTTTATCACGGGTAATATCGTCTTTCACAATAAATCGGTCTTTTGGAGAACGCCCTGTAAACTCACCTGTGTTAACTGCTAGCGCGCCGCTATTAGCTTCTTTTCCATGGTTGCTTCGTAATGTTTCTTCGTGAAGTTCTGTTGCAGAAAGTTGGTAATGTATTGTTGCACTTTTGATTCCGTATTGTTCTATCGAAATCGTTTTCGTAGTTTGGTTCTTATCTACCATACTTTTAGTTTGTTGTGTGGGACAAAAATAATAAAACTGAAATAGAAATTATCGTTAAAAAAACTTAATTATCCCCTCTAATTGTTAATAAATTGTAGCCTAGATAACACCACCCTATTATAAAAAGCAATCCACCTATTGGGGTAATTGGACCTACAAATGAAACTGAAAAAGGCAAAACTTCCTTTAAGGCAAGTAGATAGATTGAACCAGAGAAAAATAGCATCCCTAAGCAAAAAACTCGAAACACAATTTTCTTTCCTTTTTTTGAAATACCTCTAGTTAATCCTATAACAAATAAAGCAATAACATGATACATTTGGTAACGCACTCCTGTTTCAAAAGTATCAATAGCTTCTTGAGATACTAATCTCTCTAAACCATGAGCACCAAAGGCACCAATACCAATTGTTATTGCAGCCAGAAAACAGGAAACACTTACAATATTTTTATCGAGTTTATTCATAGTTATCTCTACAATTTAGTACTTTCGCTAGCAAACAATTGTTTTACAAAGATACCAAAAACCTACGCATGAGAAACATATTAATTATTGGAGCAGGGCGGTCTGCTACTAGTTTAATTAAATATTTGTTAGATAAATCTGAAGCTGAAAAACTTTTTATAACCATTGGTGATATTTCTATTCAAAATGCTCAAAAATTTACAGATGGACACCCTAACGGACGTGGTATTCTTCTAGATGTTTTTAACGAAATTCAG
>CAYGMB010000195.1:0-4616 GCA_964350765.1 uncultured Flavobacteriaceae bacterium
GGGGCATTATTTATTCTTTCTTGGCAGCTTATCAAGTTTTTAGGACATCAATTTTGGGTATTAGCCACAATTGGAATTATATTTAGACTTATTACCTTACCAAGTATTCCCAATTTATCACAAGACTTTTATAGGTTTTTGTGGGATGGCAGGTTGTTAGTACAAGGGATTAATCCGTACATCATTACCCCAGAGTTGTTTTTCACAGACCTCTCGACTGCACTCGAAGTGACCCAAGGCAAACAAGTAGTACAGGCTGCAGAACTCTATAAAGGAATGGGTGGGCTTAATGGCAGTCATTTTAGTAATTACCCGCCAGTAAATCAATTTTTCTTTTCCATTGCTGCTTTACTTGCTGGGAAAAGCATTATAGGTTCTGCAATAGTATTAAGGCTTATTATTATTCTAGCTGATATTGGTATTCTGTATTTTGGAAAAAAGTTACTAGAACTATTACAACTACAGACAAAAAATATTTTCTGGTATTTTATTAATCCTTTTATAATAATAGAGTTAACAGGAAACCTTCATTTTGAGGGTGTAATGCTCTTCTTCCTTATTTGGGGGTTGTATCTCTTACATAAAAAACAGTGGTTTTGGGCCGCTGTTTTAATTGGAGTTTCTATTTCGGTAAAATTAATCCCTTTATTATTGTTACCTATTTTTCTAAATTATTTTACTAAGAAAAAATCTATTCTTTTCAATGAGGTGAAGCGAAATGAAGAATCTGAAGAAACAAAAATACAATTTGGAATAACAAAACTCATTTTGTTTTATCTAGTAGTAATCACAACCATTCTAGTAGCATTTGCCCCGTTTTTATCTTCAGAATTTATTCAGAATTTTTCTACAACCATTGGACTCTGGTTTCAAAATTTTGAGTTTAATGCTAGCATCTACTACATTATTAGATGGATTGGTTTTCAGATAGTTGGCTGGAACATTATTGGTACTGTTGGTAAAATATTGCCTATAATCGTCATACTCTTTATTTTAGGGATTAGTTTTTTCAGAAAACAGAAGACCTCAAAACAGCTCATTACAGGATTGCTATTTGGGATTTCTTTTTACTTTTTGCTTTCTACCACAATACACCCTTGGTATGTTGCTACTCCATTACTATTATGTGTTTTCACTAAATACAGATTTCCAATTATTTGGAGTGCATTAGTAATGCTAAGCTACTCGGCGTATGGAAAAGATGGCTTTAATGAAAATCTCTGGTTGGTAGCAATTGAATATACTATAGTTATTTTATATGCTATTTATGAAATAAGTAACTCACAGAAATTTAGTAAATTAAAATTATCAAAATCTCCGTGAGTTTATTCTAAAATTTAAAAGACCTTAGTTACGAACAAGTCTATTATTTCAACAAAAATTAGGATTATAATTATCCATTCTAAAGTGCTACTTTCTTTATGATCCCAGATATCTTTAAACAACTCTAAGTTCTCTTTTACAATTGTAATTCTATCTTGAATATACCGATACCTATTTTTTAAATCAAAAGTATTCTTTAGTGCCACATCTAGTTTTGCTAATTGCTCATCTTCCCATGTAACTTCTGGGGAATCAAAAATGTATAAGTTTTCATATATACCATTTTTAATATTTAAGGTTTTACCAATTAACCTTTTAAGCTTACTACTAGAAATTTTTAAACGTCCTCTTTTTTCTAGACTTTCTGTATGTACGCTTGCCTCTTCTAGCAATTTCTCAGTAATCTCTGCGTATCTATCCAATGCTACAGATTGTGAGGTATGCAGCATGATTAATCGAATCATTTCTTCATCTATTTCAGGTATAGTTACTTCATCAAAAGTTACTTTAAAGGTTTTTTCTTGGATTGCTACAGAAATATCTTCAACCAAAAACTCACTTACTGTTCCTTTTGAAAAAGGTTTTACTTGTTGAAAAAGATCTTGCTTTTCTTTTTCAGAAAAATTAAAAAAACTAATAATTCCAAACTGAAAAAGATATACAAATTTTGAGTCTCCAATACTATAAAAAAGTTCGTCACTATCTGAAAATAGTAATTCTCCTTTTATTACTTGGCGCAAGGCTCTAATTGAAATACTTTGAGCTACTTGCTGGGATTGCACTTTATACATTACATACCGAGCAAATAAGCAAAAATTAAAGGAGCTACAATTGTAGCATCGCTTTCTATAATGAACTTAGGAGTATTAATATCTAATTTACCCCACGTAATTTTTTCGTTAGGGACTGCTCCAGAGTAACTACCATAACTTGTAGTACTATCACTAATCTGGCAAAAATAGCTCCAGAAAGGTGTGTCTGTACGTTCCATATCTTGATATAGCATAGGCACTACACAAATAGGAAAATCGCCTGCAATACCACCTCCAATTTGAAAGAAACCAATTCCTTTACTACTGTTATCTGTATACCAATCTGCAAGAAAAGTCATATACTCTATACCACTTTTAATGGTACTCGCCTTAAGCTCACCTTTAAGCACATAACTTGCAAAAATATTACCCATAGTGCTATCCTCCCATCCTGGACAGACAATTGGCAGATTTTTTTCTGCAGCAGCATACATCCAAGAATCTTTTATATCTATCTCATAATATTGTTCTAGTACACCACTTAATAATAGTTTATACATATACTCATGTGGTAAGTATCGTTCTCCATTTGCTTGGGCTTCTTTCCATATTTTAACTATGTGTTCTTGAATACGTCTAAATGCTTCTTCTTCTGGAATACATGTATCTGTAACTCTATTAAGCCCTTTTTCTAATAAATCCCATTCCTGTTGTGGTGTTAAATCACGATAATTTGGAACTCTTTTGTAATGCGAGTGTGCTACTAGATTCATAATATCTTCCTCCAGGTTTGCTCCTGTACAAGAAATAATATGAACTTTATCTTGTCGTATCATTTCGGCAAAAATTTTACCTAACTCTGCAGTACGCATAGCACCTGCAAGTGACACCAACATTTTAGCTCCATTATCTAATTGAGATTCGTATCCCTTTGCAGCATCTACTAACGCAGCTGCATTAAAGTGTAAGTAATACTTTTCAATAAACTGTGATATAGTTCCCTTAGTAGTCATCTTCTTGTGTATTAATTTTTGATTTTACTTTTTTAGGTTCATTAAAATTGCTTTCAAAAACAGCATCCTCTTCTGTGTTCATAAACTTGTAAGAAAGCATTTTGTAATACAATTTTGCTGCTAAGAAATCTGAAGACTTATCTCTTTTATTAGGACAAAGTTCTACGATGTCAAACCCAACTACGTTTTTTTCTTGAAACACCTGTTTTAAAAATTCTAAGGTTTCGTACCATAATAATCCTCCAGGCTCTGGCGTACCAGTAGATGGCATTATTGAAGTGTCTAATGCATCCAAATCAAATGTAATAAACACATTTTCTCCTAGTGCTTCAACAACATTATCCATCCAATAGTCATCATTAGCCATCTCCTCCGCAAACCAAACTTTATCTTTATCCATGATGGTTTTTTCTGAAACATCCATACTACGGATTCCAACCTGTATTAAGTTAGTGTTTTGGCTCGCTTCATAAACTGCACAAGCATGATTGCATTTTGAACCTTGGTATTCTGGTCTAAGATCTGCATGAGCATCAATATGCAATACAGTTAAATCGTCAAAACATTCGTTAAAGGCTCTAATAGTTCCAATAGAAATACTGTGTTCTCCTCCAAAAATTGTGACAAATTTGTTGCGAAGTATGTATTCTTTTGTTGTTTTATGTACCGCTTCCACAACAGCTTCTGGAGATGAATTCTCGCTAATTTGGGAAGCTAAATAAATACCTTGTTTGTACACTTCAGTTTCTGTTTCAATATCATATAACTCCATATTTTCCGAAGCATGTAAAAAAGCATCTGGGCCTTTATCTGCTCCTTTTTGAAAAGTACTTGTTCCATCGTAAGGAACTGGTATTAAAACAATTTTTGATGTTTCTAATGCTGCATTTTCCGTTGGAATACCAGCGTATGTTCTAGTTTTCATATCCTAAAATTGAGAGCAATTGCTCACTTGTTTGTTGTTGTGTAAAAATGTTTGTTGTTATTGTTCCCGAAGCATCCTTATCTATTAAAATATGCTTAGGCGAAGGGATTAAGCAATGCTGCAAGCCACCAAAACCGCCAATTGTTTCTTGGTAGGCACCAGTATTAAAAAATCCAATATAGAGGGGTTTATCTTTTTTATACTTAGGCAAATAAATGGCATTTACATGTTGCTCGCTATTATAATAATCGTCACTATCACAAGTAAGTCCTCCAAGTAAAACACGTTCGTATTCTTCATTCCATCGGTTTATAGCAAGCATTATAAATCGCTTGTTTATTGCCCAAGTATCTGGTAGTGTTGTGATAAATGATGAGTTAATCATGTTCCATTTTTCACGATCATTTTGTTGCTTTTGGTATAGTATTTCGTAAATAGCTCCTCCACTTTCTCCAACCGTATAGCTTCCAAATTCAGTAAAGATATTTGGTACTTCTACATTAGCTTCAGCACAAGTAAGGTTAATTTGGTTTACAATTTCATCTATCATATATTGATAGTCATATTCGAATGCCAAAGAATTTTTTATAGGAAAACCTCCTC
>CAYGMB010000196.1:0-4614 GCA_964350765.1 uncultured Flavobacteriaceae bacterium
GGTTCTATGTTTGGGTCTCTTATGATATCTTCATAATGCCATTGTACCGTATCAATCCAGCATTTTCTATATAATAGATGATTGAGCAAATCTTCGTTTTTATCGTACGGATTGGAAAATTCTTGATCTACAGAATCAATAACGTGGTATTTCTCAATAACTTCAGCAAAAATGGCATTGGCCCCTTTGGTAAACATATGTTTAGAATTTAATTTTACGTTGCAAAGGTATTGTTTTTAAATAAAGTGTGCGCAAACAAACTTTTTTAAGCAACCAGATTAATTACTATTGGCAATACCAAAAAGACCCATAGTATAATTTCTTTAAATACAAACTCCTTGCTATGTTGTACATATGTAGAGAATAACATCGCAGATGCAGGAATTAATAATAAGATTTCTGCTCCAGTTCTTACTTTAGTCAAGAGCACAATTACTATAGAAACCAGCATAACAACAATTAATAAAAATTTGTTAGGTCGCTCTTTTTTAGGAATTACAGGTAGCGTAATTAAAGCTTTTGCTCCCATCCATACAATACAAGTAACTACTATAGTTAGGGGTATAAGTATCGCAATAGAATTGTAGGTTCTAAAATCTAGATTTATAGAATAATTTATAGTATAAAACCATGCAAAAGAATCTTCGATTATATAATAAAAGGTAGTTGTTAAAATAAATACTGAAGCAAATCCCAATACCGGAATAAATAGGTTTTTTATTTCTGAAGAAATTCTTCTAATTAATGCAATGTATAGAACAATAAAAAACAGCAAAGCGTAAAAATAAAATAACCCTGCTAGTGCAATATAGATACTTGCATCTAGAATTTTCTTTTGTTTGTTTCTTTCAGAAGAAAAACTAAAAATTCTTCTTAACGATAATAGTAGTAAAACTGTTGCAATAACAATGTGGATGTCTTTAAATACAAAAGGAATTGCAGCAATAGTAAATGAAAGAAAGAAAATGCCGTAGGTGTTGTTTTTTGATAAATCATTTTTTCTTAACACAAAGTCTAGTAATAACATTAGAAAAAGTATCCCCAAATAAACTCCTATATTTTTCGCTATTTCTGTAGCTGTAAATGACGTAACATGATTTTTATAAAGAGCCACAAACCAGCCTACCAGAAGTACACAACTAAGTAGTATAAAATTAATAGGTTTAGATTTTCCGAAAAAGCTTGTAAGCATGGTAGCTAATTTATACTTTTGCAATATATAATTAAAAGATTATGAAAGAGTTTTTTGAAGGAATACAATCAATTACAGAAAGTATATTATTTGCACCTTTTGATGCATTAAGAGAATTAGAATATACTAGCTGGGTAGGATCTAATACTTTAAACTGGTTATTTATGCTTATTGGTTTTGTTGCGTTTATCTACTGGATGGGGCAACTTAAAAAATTCAATGCAAATAATGAAGAAGATAGAAGTTCTACTTCACACCAGTATCTTGCTCAAGACGACGTAAACGGTTCGTTATAAGTCAAAACCAATATCGGTTCTATAATACATCTTATCAAAATGTAGTTTCGCTATATTATGGTAAGATTTTTTTAGTGCCAATTTATAATCTTCCTCAAGAGAAGTAATTGCAATAACACGACCTCCGTTTGTTACTATTTTACCTTCTTTATTAGCAGTTCCTGCATGAAACACAATAGAATCACTTATTTCTTCAATTCCTGAAATAACCTTTCCTTTTTCGTAAGCTTCTGGATATCCTCCAGATACTGCCATAATTGTTGTGGCTGCTCGATCATCAATTTGTAGTGTAACCAAATCTAACTGTTGCTCGCAAGTTGCTTCAAAAAGGTCTACTAAGTCTGTTTTAATCCTTGGCAATACAACTTCGGTTTCTGGGTCGCCCATACGTACGTTGTATTCAATTACATATGGGTTATCATTAACCTTTATTAGTCCGATAAAAATAAACCCTTTATAATTTATCTCCTCCTCTTTAATACCATCTACGGTAGGCTTTACAATACGCTCTTCAATTTTTTGCATAAACTCTGGAGTTGCAAATGGAACTGGAGAAATTGCTCCCATTCCACCAGTATTTAACCCCTTATCACCTTCTCCAATACGCTTGTAGTCTTTTGCAGTAGGAAGTATCTTATAATTTTTTCCATCAGTTAGGACAAATACACTAAGTTCAATCCCATCTAAAAACTCTTCAATTACAACCGTTGTACTAGCTTCACCAAACTTTCCTTCTAGCATATTTGCTAATTCTTGTTTTGCTTCTTCAAGACTATCTAGAATTAATACTCCTTTTCCTGCATCTAAACCAACTGCTTTTAACACGTATAGAGGCTGTAATGTTTCTAAAAACTCTTTCCCAGCACCTAAAGATTCTTTTGTGAAACTTGCATATGCCGCTGTGGGAATATTATGCTGCATCATAAACTCTTTAGCTCGCTCTTTACTCCCTTCTAGTAGAGCCCCTCTTTTTGAGGGTCCAATTACAAGCACGTTCTTTAATGCTTCATCTTCTGCAAAAAAGTTGGTAATTCCTTGAACTAATGGGTCTTCTGGTCCAACAATTACCATAGTAATTTCATTATCTAGCACACACTTTTTTATAGCTTGAAAGTCTGTGACAGCAATTGCGAGATTAGTTGCAATAGCTGCTGTTCCAGCATTTCCAGGAGCTACAAATAAGTTTTTACAACGTGTGCTTTGTGCTATTTTATAGGCAAATGTATGTTCTCTTCCTCCAGAACCTAGTATTAAAATATTCATATCAATATTGAAATTAGACTACAAAAATAAATTAATTTGACACGAATGTGCTACTAAATGGTAAGGTATTATTCCTTCTTAAAATAGTTAGTAACTTTGAGTATTGTAACAACTGTATTTTGAATCTCCTTGAACTAACATTGCGACTTAAAGGATTTCCTATTGCAAAAGCAAAGGAACGACTACTAGCAATTAAAAAAGTTAAAGAAGAAGAGTATTCTCTATTTACAGACGAGTTAAAGAAATCCATTTTTGAGTATCACAAAGAAAATAACACATCATACCGCTCTTTTTTAAAAAAGAATAATGCATTAAATACAAAAGCTTGGGAAGAAATTCCGATTCTTACCAAAACCGACTTACAACAGCCGCTATCACAACGCTTTTCGAGAGGGTTTAATGCCAAAAACAGCTATGTAAATAAAACTTCAGGATCTAGTGGGCATCCCTTTGTGTTTGCTAAGGACAAGTTTTGTCACGCATTAACATGGGCAAATATTATAGCTACTTACAAACAACATGGTTTAGAATACCATAGTGATTTACAGGCTCGTTTTTTTGGAATCCCATTAGATAAAAAAGGCTATTATAAAGAAAGATTTAAAGATACTTTAAGTAGCAGATACCGATTCCCCATTTTTGATTTATCTGATGAAAAAATGGAGACCTTTCTAAATACTTTCAAAAGAAAAAAGTTTACCTACATTAATGGCTACACAAGCTCCATTGTACTATTTGCTAAGTTTTTAAAAAAGAAAGGTGTTGTCCTTACTAGCGTATGTCCAACATTAAAGTATTGTATTGTTACTAGTGAAATGCTTTTTGAGAATGATAAAAAATTACTTGAAAACCAACTAGGTGTACCTGTACTTAATGAGTACGGTGCAAGTGAACTAGACCTCATCGCATTTACCAATACTCATGGTAACTTTCAGTTAAATAGTGAAACACTATTTGTTGAGGTTGTTGATGCCAATGGTAAAAAAGTAGCTAATGGAACTCCTGGAAGAATTGTTGTTACCTCATTATATAATAAAGCCCAAGCAATGATTCGCTATGATATTGGTGACATGGGAGTTATAGACCCTATAAGCACTCCAAAAAATATAATTTTAAAAGAGCTTATTGGACGTACAAACGACATTGCCACTCTACCAAGTGGAAAAACAGTACCAGGCCTTACATTTTACTATGTAACCAAAAGTGTAATAGAAGATGACGGCAACGTTAAAGAGTTTGTTGTACAACAACATACGCTAAGTAATTTCATAATTATTTATACTTCTGAGGTGCCTTTAATAGAAGAAAACAAGGCTACCATAAAAAAAGCCTTAGACACCTATCTTGAGCCTGGACTTACATTATCTTTTAAAAGGGTCGATGTCCTTGACCGAAGTGCTCGAGGCAAACTAAAACAGTTTGAAAGTTTTGTGGAATAATAGGCTAAAATATTTCTTACTTTTGGAGTGATAACTTAAATCTATGAAAATCACAATTGTTGCAGGTGCTCGACCCAATTTTATGAAAATAGCTCCTATTATTCATGAAATAGAACGCCAACAACAGTCTGGCAAAACTATATCCTACCGCTTAATCCATACTGGGCAACATTATGACAAAAATTTAAGCGACACTTTTTTTAAGGAACTTGCAATTCCTGCTCCTCATAAAAATCTAAACGTTAAAAGTGGGACACAAGCGGAGCAAACCGGGGCTATTATGATTGGTTTTGAAAAAGAACTAGTAGCGCATCCGTGTGATTTAGTATTGGTAGTAGGTGATGTCACCTCCACAATGGCGTGTGCTATCGTAGCAAAAAAAGCGCATATAAAAGTAACTCATGTAGAGGCAGGAATTAGGTCT
>CAYGMB010000197.1:0-4546 GCA_964350765.1 uncultured Flavobacteriaceae bacterium
ATCTGTTAATACACGATTGTAAAAACAAAACTCACTTTCTGGCTCACATGAAACCAATAATCCACTTTGAAACATGAGTTGTAAAAGTCCAACAGTTTTTAGTGTAATACTTTTACCACCAGCATTTGGACCACTAATTACGATAATTCGTTTTGTCTTTTCAAGTTCAATTGTTTGTGGAAAAGTTTTCTCTTTACGTTTATTATTTGCTACGAGAAGTAACGGATGATAGGCGTTTTTAAGAAATGTTCTTCTCTCTTTTGCTATTCTTGGTAATATACCATTAATAGTAACAGCATATTTTGCCTTTGCATACAAGCTGTCTATTGTTATTAAATACTTTTGGTAATCACTTATAATACTCTTGTAAGGTCGAATAAATTCAGTTAAGGATTTTAAAATCTTCTTTATCTCTTCACGCTCTTCGTATACAAGATTACTTAATTCGTTTGTAAAATTTAGTGTTTGTTGTGGTTCTACATAAACAATACTCCCTGTTTTTGAAGTTCCTAAGACAGCCCCTTTTACTTTTCGACGATGCATGGCTTTAACGGCAAGTACACGTCTATTTTCTACTATAGACTCTCTAATTTCGTCCAAGTAGTCATTTTGTGCATAATGCGTTAATGCTTTGTTGAATGAACTATTAATTTGGCTTTTAATTACATGTAATCTTTTTCTAATAACTGCTAATTCTTGTGAAGCATCATCTCTTATTTGTCCATATTTGTCTATAATTTTTACAATTTCTTCTGCAATAAGACTTGTGTATGTTAATGCTGAGGAAAATTGCTGAAGCTCAACATAAAACTCTTCATATTTTTTAAAAAACTGTAATAAACTTTTAGTTGTTTCTGCAATGCTTAAAATACGTCTAAAACTTGAAACCTCTAAGGTGCTATTTTCAATATCTAGTAACTGAAGCTCTTTTTTTATGGGATCAAATCCATGATTAGGAATAGGGTTATCACCCTCAAAAGAAGCTTTAAACTCAGTTACACGCTTGAGACTCAAAAGGGTTTCGTCTTTGGTTTTATAGGGAGTTATGTTTAAAACAGACTCAACGCCTAACTCTGTTATACAGTATTCTGATACCTGTTGTAATACAACAGGAAATTCTAAGTCTTCTAATGTTTTTTTGTGGATATTTGTCATTACGTTCCGCTTATAATGGCGGATATTTCTAAAGTAATTTTAGACTACAAAAATACAAATTATGGATGTAAAAATTGAGGAAAGTTGGAAAGAGGTATTACAAGATGAATTTACTAAAACATACTTTAATCAACTGATTCATTATGTAAAACATGAATATAAAAACTACACTTGTTATCCAGCTGGGAAACAAATTTTTTCTGCTTTTGAATACACTCCATTTAATAAGGTAAAAGTGGTAATTCTGGGGCAGGACCCATATCATGGAGTGGGGCAGGCTAATGGCTTATGTTTTTCTGTTGCAGATGGTATGCCTATACCTCCTTCACTAATTAATATCTATAAAGAAATTGAAACAGATATTTTAAAACCTGTGCCATCATCCGGAAATTTAGAACGATGGGCAAAACAAGGTGTATTACTATTGAACGCTACATTAACCGTTAGAGCCCATCAAGCAGGAAGTCATCAAGGAAAAGGTTGGGAGACTTTTACAGATGCTGTTATTAAAAAAATATCTGAGAAAAAAGAAAATGTTGTATTTCTATTATGGGGTGGATATGCAAAAAAGAAAGGAGCAAAAGTAGATACATCTAAGCATTTAGTTTTAACTTCAGGACACCCATCACCACTAAGTGCAAATAGAGGATACTGGTTTGGAAACAAACATTTTAGCAGTACTAATAAATATCTAAAAGAGCAAGGACTTGCTCAAATTGAATGGTAATTTACCTAATTGAAGGGTTGTTGTTATTCTTCTTCAGGAACTTCTGCGTCTGATGTATCATTGCAACTAAACTCTAATAAAAGATAGTTAACAGCAAGTAAGCTCCCCAAAATGATTAAAAATGTTGTCATAATCTTACTTTTTACATTAGTAAGATGCAAGCTTCTAAAAAGGGTTGCGTTAGGAGTAATAATTATTTTAGAATTTTACTAGAGCTAACTTTTTCTTCGATTAAATCTAGCTGTAATAACTTATCTTGTACTTTCTCTACTTGTTGATTAGTAAGGTTTTCTTGACTCCATTCTGTAATAGAAAGCCATTCTTGTACATCATTTAATTGCTGGTCATACCGGTTTGCAATCATTCTATCTATAGATGGAATATTTTTAAAATCGTGTGTAGTCTCATTGATGATTTTTAAAATTTTTTCGACAGCTTCGCTTTCATTTTTTAATACTTCATCTCTAACGGCAATTACAAAACAAGGCCATGGGGTGGGGCATTCACCAATTCTCCTAAACGGACCATTGTCTACAAAAGGTTTTGTTGTAAATTTTTCCCACATAAAATAATCTCCAACTCCTTTAGGGAGTCCTTCCAATGCCCCTTTTAGGTTCTTTATTACCTCAAAGTCTAGATCTTTTTCTGTGTTCCAGCCTTCATTTTCTGCATTTACATATGCCATAAGATGCGAGCCAGAACCAAACCTACTAATCGCTGCTTTGGTTCCTTTTAAATCTGAAACTGATTTGTAATTTGAATTTTTCGCCACATGTATCCCCCATACTAGAGGACTCTTTACAAAAACTTGAACTATTTTACTTTGGTTTCCTTGAATTATATCTCTTATAATACCTTCGGTTAAGATAACCGCCATGTCTATTTCTCCGTTGCGCAAAGCTTTACACATTTGTCCTGTACCTCCATAAAAATCTTTCCAACGAAGATTAATATCTTCTTGGTGATATTCTTTATTGCTTAAGGTTAAATACCACGGGAGATTAAAATGTTCTGGCACTCCGCCTATTATAAACTTTTTCATAAGTTTTCTCGTTAATGAAGGTATTTTATAATTCGTTATTTGCGATTATTTCTAAGGTTGTTTTTATTAACGCATCTATTGTTTTCTCTGGATTTTTACTAAAAGTACCATTGGCTCTATTAGCTAGAATCGCATTTAAAGAGATTGATCTGTGTCCCAGTAATTTTGACATTCCATAAATACCAGAAGTCTCCATCTCAAGATTAGTTATTTTATGGTTATCAAATTGAAATGATGCAATTTTATCATTAAGATTGGCATCATAGGTTGGCAAGCGTAATGTACGCCCCTGAGGTCCATAGAAACCAACATTGGTTGCTGTAATTCCTTTTATAAAATCTTTAGCAGTAAAAATATTTAAAAGTTCTTTACTTGCTGATACAACATAGGGATACGATAGTTTAGGATTCCAATTGGTATGTTTTACAAATTCATTTGAGAAAGTAACATCGCAAAAGTCTGTATTACTATAAAAATGAAGTAAATTATCAAAACCAATAGCTTTCTCCGAAATTAATAAGCTGTCAACTGCAATCTCTTTTTGAATTGCGCCCGAAGTTCCTATTCTTATAAAAGTAAGTATTGTCTGTTTTTCTTTGACTGTCCTAGTTTCAAAATCAATATTAGCTAATGCGTCTAGCTCGTTAAAAACAATATCTATATTATCTGTCCCAATCCCAGTAGAAATAATGGTAAGTCTTTTTCTTTTATAAGTACCCGTTACTGTTTTAAATTCTCGTTTATGTATAGAAACCTCAATCTCATCAAAATACTTTGCTATGGTGTCAACACGCTCAGGATCCCCAACTGTAATAATGGTAGTAGCAATATCCTTAGGGGTACAATTAAGATGGTAAATACTTCCATCTGGATTTAAAATTAACTCAGATTCTTTAATCTTCATATATGGAGTAGAGTTGTTTTTGTTTACTATCGTAATAGTAATTGTATTTTAAAGCACCACCAAATTGTGTTGCATCTTTTAGCATAGTTAAAGCATTAAGCTTTTTTTCTAGTAACTTACATCCTTTATCGTTTAGTTCTAAATGAAGAACTTCACTATAAAACGGACTCATTTTTTTTATAATTTGTTCCCATTGTAAATCTCCAAACCCGCAATATCCTTGATTTTTAAGCAAATACCTAATTAATTGTTTTTCTGAAATAAATTCGTTTTCATTTATCGCATTCAAAACTTTAAACTCTAAAGTATTAATTCCTGTTTCTTTTTCAGGAAATCGCTGTAAATGAGCACTAATACAATGCTTTAAGTAAGGTAACTTTGTGTCGTTAATTGTAAGCTTCAGTAAGTCCGAATGCTTTTCAGAAACATAGCATTCCCAAAATGTTGAGAGTGTTTCAATTTCTTGACTACTTAACTGAATTCGCTTTTCAGCTTCGACAAGTAATTGTTTGTTGTTAAGCTCGTTTAAAGCAAAAAGTTCATTTTGATTTTCAATATGACCACTACAAATTAAATAAAGTGGAATAGAAGTATGGTGTTTGTTTAAAAAGTAAACTGCTGCTGCAAAATTTACATGACAGAATAAATCATACTCAAACCACAATACAATACTGTGGTATGTTTCAAAATTTAATGTTTTAAAAGAAAATGCTAAGGC
>CAYGMB010000198.1:0-4536 GCA_964350765.1 uncultured Flavobacteriaceae bacterium
AGGAAAGCATAAAGATGAACTGGCTTTAGACGGACCAAGTACAGGGTATTGGGTTCCAGAAATAATAGAAGATAACCCACAAGAAAACATACCTTATTATCCTTATATGAATGGGCAGTTTGTTTTTAAACATGCTGTAGTTCGTTTTGCTGAGGTTATTAATGAAGGCCTACAAACAAATAATCTAAAAGCTTCTGATATAGATATGCTAATACCACACCAAGCCAATTTGAGAATTTCTCAATTTATTCAGAAAAAAATGAGGCTAAGTGATGACCAAGTTTTTAATAATATTCAAAAATATGGAAATACTACAGCGGCATCTATACCAATTGCATTATCTGAAGCTTGGGAACAAGGTAAAATAAAAAAAGGAGACTTAGTAGTCCTAGCCGCGTTTGGTAGTGGTTTTACGTGGGGAAGTGCTATTATAAAATGGTAAAACCTACGTGTAGAAACACGCAGGTTTTTGAAACTAAAACTCCTCAATATCATTGGTATTTCTACCTCTGAATGATTGCAATATCTCTTGTTTTTATAAATAATAAAATACCCATTAAGGGGTATTTAATAAAAAACCCTAGCAAAAATGCTAGGGTTTATAGTTTCTCGAAGTAAATTTTTAAAGGCTAATTCAAATAATTTATAATACGAGTTATTTTATGTGTGCTATTTAATAGACAGCATTTTGTTTAAAATGTTTCAACTGTATTTGCTGTTTAACATAAAAATAACGTTTTATATTCTTTAGAAAATCCCACCACTTCCATCTTTTTCTCTATCGTCTCTATTCTTTCTGGATTTCGCTCTGTATTTTCCACCGCCAAATCTGTACGATAGATTCACGTTCCAAGTATTGCTTTCCCAATTAAATGCTCCTATTTGTGGGAAAGGTCTTTGACCATCAAAAGCAAACTCCATAGTGTCAAAAATATCGTTATAATTTACACTAAATGTTCCTCTTCCTTCCCATAGATTTACTCTTGCTCCAACATTAACAAAATACATAGGCTTCATTAAAAATTGTATTCCTTGGTTTTCTCCTCTATAAAATCCAAATGCAGAAAGCGATAATGTTTTATTTATTTTAAAGTTGTTAAACATACGTAGATTCCAAGCAACATTATCTACTTCAACCTTCTCAGTAATAATATCTGCAGTTGTGGCATCTTGTCCTGTTACACCATCTGCAAGACGTTCTGTTATTCCTGTTTGTGTTTGACTAAATAAATCAAAACTTCCATTAATACTCCAAAACTTAAATGGTCTATAGTTAGTAGATAGCTCTATTCCATAGGCAGAGGTATTGTCAAAATTGTCAAACGTTAGGATAATTCTATTTAAATCTGTTCTATCTACAAAAACTGCTCTGTTAATTTCGTCTTCAATAATCCTATAAAATACTCCTCCGGTAATACTACCTTTTTCTAAATTACGAGTATAGTTTGCCTCAAAAGAGTTAGTAAATTGTGGTGTTAAGCTAGTACTTCCAAAAGAGGTTATAAGTGGTGTTGCCCATTCTCTAATAGGGTTTACTTGTCCAAGCCCTGGTCTATCTACACGTCTACTATAACTTACTTGGTATTGGTCTTTTTCATTAGGGTTATATGTATAAAAAGCAGATGGATATACCTGTACATAATCATTAGTAAAACTTTTAAAAACTGTATCATCTATAATGCTCACTTGTACTGCTGGATCATTATTAATAGTACCTGTGTTGTTTGTTACAACTCCTTGGTCATAGGTTTCTTCTGTGTTTGCTGTTACATCTACTGTTTCTGCTCTAATACCAACTTGTAGACTCATCTTTTCCCAACTTTTTGAAATAGTCCCATAAATAGAGTAAATGTCTCTTTCATAATTAAATAATGTCTCTGGGCCTGTGATAGGAGCTCCCATTAAATCAAATGGATTTACAACTTGTTGAGTAGTCTCACGGTTTATATCACTATTAAATAAACGAGCTTCTAGACCAAATTCTAACTTTACAGTTTCCGAAAGTGGATTTACGTAATCCAAATTTGCTGTAATTCTATCTCTCTCTGTATTTATTAAGTCTCTATAGTCATCACTAAATGCTGCCCCCATAAACATAAACTTAGCATCTTCATCATTTTCAAAAATGTTATAATCTACTTCTAACTCTATGTTATGACCTTCTTTTGCAAAATCTAGTTTGTAATCAAAATTATACTGTGAAGAATTATTATCTCTGGTGTTAAAAAAGTCTTGAAACTGATTTAAATTTTGATTCTCATTATAAATTATATCTGTAGTTCCTGAAGTACCACCTTCAAAAATATTTTGATTCGTAAAAAACGAAACAGTATTCTTATCATTTAAGTAAAAGTCAACACCTACTTTAAAAAGATTAGATTGGTTGTCATCTAGAAAATTGAAAATTTGTTCTGAGTTTTCATCTGTTCTAAAAATATTTCCAAAGTTTTCATTTTTAGAAGTATTATGACCCCAATTTCCATAGAAATTAAACTTACCATTTCTGTAGTTTGTGTTTACCGACGCATTAAACTTGGGTTGCTCTTCGTAGGTAATACCAGTACTTACATCTCCATTAAAACCAATTGTTACGTTTTTATGTAATATAATATTTATAATACCGCTCATTCCTTCGGGATTGTATTTAGCCGATGGATTAGTGATAAGCTCTATTTGTTTAATTGAATTGGATGGTATTTGGCGTAATAATTGGGCTACAGGGACATTGGTTAATTTACCATCTACCATTACTCTTACATTTTGATTTCCTCGTAATGCAATGGCTCCTGTTTGTTGATCTACACTTACTGAAGGTAAATTTATCATTATATCGCTAGCTGTTGGCCCTGCGGTAGTTAGGTCTTTACCAATAGTAATCACTTTTCTATCTACCTTTTGTTGAATTGTAGTAGTTTCGGCTATAACTGTTACTTCGTCAAGCGCTGCAATATTTTCTTCTAAAAAAATATCTCCTAAATCAACATTTCTGGCTCCACGAGAAATTTCTATCTCAGTATTGTAAGTTACATATCCTATAAATTGAATACTAACTTGACTTTTACCTTCTGGAATATCTTTTATTTCAAAATTTCCATCATCGTCTGTAACACCTCCTGTAATAATTTCCCCAGAGAGGGTTTTTATCGCTACTGTGACGTAGGGTATAGGCTCATTAAGATTTTTATCGATAACTGTTCCAGTAATTTTACCAATGTTTTCGGTGTTTTCTGGATTTGCAAAAAGTGTTGCACTAAAAAGTAATGCAACGAAAAGAATAAACTGTTTCATTTTAAGATTGATTAGATTTTATTGTTTACATAATACCTTGTATAACATAATTGCTGATTAGGCAGTTTACAAGGATTGATATAAGTATGACGTTTCAATCTATTTTATGTTACAACATATTCAGAAAAAAATAAAAAAATAAACCCGAAGTCTAGAACTCCGGGTTTATAACTTTACTGCTATTATTAACACTAACCATCAACGTAAAAATTTTCACAGTAAAGCAAGAAATATTTCTATTCAATAGACGGGACAAAACAGAAATTGTTACAGCCTATTGAAACTTTAACGTATCGTTAAGCTTTTCTGTTTTTGTTAATTTCGTCTTGTAGTTTTCTACGTACTTGTTGCATTTCTTCTAACTTTTTTTGTCTATATAGTTCAAACTCAGATTCAACTTCGGTTAGTTTAGCCTTAGATTCTTTTGTTATGCTGTTACTAGCGTTAAATCTATATATAAAGTAGGCAAGTGCAATTAGTAGCAGTCCAATAATAGACCAAAGAATAGTGTTGTAGGTTGATTTTTGAGTTAAAATTCCTAAAAACTCTATACCATCCTCTTTTTCTTTTGAATTTGTAAGTGCAACTTTAGTGTTGTCTAAGGTATTGGTTAGTGAAGAAATCTCATCATTTTGTGATGCTATTGTATTTTTTAAAGTTGTAATTTCATTTTTGTAAGCAACTATAGAATCTAATGTGTTTTTTTGAAGTGTATTAAGTTTAAACTTTTTTACAACCTCATAGTCTTGATAGTTGTTAGACGTTTTTTTTAAAGCTTCAAATTGGCCTTTTAAAGAATTATCATTTGTTTCGGATTCTTGAGAATAAGATAGCGACACACTACAAAAAAGCAATAGCGCTATTAGAATTAATTTCTTCATAGTTCTTTCAGTATTAGGTTTGTTTGTGTTTGTTACTGCAAGAGTATAAAAAAATGTGGTAGAGGCACAATTTTAAATGAAAATTAAAAGTTTTTTAACAGGCTTCTTTTTGTTGATTTCGGCAAAAACTTAATGCTCCAGAGGGGCATTTTTTAATTTGATGAATAATTTTTTGTGTTTCTGCAGCATCAAGATTTATCCACGGAATAACAGTTGTTCTAAAAACTTCTGAAAGCCCTTGGGCACATTTTTCTGCGTGAATACATTTTTTTGGTTGGTAGGTTACAGTTATTTCTCCATTGGTATAACTATTTTCATACGTTTTCATGAGTGTAGGATTTGGGGGCAAATGCCTATTTGTTAGTTA
>CAYGMB010000199.1:0-4514 GCA_964350765.1 uncultured Flavobacteriaceae bacterium
TGATTACCGGAGGTTTTTTCTTTTACATAATTGAGTTTACCTTACTAAGGTGGATTTTTTGTACATTATTTACGTAATTTTACACAAACAATTACAGTCATTATGAGCACAACACTAGTAGCACCTTCTATTTTAGCAGCAGACTTTGCTAACCTTCAAAGAGACATTGAAATGGTTAATAAGAGTGAAGCAGACTGGTTTCATATAGACATTATGGATGGTGTTTTTGTTCCTAATATTTCCTTTGGAATGCCTGTTTTAAAAGCAATTTCAAAACATGCAAAGAAAACAATAGATGTTCATTTAATGATTGTAGATCCTGATAGGTACATTAAAACATTTGCAGACTTAGGCTCAACTATTTTGACAGTACATTATGAAGCCTGTACACACTTACATAGAACTTTGCAAGCTATTAAAGCAGAGGGAATGCAGGCAGGTGTGGCTTTAAATCCACACACAAATATTTCAGTTTTAGAGGATACCATTCAAGATATAGACTTAGTTTGCCTTATGAGTGTAAATCCTGGTTTTGGAGGGCAAAACTTTATAGAAAACACCTACAATAAAGTAAAAGCTCTTAAAGAATTAATAATTAAAAAAGGAGCAACTACCAAAATTGAAATTGATGGTGGCGTAACTAATGAAAATGCAAAACAACTTACTAACGTTGGTGCCGATGTACTGGTAGCTGGTAGTTATGTTTTTGGCTCAGAAAACCCAACACAAACAATATCAAACTTAAAAAAATTACTACACTAAATAGTACCTTTTAAGGTATAGCTCTTAAAGGGTTTTAAGTATTGCCTTTTGTATCTTTGTACAATGATTGTAGAAAAAGAGGTAGTTATTATAGGTGCAGGTCCTATTGGAATTGCTTGTGCGTTAGCTTGTAAAAAAAGAGGTATAGATTATGTAGTTTTAGAAAAAGGAACTTTAACAAATTCTCTTTATAACTACCCACTAAATATGCGCTTTTTTTCTACATCAGAAAAGCTCGAAATCGATAATATTCCATTTATAAGCAATAACCCCAAACCCAACAGAGATGAAGCCTTAGAGTATTATAGAAGGGTTGTTACCACAAATAAACTTACTATTAATCTTTACGAAAAGGTAATAGACGTAACAAAAAAAGAAAGCTTCTACATTACTTCAGAGAAACGACAATACAATGCTAAAAAAGTAATTGTAAGTACTGGGTTTTACGATTTACCAAAATTGCTCAACATTCCAGGAGAAGAGTTACCAAAAGTGAGTCACTATTATAAAGAAGCGCACCCTTATATTCTACAAAAAACTGTAGTAGTTGGAGCAAGCAATAGCGCTGTAGATGCTGCACTTGAAATATGGAGAAAAGGTGGGGATGTAACAATGGTAGTTCGTGGTAATGCTATAGGAGAACGAGTAAAATATTGGGTGAGACCAGATATTATTAATAGAATTGAAGAAGGTAGTATTAAAGTTTTTTTTAATTCTGAAGTCATCGCTATAAAAGAGAAAGAGGTTGTTATTAAAACACCAAGTGAAACGAAAACGATAGCTAATGATTTTGTTGTTGCATTAACAGGATACCAACCAAATTTCAATTTTTTAAAAAAGCTAGGCATTACACTTTCAGAAGAAAAAAATATCCCTATTTATAATCCTGAAACTATGGAAAGTAATGTGCCGGGTATCTATCTAGCTGGTGTTATTTGTGGTGGTGATGAGACCCACAAATGGTTTATTGAGAATTCTAGAGTTCATGCAGATCTTATTGCAGAACATATTTCAAAAAAACTTTAATACCCAGAAAAATTAAAGTTTAATAATTTTTTTGTGTGATCGTATAGTACTGGAAAGTGACTATTAAATTCTTTAGGAGACTCAATGAAATATTCGGCTAGAACAGCCCTAAATTCATCTTGATTGGTAAAAGCATACTCTCTAAAATATCTTGTTTGGTCGAGCTTATCTTTTACTTCTTGTTTTGTGAGACGTTTTAAAATATTTTGAAACTGCTTGGCAAACCGAGTAGAATCTATGTCTCTGCTTTGTTTAGATTCAAGCTGCATTGCATGCATAAATTCATGTATACCAAGGTTTAAGTTATCATTAGTTATTTTATAACCTTCTTCAAAAACTTTCCAAGAAAGCACCAATGCTTTTCCTGCAGGATTAAACTCTCCTACATGGTAGTCTTCATTTGCTGTACTATAAAATGTATCTGGATAAATTAAAATATGCTCTATAAGACTGTATAAATAATGTTTTCTTCCAAAGCTCAACATACAACCAATAGCAGCAATTAGCACTTTCATCCTATCGGTAATCTCTACACCTTCTCTTCCAACAAACTTTTTGCTATTAATAAAACTAACAACTCTATGCTCAAACTGTCTTTTAAATTTTGGAGAGAGTTTTTTATAGAATGTAAACTCACTTTCAAGAATTTGTTTTTGGCTGGGAGAAAGTTTCTTATAAGTAAAATAGTGTCTTATTAAAGGTCTGTTGTATTTATCTGCAAACCAATTCTCAAAAATTCTAAATAAGAATAAAAGAAATCCAATTAAAACAACCGCATAGGCATAGGGCGCTAACCATGCAATATCATCATTGGGTTGTAGTAGTAGCATTATTTAAGATTTGGGATATGCAATATAGTTAAATTTATATAAGGGTAACCACACGCATACTAACGCTACTATTCTAAAAAAAGTGTATTTACCTAGTCTCTTGAAAAAATACTCAAGATATACCAAAACAATAACATTAAAGCTCCAAATAATCCCAGAGATGCGGCTACATATTGGTCTTCTTGGTATTTATGAACCATGTTAGAGGTTTGATATAAAATAGAACCAGATGCCAATGCTATCATACCTACACTAAACCATAATCCCAAATTAAATCCAAATAATGTACCAGCAACAATAAGACCAATAGCTATAAAACCAGCAATTGCTAGTCCTGATCTTAAGAAAGAAAAATCTTTTTTAGTCATTAAAGTTACTGCAGATAGGCCTATAAAAAGTGCCCCAGTCATTATTCCTGCTTGACTTATGGTATGCAACCCTCCATCGCCAATATAATTAATAGCAATATAAAGAAGAGGAATAAAGATAAATGCTTCAGCAACTACAAAAAGAAGTAATGCTAAATACTGTTTAGTTTTATCTTGGGTTTCTAATGCCATTTTTTCGGCATAATTTGTTGCAAACATAAATCCTCCTAAAAGTAATAACCAGGTCCACCCTTGCGTAAGTGATAAAGCAAAATTTATAAGTGGTTCTATTTGAAAGAAAATCATTTCAACCAAAATAAATAGTAAAACAGATAGAGTTAAATGCATGTACGTTTTACGATAAAAAGCAACACGAGCCTCGCTAGTTAAATCTGAAACTTTAGGTTCTATAACTGGTGTTTGTAATTCTTCCATAGATATTTTATTTTTTCGAACTATCGCCCTTAAATTGTTGAGAGTTATTTTTAAAAAGTACATTAAAGGTAGTTAAACTTCCATAACAACGAGTAATATATTGTTGCAAATCTATTTTATCTTGTTCTTCTAGTACTTTACTACTATTAATTTTTTGCTCCATAACACGAAGCCTATCACGAAGCATCACTATTTTATGAAAAAAAGTATCAATAGGTATTTCTTTGGTTGAAAGATTAGCATCCTTAGGATGTAAAACCATAGTACCTCCTTTATATTTATCTGCAATAGGAACAATTTCGGTAACATCACTCCACTTTTTTAAAATGCCTCGTAAACTTTTTTCAACTTCATAAAAACTCACAGTATCGAGGTCATCGTCGGAGGCTTCTATTATTTCAAAATCATCGTCTAAGGGTATTGTTTCTAACCCTTTATCTATAAATGTAACCCAATACATTTTAGAATCGACATTGGTTACAACGCCTTTTCCAAATTCTGAATGTTCAATCCTTGAACCTATGCCTAATATCTTTTTCATTTAGTTTATTTTTCTGAAAAGTGAAGTTACACTTTTTTGTATTTCTATCCGAAGCTTTTCATAGAATACCTATATTTGAAGTTCTAAAATTTTTAATACATGAGTTTACAAAAAAAGGTAATGGATGCTATGAAAATAGCAATGAAAGAGAAGGACAGTAAAGCATTACAAGCATTAAGAGCAGTTAAATCTGCTATACTTTTGGCTCAAACCGAAGTTGGAGCAAAAGAAGAACTAACAGAAGCACAGGAACTTAAGTTATTACAAAAATTAGTAAAGCAACGTAAGGATAGTGCTGCAATTTACAATGAACAAGGTAGAGCAGATTTAGCCGAACCAGAACTAGCAGAAGCAGCAGTTATTGAGCAGTTTTTACCTGCACAATTAAGTGAAGAAGAATTAGAAAAAATTATAGAAGACGTTATCACTCAAACTGGAGCTTCATCTATGGCAGATATGGGAAAAGTAATGGGTATTGTATCTGGTAAAACAGCTGGTAGAGCAGATGGTAAAACTATTTCTACACTTGTTACAAGCAAACTAGCTTAAACT
>CAYGMB010000200.1:0-4504 GCA_964350765.1 uncultured Flavobacteriaceae bacterium
GTACGATAGGAATAGAAATACTACTTTTAAAGACAACACAAATACAGATCCAAAAGAACGAGATAGAGTATTTGGACAATACGACCATGTAAGAGTTTATGGAATGGATTTTTTTGAAACACTTAAAAGTGTGGGGTTTAAAGTAGAAGCTGTTGACTATACATTAACATTAACCGAAGAAGAAATAGATAGATATAGGTTACCTAAAGGTGAATTGTTACCTGTTTGCATTAAACCTAGTTCGCAAGATTAGTTTTCATACCATCTGAAATAAAAACCTGAGGCATATCCCCACTATCTGTATAGGTTAAGTAAACATCTACCTCTGGTAGTTCTTCAAGGAGTTTTATAGTTTTCTCAAGTCCCATTGCCATAAAAGTGGTAGCATATGCATCTGCTAGTGCACATGTATTTGCGATTACAGTTGCACTTGTAATATCGCTTTGTTCTGCTTCTCCAGTTAGGGGATTTATTGTATGGACATACTTTTTACCTGTAAGGCTATCAACCCTATATTTTCGGTAATTTCCAGAAGAAGCCATTCCTCTATTTTTTAAACTAACAGCAGCAGTATAGGTTCTATTTTCTAGAGAAGAGTCTATAGCTTCAATTCCTACCTTCCAAGGTTTATTTGTATTTTGATTTTCTCCTTTTGCAAGAAGTTCACCACCTAATTCAATAAGATAATTTTCAACACCTTTAGAAGATAAATAATTACCTATCATATCTATACCATAGCCTTTCGCTACTGCATTAAAATCAAAATATATTTGAGGATGTTCTTTTTTAATAGTTCCGTCCACGTTAATAGATACTTTATTAAAACCAACAAATTGTTTCAAGGAGTCCAAAGTAGTTGTATCTATTTTAGATATGGGTTTCACAGTTCCAAACCCGTAAGCATTTCGTAACACGCCTACTGTTGGGTCAAAATAACCATTAGACTCTTTATTTACTTTTTCTGAAATAGAAAACACATTGATAAATATTTCATCCACTACAATAGTAGTATCGCCATTATTTATTTTAGATATATCAGAATCTGGAATGTATGTACTTACAGATCTATTGAGAGAATATAACAAAGAGTCTATCCCCTTTTCGATATCAAAATTTTTAGTTGTAAAGTACTGTATTGAGTAAGTCGTGCCTAGTGCATTTCCTTGAGTACTTTGATACTTTAGCTCGTTTTTAGTGCAAGCTAATGTTATTGTAAATAAAAAAAAAGCTATTATTTTTTTCATCATTTTATTTCTTGAAGCCCATTAAAAACCATAGTGTAGGGCTCATCTTTTAATACTGGTTTTGCATAATCTGTACCATGACCAAGACCAACACCTGCATAGTATGTTTTGGCATCAAATTTATCTGCGTGGGCTTTCATGGTTTGTAATAAAATTGGATCATACTCATCAGCATTATCTGGATAAGATACGGCTCTTACAATTACAAAATGTAGGTCTTTGTCTTTCAGACCTACAAACTGAGGGTCTTTTTTAAGTTTTGAATTTACACCCAGAAACTCAAAGCCTTGCTTTTTCATATCCTCTCCAACTATGTTCATGGCAAGGTTATGAAGCTCTTGTTCTGTAAGTTGTTGAGGCATTACTTAAATCGTATAAATTGTGTTTTGTTAAAATAATAGGTTGGAATTTCCAGATATTGATTCATTTCTATATCATACCAAGGACTTATAGAGGTATCGTTTAGGTTTTTAAGAATATGAACACTTTGCGCTGGAGTATTTCCTTGTGCAAAAATAAACAAAATGTCTCCATCTATAGTAGTTATTTTATCTACAACCATTATTACATGTCCAGGACTCCCAGGATAAATAAGCATATCTCCAACCTCTACATTAGCTTTATTTATAATCTTTGGCAACTCGTTGTATAATGACTGTGTACCCGCATAGGTATAGATTAAATTTAAATATTTGTAAAAGTTCTGTTTTGAAGTATCTCGAGAAGCAGTTTTATGAAATGAAACTTTACTCCCATTAATCTTTGGTCTATACCCTTCAGCATATTTTTTCCAAGAACAATAGTGACCCGATGTAAAATTAAAACCAATATCATCCTTTCTATTAATTTCCCATAAATACTCTGCTCTTATACGTATAAGAGCATCTGCGCATTGTTGTAAACCATTAGAGGGAACTGGCACCTCTAGCACACCTACATGTCCACTTTGGTATACATAGGGTTTGCCGTCATAGTTAATTACTTTTGCATCAAAAGATTTTAATTTATAATTCTGTATATAACTTGAAAAAGAACCTTCTGGATATTTAACCCTTGTGTATGTGTCAGGAACTTTAATTCTTTCTGAAATTGTCATCCCATCTTTATTGATATAATTGGGAGATAACACATAGCTTTTAGCTACATTTTTAATTACTTTTCCTTTTTTACTGAAGAAAAAGAAACTAACACCACCTACCATAAAAGGAAGAATATTATTTTTTTCATTATGATTTAAACGCAGTTCTCTAATACTTTGGTATTTAATTTTAAGAATTATATAACCATATCTATAAAATGAATTAGTAACTTTAGTGTAATTTGAAAAAAAGGTAAATTATGACTAACCGTTTTTCTGAGGCAATTCAAAAATTATATAGAGCTTTCCATAACGGAACATTACATCCAGAATGCTGTAAACAATGTGCTGTTGGTAACATTTTAGATAATAATGATAGCTGGAAACATTTTTCAGATTACCATGGAAGTACACAACTTAACTACATTGGAAATGTAAATCAATTACTTGGTAAGAAATTTAACGGCTATTCTCCTCTTGAATTATTAGAAATTGAAGCTACTTTTCTAAAAGCGTGTGGCTTTACATTACCACTACACTATAAAAACAAAATACCAAAGATTATAGATGATGACACTTTGTTTAACGGACTTAGTGCTGTAGTTACAAAACTATGTATGTTAGACGGTACAAAAGATGTTCTTGATTGCTCGAGTATTTTTAACTACAATAAAAAGAAACAAAAAACTGTAGTTGCTGCATAAAAAAACCAGCTTTAAAAGCTGGCTTTTTGTTTTATAAATCTTGGTTTTATCCACCAAAATCATCAAATCGAATATTCTCATCTGGGATACCAAAATCTTCTCCCATTTTTTGAACTGCTTGGTTCATTAATGGAGGTCCACAGAAATATAACTCAATATCTTCTGGCGCTTCATGATGGTTAAGATAGTTATCTATCACACAGTTATGAATAAACCCTACAAAACCGTCACCTTCTCCATCTATTCCATCTTTAACTTTCCAGTTATCTTCTTCTAATGGTTCACTTAATGCCATGTAGAATTTAAAGTTAGGGAAGTCTTTTTCTAATTTTCTAAAATGTTCAATATAAAATAACTCTCGTTTAGATCGTCCACCATACCAGTAAGTTACTTTTCTTCCTGTTTTTAATGTTCTAAATAAGTGATATAAGTGAGAACGCATAGGCGCCATTCCTGCACCACCTCCTACATACAACATTTCAGCATCACTATGATTAATAAAGAACTCACCATAAGGTCCAGATATTACAACTTTATCACCTGGCTTTTGTGCAAATATGTATGATGAGGCAATACCTGGGTTAACTTGCATCCATTGGTTTTTTGCGCTAGCCCATGGTGGCGTAGCAATACGTACATTAAGCATAATTTCGCGTCCCTCAGCTGGATAAGAAGCCATTGAGTATGCACGCTCTACTGTTTCACTATTTTTCATTACTAATGGCCAAAGACCAAACTTGTCCCACTCTGCTTGGAACTTATCTGGTGTTTCGTGCTCTTCAGGGTGAGCAGTAATGTCCATATCTTCATACTTTATCTCACAAGGAGGAATCTCAATCTGAATATACCCTCCAGCTTTGTAGTTCATATCTTCAGGAATTTCAACTACAAATTCTTTGATAAATGAAGCAACATTATAATTTCTAACAACAGTAGCATCCCATTTTTTAATTCCAAATACTTCTTCAGGAATATGGATATTCATATCCTGTTTTACTTTTACTTGGCAAGACAGTCTTGCTCCTTCTTTTAATTCTTTACGGCTAAAGTGAGGAGTTTCAGTAGGCAATGCTTCTCCTCCTCCTTCAAGAACGTGACACTCACATTGAATACAGGTTCCACCTCCACCACAAGCAGATGGTAAGAATATTTTATTACTTCCTAGAGTTGAAAGTAATGTACCTCCACTTTCAACCTCAATTTTCTTTTCGTCGTTAATAGTAATTGTTACCGGCCCTGAAGGCGACAACTTTTGCTTTGTAAATAACAAAAGGGCAACTAATAGTAATGTAAGTACTAAAAATGCAACAACTGTGGCTGCTATGACTCCTAGTGTGCTTGCTGCTAAAAACATATTATTCTTGTGTTATTTGAGATGCATCAACATCTTGTGTTGTTGCCATAATTTCTTTTTCAATTTCTTCTGAAGTCTTCTCTATTACTGCAGTATCTGAAGCAGCAGGAGCTTCTTCGTCTCC
>CAYGMB010000201.1:0-4142 GCA_964350765.1 uncultured Flavobacteriaceae bacterium
AGCGATACTATCAGCATTACAAACACAACCATTCTTACCATTGGGGCCTATAATGGCTGGTATAGCAGCAACATTGGGAACAATCCAAATAGCAACCATAGCAGCTACTCCACTACCAAAATACAAACAAGGTAAAGGTAAATCAGATAATTACCAAGGTTTAGCCTTATTAAACGATGGAGGTAAGACAGAGTACAGGGAAGATAAGTTAGGAAACATTCACGAAATTAAGGGTAAAAATGTAATTGGACACGTAGGCAAAGACGATATTGTGCATAAAGATTTTGACACCATGTTAAAATACCACAATGTAGAGGATATAATGAGCGCATCCTACGCCTTAACAGTACCAAAAGCACCAAACCACAAGCAGCAAGAGGATAACTTTAAAGAAGATATTAAGTCAGTATTAAGAGATTGGAAATTCCATAACCATATAGACAGCTCTCAAATAGGAGAAGCAGTATCTAAGGCAATGGATGACTATAATTACAAAAATAATCTTCTATGAGCGAGTTTAACACTGCATATCATAACCAAGTAGATTACTACTTAAATTCTCCTTTAGGGCGTAGAAAAATAACGGAACCAGAGGGATGGAAGTCTGACCTAATGGAGTATGCTCGTAGTAAAGAAAATTCAGGTATTGTAAATAAAATCTCCACAGATTTAAAATTTGTGAAAGATGGCGCAGATTACCTAACAGAACTTGTAAAAAACTATGGAAGCGAGGTAGATTGCACTTTAGAGAAATGGATTACACACCCTAAAGAAATGAAAAGGGTACGTTCTTACAGAGCGTATATTGACCTTACAGAATATGAGTATAAAGACGAAAGGGTAAGTATAAAAGCACAGAAGTCAGGACTACTAAACAGTATAAACACTTATAAAAATGAAAAAGTAGAACTAGAAAGACTAGACGCTTTGAATGGTAACGCTCTGCAACCCCTTGATAAAGTAAACATAAATATAGAGGGTAAAAAAATATTGTTAGTTTCAGAGTTAACGCTAGGTCCAGATGACAACATAATTCAGATGAATTTAGCTAGTGATAACTTACACGAGTCAGTTACCGTGCTATTTAACAAGCAAGTATCTAATAGCGACAAAAGAGTGCATAATGTATCAGAGTACGATATTGTAGAGATTAGTTCAGCTTATCAAAATGGGTCTGCTGGAAATATGTTTTATGCAGATAACGACAGGGTGAAAACTTTAGAATTAGATATTGATATTGATTTTGACTACTCACATAACCATAGTATTGATTTTATAAGAATAGAATTATTAAAGTATAGCGGAGGTACAAATTTTGATTACGAAAGTACAGAAGTTATTACAGGTAGTTACGATAGCAATAGTAATTTATCCTACAAAGGGAAAATGCAAATAAAAGACCTACCAGTTGGTTATAGTCTAGCTTTTGCGGTATTTGTTTATTCTCAATACGATGTACTTTTAACTTTTAACAAAGCTAATTTAACGATTACAGAAAATAGTTGGTTCCCACCAACAATTAACAAAGGAGTTTTACCTTATGAGAGAATAGAGAGATTGTTGCAAATCATTACTGGCAGAACGGATAAAAATTTATTCTATTCAGAGTGTTTTGGTAGAAAAGATTTAGGTTATGCAGAGGATGGGGAGTATGCTTATTTAACTACTTCCACAGGTTTTTGGGCGAGAGGTTTTAATGAAGAAAACATTACAACTTCATGGAAAGACACTATGGATTCTTTTTACGCTATTAAAGGAATTTCTTTTGGATTGCAAATCAATGGAGATGTAGAAACTATTTTAGTAGAGCCTTTAAATTTCTTTTACCAAACAGGAAAAGTATTTGATTTTCCTTTACAAGCAAGTAAAGAGAGTAGAAAAATAGCAAAAGAATTTCAATACACAAGTATAGATATAGGTTATCAAAAGGGAGGTGCAGACTACGAGGAGGCAATGGGGTTAGACGAGCCTAACGGTAAACATAGTTACACCTCCCCTTTTCAAAAGTCATCAAAAAAATTAAGTCTATTGTCTAAAGATAGGGCAGATATGACAGGATATGAGTTTGCTAGAAGAAAGCCAAAAATTAATTTCCCAACCGAGGACACTAATTACGACAAAGACAATTTCATATTGAGTTGTAAAATGGATGGAAACAATTTAGTTCAAACTAAGTGGCAAGACTTTTACGAGGTTGAACCAGAAAATGTTTATAGCCCAGAGACGTTTCCTAATTTAGATTTAACACCTAAAAGAAACTTATTAAATCATGGGTGGTGGTTAAATGGAGGTTTATTTAATTATAGAACTCAAAATCTAAAATACGCTAGTAGTGAGGGTAACTCTACGCTAATTACAAAAAAAGCAAATCAAGATTATATCAACGAGAATGGAGATTTACCTATTAGTTTATTGGACTCTCCTAAATTTACAACCGAATGGATAGAATTTGAGCATTTTGTTGATTTTGAGTTGGCAGAATTACTAGAGGGAAACACATTAATAAATGGCAGATGGATTCCTAATGTTTATTTTGAGTGGAGAATTAAAAACGATAAAGGCGATTTTGAGAAAGTAAGAATTTGGGATGTGAAACCCAACAAAGAGGGAAAGTTTAAATGTTTAATAGTTAGGTAATGGCAAAAAGTAAAATAGTTATAGTATTTAATGACCCTATGAATGTAGGGGAGTTAATATCTTTTGATTATAGAGATTTAACGAAAACGAGTCCAAGTTATATTACTTGTTCTACTGATTTTGTTACAGTCAAGTACTCTAAAGGGCAAGCGCAAGTAACAAACACGGTAGGAAACACAGGTAACTTTAGTGCATTAGACTATATAGATGCTTTTAGCGTTGATTATAACGTGCCCCCTGTATTTAAAGTAACTAAATCAGGGTATACGGTAACTATCGAAGCCTTAAATGATGGTATTGAGTTTTCAAGTGCTTATATTAGTGTAGGTACAAACACCATCACTATTACTAATGAATCTTATACACCTCCATATTCTATTGAAAGCATTGAATTTTTAGCAGCAACAAGTCAATGTAACAATGTAAAAGTAAAGGTGACCACAAACGAAAACACCACCTCGGTAACATCTCCAGTTAATTTAACGCCAAATGATACAGAATTTGAGTTTGACAACCTAAGAGGGAATACCTTTAGCTTAGAAATAACAAATGGCACGAGTAACTTAATACAAAGCGTAAAAACGCCTAGTGTTTTAGAATCTCCAGTAGTAGAGGTAATAAACAAACCAAGTGGGGCAACCGTTTTACTATCCAATGATAATAATTTCGATTTAACGCTAGAATATTCGTTAGACGGTACTAATTACCAAGGGCTATCTATATTTCAAACAATACTACCAAACACATACACCGCTTATGTTCGTGATGAGTTTGGATGCGTAAAAACAGCTTCATTTACAGTAGATGCTTTCACTCCTCAAATAGAGGTTTTAGATCCTGTAATATATATATCTAATGCAAATAGTTTCAGATTTAAGAAAAATGAGTTTTGGGATTATAAAACAATTTACAAAACAGATAAAAACACGTTGAGTTTTGAAGAGTATAATCCGTTGAGAAATGCAGTTGTTTATCCTTATATCCAAAAATTCCAAACAACAGACAGTATTAGAACACAAATATTATGCAATTATGAGAATATCGAAGTAAAAGTACACGACAAGACGATAGAATATCCTATAACCGTTGAGAAAATGTCTAACAACATAGACTTGAAAGACAAAAGAGATGCTAGAATATTTGAGATGGAGGATGGTAAAACAGGAATGTATTTTATTGCTGGAAATATTTACAATTATGACACAGATGTAGTAGAGGATAATTACTACGCAAACTCTCCTTATCCTGAATGGGCAGTGATAGGAAGAAGTGTATTTATAGATGAGATATCAGACTACTTAATCCTAGAAAATATAATATTTGATACAGAAAAGCAAAAAGATGTCTTGGTTTTTAGCGCAGGATATCAAGGAGTAGAAAAAGATACTATCGTTTCTGTTATTTATAATTTATTTCCTTTTGAGGTTTACGAGTTTACCGTTTCAATGTCAACTTATCAAGATAAATGTATTCAAATAAGTATAGATATTACAGATAGCGAGTTT
>CAYGMB010000201.1:4194-4504 GCA_964350765.1 uncultured Flavobacteriaceae bacterium
CAGACACAAATGTTATACCTATAAGTGATGACATATACCCTAAAAAAGAGTTGAGTTTAATAGGATTATCAACTATGATGGCTCAAAAGGTGGTAGAAGCATTTGGACAGGATTTTTTAATGATAAATAGGGATTTGTACACAAAAGAGAGTTTAGACATTCCTAGTCAAAGAGGAAGTACTAATTTATATGATTTGAAAGCAACACTATATAAAACTAAAGAACAAGTAGAAATAGAATACAACAGCACAGGTATTGTGATTCCAGAAATAGGTCAGTCCCCAGATTTAATTTCAACAGGATCTGGTTT
>CAYGMB010000202.1:0-4503 GCA_964350765.1 uncultured Flavobacteriaceae bacterium
AAACTCAGACCCATTATTATTAAATATCTATGTTTCACACTTAAAATCTAGCCAAGGTAGCAGCAATGAGAATTTACGCCTTAGTATGGTAAATGAATTTACGAGTACCCTTAATACATTAGACCCCAACTCCTTTGTAATTTTTGCTGGAGATTTAAATGTTTATGACTCAGATGAGCCTGCTTACCAAGAGCTACTAGACCCTACAAATGATATAGTACTCAAAGACCCAATAGACTCACCTGGCGATTGGAGTAATAATATAGATTTCCAGAGTATTCATACACAAAGTACTCGTGAAAGTTCTGGCCCTTTTGGTGCTGGTTCTGGTGGAGGGCTTGATGATAGGTTCGATTTTATTTTACTTTCAGAAAATATGCTTTCCAATCCAAGACTTAGATACGTTACAGATAGCTACAAGGCGTATGGTAATAACGGGAATTGTTACAATCAAGATGTAAGTGCATCTAATTGTACTGGAGAGTTTAGCCAACAAATTAGAACAAGGTTGTTTGGTATGAGTGACCACCTACCAGTAGTTTTAGAGCTTGAAACCAATGAAGAGGTTATTTTAAGCGGTACAGAGTTTGATGTAGTATTACCACAAATAAAGATTAATTATACGTTAGTGAAAGACAAGGTTTCATTAGATATACCAGAAGTATATTTTAATGAGGTCTCTTTTACTATTTATAATACACTTGGACAAAAAATCAAGCATATTTCAACAAATAACTCTCAAAAAAACTTAATAGATGTTACTTCTTTCCCAGAAGGGATTTATTACATCAAAACCAACCTGTTAAATAATAACACTCTTAAATTTATAAAGACAAATTTCTAGTGAGCAGGCATTTATATCTCATATTTTTTGCAATTTCTTTTATTGCCTATGGACAGCATGATATTACTATCATAGCCTCTTTAAATACACAAACAAATAGTTTACAAATTCAACAAGAAGTAATTTTTACAAACACTACGGGCACTACACTTTCTGAAATCTATTTCAATGATTGGGCCAACAGTTTTAGTAGCAAAACAACACCTCTAGCAAAACGATTTGCTGAAAATTATGATGCTTCTTTTCATTTTGAAAAAAATGAAAAGAGAGGAAATACTCAAATAAAAAAGATAACAAATACTCAAGGTGGTTTACTCTCTTGGGAGCGAGGAAAGGAGGTAGATATTTTAAAAGTAAAGCTTAAAAAGCCTCTCTTACCCGATGAAAATTTTACACTTAATTTTGACTATACTGTTACAGTACCAGATGATAAATTTACAAGGTATGGGGTAACAAAAGATGGAAATTATAAATTAAAATACTGGTACCTATCCCCTGCTGTCTTTACAGATAATTGGCAAATTTACAGTAATAAAAACACAGACGATTTATTTGCTACACCATCAAATTTTAAGATTATACTTAACATAAATCCCGAGTTCTCAGTAACAACAGATTTTGATACAGTAGCTGAAGAAATTTCTGAAACAACAAAGCTTATTACACTAGAAGGAAAGCAACGAAGTAAAGCTATTATACATTTAGAAAAGAACAATACTTTTAAAACTATTAGTACAGATAAGCTTGATGTTGTAACTAATCTAGATGACGAAAAAGTAAATCCACCCATTAGAGCATTGGTTATAGATAGGGTAGTTCATTTTTTAAATGAAAAATTAGGAGATTATCCACATAAAACATTACTAGTTTCAAAAGCAGATTACAAATCTAGCCCTGTTTATGGTCTTAACCAGTTACCCAGCTTTATAAGTCCCTTTCCAGATGGTTTTGAGTACGATATTGAACAACTTAAGACTATTACCAGAAACTACATTGAAAACACTTTACATCTTCACCCAAGAGAAGATTATTGGCTTACTGGAGCACTACAAATCTTTTTAATGAAAGAATATGTTGATACATATTATCCAAAAATGAAAATCATTGGAAACCTTAGTGATTTTTGGATTATTCGTTGGGCTCATGCCGCAGATTTAGAGTTTAATGATCAATATCCCCTGCTCTATCTAAATATGGCACGTAACAACTTACACCAATCTCTTACTACTCCAAAAGACTCTCTGGTGAAGTTTAACAAACAAATAGCTAGTGATTATTATGCAGGAAATGGTTTTAGTTACTTGGCAGATTACATTGGAAAAGAATCTTTACTAAAAACTATAAAAGAGTTTTATTCAGAAAATAATAACAGATTTGTTACTTCAGAAAAATTTCAAGAAAAATTAGAAAGCAATACAAACTTGCCTATAAACTGGTTTTTTGAAGAGTATGTAAGTAAAAGAAACATTATTGATTTCAAGATTAAAAAAGTAGAAGAAGTTGGCGATTCATTAAAAGTTACTATAAGAGACAAACAGCACACCAAAATGCCTGTTTCACTTTATGGACTAAACAAAAAAGAAATAGTTTTTAAAAACTGGGTAGCTCCAATAGACAGTATAGTTACTGTTACAATACCAAAAAAAGATATAAAAAGATTGGCATTAAACTACGAGGCTTCAATACCAGAGTTTAATCAACGTAACAATTATAAAAGTGTAAAAGGTCTTTTTAATAGACCCTTACAATTTAGGTTATTTCAAGATGTTGAAGACCCAAAATACAACCAACTCTTCTTTATGCCCATTTTTGAATATAACCTTTATGACGGCTTTACTACAGGTGTAAAACTTTATAACAAAACAGTTTTAACAAAAGGACTCAATTATAAAATTGAACCCCAGTATGGGTTAAGATCCAATACAATAATTGGTAGTGGGTCTGTTAGTTTTACACAACAGTTTAGAAATCAAAATAAAACACACTATGCCACTAGGTATGGGGTATCTGGCAGCTATTATTCTTATAATGTAGATTTATTTTACAAGCGTATAAGTCCATATATCACCTTTGCATTTAGACCTAAAAATGACTTACGAAATAACGAAAAGCAGTTTATAAATCTAAGAGCAGTAAATGTTTTTAGAGATGAAGATCCCCTCGACCTTGATGCTGAACCAAATTATAGCGTTTTTAATTTTCAATACGTGTATTCTAACCCTAATTTAATTAACTACTTTAGAGGGGTGGTAGATTATCAAATTTCTAGTAAGTTTAGTAAACTATCCACCACTTTTGAATATCGTAAACTTTTTTTAAGTAATAGACAGCTTAATATAAGAGCCTTCGCAGGAGTTTTTCTATTTAATGACACGAGACCAAATGATGACTTTTTTAGTTTTGCACTAGATAGACCTACAGATTACTTATTTGACTATAACTACTATGGGAGAAGTGAAGATACAGGACTTTTTAGCCAACAACTTATAGTTGCAGAAGGTGGGTTTAAATCCAAATTAGAACCAGCTTTTGCAAATAGTTGGATTACAACTATTAATACAAGTACCAGCATTTGGCGTTGGATTTTTGCTTACGGAGATGCAGGTCTAGTACATAACACAGGACTTGGAACACAGGCAGTTTTTGATACTGGAATACGTCTTAATTTAGTAGAAGATTATTTTGAATTATATTTTCCTCTTTATTCAAACCTTGGGTGGGAACCTGGTTTACCTAACTATGACCAAAGAATACGTTTCATAGTTACTTTAAGCCCAAGTACACTACTCAAACTATTCACTCGCGAATGGTATTAAACATGTTTTTGAAAAATACACATTAAAAGTCCAATCCTAACCACATTTTAATAGTGGTTTTTGCCCCCTATTGTATTTTATTGAAAAAATGGCAATAAAACTGTAAAAAAAACATCAATTTCATAAAACTTTAGCATTGTTTCGCATTCTCATTTTACCTACTTTTGTAGTCCGAAATTTGAAACTATGCAAACAAACCCTCAGACCAATAAAGAGCTCTCATTTGAAGATTTTAAAGCTGAAGTATTAAACGATTATAAAATCGCTGTAACCAGTAGAGAATGTAGTCTTTTAGGGCGTAGAGAGGTTTTAACTGGCAAAGCTAAGTTTGGAATTTTCGGTGATGGTAAAGAAGTACCTCAATTAGCATGGGCTAAAGCTTTTAAAAATGGAGATTGGCGTAGTGGTTACTACAGAGACCAAACCTTCATGATGGCAATTGGAGAATTAAGCATCCAACAGTTTTTCGCTGGATTATATGCACATACCGAGCTTGAAGCAGACCCCATGAGTGCAGGTAGGCAAATGGGAGGACATTTTGCAACACACAGCCTTAACGATGATGGTACTTGGAAAAATCTAACAACACAAAAAAATAGTAGTGCAGATATTTCACCAACGGCAGGACAAATGCCTCGTCTTCTTGGATTGGCGCAAGCTTCAAAGATATTTAGAAATGTAAAAGGCATAGAGAATAAAACCAACTTCTCTATTAATGGGAATGAGGTTGCCTGGGGAACTATGGGAAATGCGAGCACAAGTGAAGGTCGTTTTTGGGAAACCATTAAGGCCGCTGGAGTACTTCAAGGTCCAATGGGAATAAATGTTTGGGATGATGAGTAC
>CAYGMB010000203.1:0-267 GCA_964350765.1 uncultured Flavobacteriaceae bacterium
ATTTCATGTAAAAAACTAAATGTCCTTGCGTCTGCAATTTCTTTCTTAAATTCTGAAATATGCTTTAATGAGGCGTTTTGAGTTCCTAGTACTTTAGTGCCAAAGTCAACCATAGTAGTTACTTGGTATTCTTCTGATGGTATTATTGTTATTTCACTTCCAGACTCTTCGTCTAGATACGAGATTACTTCTTTAACAATGTACTCTTATCTAGGAGCATCAAGTTCTTCTATTCCAGCCTTTTCAATAGCTTCTATAAACAACTTT
>CAYGMB010000203.1:277-2326 GCA_964350765.1 uncultured Flavobacteriaceae bacterium
ATAATAGGAGGTTCAGAAGCATTTAACTCAATAATACAGTTATCTACTTCCATACCTACCAAAGCAGCTAATACATGCTCTGAAGTATGAATTTTTACACCTAACTTCTCTAAATTGGTTCCACGCTGCGTATTCACTACATAATTTGCGTCTGCCTCTATCACAGGACTTCCCTCTAAGTCTACTCTAACGAAAGTATAGCCGTTATTTGCAGGAGCTGGTTTAAAAACAATAGTAACCTCCTTACCAGTATGTAAACCTACTCCAGTTAAAGAGGACTCTTTACTAAGTGTTGTTTGTTTTACTATACAATTAGTCATTTTTATTCTTTTTTTCTATTGAATTAAAACGCTCTATTATTTTAGGTAAATTTTTAAAATGAACGTAACTTTTATTAAAGTCACCGTAGTTTAATGCTGGAGACCCTTGTAATGTTTCGTTATCCTTTACATTACGACCTATACCACTTTGTGCTTGAATACGTACATTATCTCCTATAGTTATATGCCCTACAATTCCTACTTGCCCTCCTATAAGACAATTTTTACCAATCTTAGTAGAACCAGCAATCCCTGTTTGGGCAGCAATTACTGTATTCTCTCCAATCTCTACATTGTGCGCAATTTGGATTTGGTTGTCTAACTTTACTCCTTTCTTTATTATAGTAGATCCTAATGTTGCTCTATCTATAGTTGTTCCTGCACCTAAATCTACATTGTCCTGTATGACTACATTACCTGTTTGAGGAACTTTTGAATATTCTCCCTTTTCATTAGGAGAGAAACCAAAACCATCTGCACCTACAATTACTCCGCTATGGATAACACAATTGTTACCTATTAAGGACTCAGAATATATTTTAGCTCCTGCAAATACAACAACGTTATTTCCTATTACAACATTATCTCCAATGTAAGCATTAGGATAGATTTTACAATTATCTCCAATTTTTACATTTTCCCCTATGTAAGCAAATGCTCCTATATAAATATCATCTCCATACGTTGATGATTCTGAAATAAATATAGGCTTTTCTATACCACTCTTATTCATTTTTACTTGATTATAATATTCAAGTAATTTTGAAAAAGCCTTATATGCATTTTCAACTTTTATAAGAGTTGTAGAAATTTTATTTTCTGGAACGAAATCTTTATCCACTATCGTTATGGATGCCGCTGTCTCGTAAATGTAGTGTGTGTACTTTGGGTTTGCTAAAAAAGTTAAACTTCCTTTGGTGCCTTCTTCAATTTTAGAAAGCTTAGACACCTCTACCTCACCATTTCCTTCTATTTCACCTTCGAGTATTCCCGCTATTTGGGTTGCTGTAAATTTCATGTATCAAATTGTGTTGCAAAAATAGAAAAAAAGGATTAGTAATTAGTTTTAGGGTAACAGAGATAGTATTTTGTCACTTTTTTTGATAGTGCTTTTAAATTTAATTGATCGCTAGCCTTTGCCACATCTACAATCTTACCATTTTTAGTTAACAAATTAATAGTATCTTTTTCCATGCTATAGGCTTGGTTAAAGATTGTTCCAGTAAACACAAAATAAGATGCTTCATTTTCAGAAAGGTTGTGCTTGTTCATAATAAGTTTTTTCTTTTCTGAAATTTTATCTTCAGTAAAGGGCTTCTTTTTCAATTTTATTTTTAGCAAATTTCTGTTTAATATCATCTCCGAAAGTGTACTTAGTACAAAGTCACTACTAGTTGTCCAAGACTTCATAGCCGAAATTATATCGTAATCGTCTAATTTTGAAAACATATCTAAGATCTCTTGAGTAAAGTCATTTTTAGAAATACTTTTTTCAAGAAAAAATAAAAGTGACTTACTTGCAGGAAGCTTTACACCATTTCGAGTTAATTCCTTAGCTCTATTTAAAACCCTAAGTAATAATTGCTCTGCAACAATTCCAGTTTTGTGTAAATAAACTTGCCAATACATTAGACGTCTTGCGACAATGAATTTTTCTACTGAATAAATTCCTTTTTCTTCAACAACAAGCTCATCGTTTTTTACATTTAGCATAAAAATAAGACGCTGA
>CAYGMB010000203.1:2336-4503 GCA_964350765.1 uncultured Flavobacteriaceae bacterium
GCTCCTTCAGAAACACCTGTATAACAACTATCTCGCCTCAAATAATCTAGCCTATCCATGTCCAGCTGACTTGAAATTAATTGATGCAAGAATTTTCGGTCACATTCGTTTTTGAAAATTCGAATTGCCAACGTTAATCTGTTGTTAAACTTTTTATTTAAAGCTTCCATGAAAAGTAACGAAATAGATTCATGATCAACATTTTCTACAATGCTATTTTCCATCGCATGCGAAAAAGGACCATGCCCAATATCATGTAATAATATAGCGATACATAGAGCTTCTTCTTCAGCATAAGAAATTTCAACCCCTTTATTTCTAAGGACTTGAACAGCTTTTTGCATTAAAAAATAGGCTCCCAACGCATGATGAAAACGCGTATGATGCGCTCCAGGATAAACCAAATAAGAGATTCCCATTTGTGATATCCTACGAAGTCTTTGAAAATATGGGTCTTCAATTAATTGAAATATAAGTGTACTTGGAACAGAAATAAAACCATAGATTGGGTCGTTAATGATTTTATGAGTAGGGTTTGGATTCAAACTTTAACTTTAAATTAGTAGTGGGCACTATACAGTTGTGCCGTTAGACTTTTAATTTTGATTATAAATAATTAAAAAACGTGAATGTAGAGTACGTCTCATTCATTAACAAATATACATATATGAGCGATATTAAAGTACTTTGGGTAGATGATGAAATAGATTTATTAAAACCTCACATAATTTTTTTAGAAAACAAGAATTATAAAGTTACCACAGCAAAAAGTGGTACCGAAGCCCTAGATGAAATAAAAAAAGAGAGTTTTGACATTGTTTTTTTAGATGAAAACATGCCCGGACTTACAGGACTTGAGACTCTTACAGAAATTAAAGAATATGACGCAACACTACCGGTAGTTATGATTACCAAAAGTGAAGAAGAATATATTATGGAAGAAGCTATTGGTTCTAAAATTGCAGATTATTTAATAAAACCTGTAAACCCAAACCAAATACTACTTAGCTTAAAGAAAAACCTTGATCATTCTAGGTTAGTTTCAGAAAAAACAACCTCAAATTATCAACAAGAGTTTAGAAAGATAGCTATGGATATGTCCATGATTAACTCTTACGAGGGTTGGGCAGAACTGTATCAAAAATTAGTTTATTGGGAATTAGAGTTAGAAAACATCGAAGATACTGGAATGTTTGAAATTTTAGAATCTCAAAAAATTGAAGCAAACACTCAATTTTGCAAATTTATAGACAAAAACTACCCTAATTGGTTTGATAGCAAAGATAATGCTCCAGTAATGTCCCACACTCTTTTTAGAGACAAAGTAGTACCTGAGTTAGATGATAAAACTCCTACTCTACTTGTTGTGGTCGACAATTTAAGGTACGACCAATGGAAAGCATTTGAACCTTTTCTTGCAAATAGCTATAAAAAACAAAACGAAGAGCTTTTTTACAGCATACTTCCAACAGCCACACAATACGCAAGAAATGCAATTTTTTCAGGTTTAATGCCATCAGACATGGAGAAAAGGCACCCAGAATATTGGTTAAATGATACTGATGAGGGTGGGAAAAACATGAATGAGGATAAGTTTCTAGAAGCCCAATTAAAACGCTTAGGGCTAAATCTAAACTGGAGTTATACAAAGATATCTAGCCTAAAGCAAGGAAAGAAAATGGCAGAAAACTTTAAAGCTCATAAAGATGAAGACCTTACCGTTGTTGTGTACAATTTTGTTGATATATTATCTCATTCTAAAACAGAGATGGAAGTTATTAAAGAACTAGCATCTACAGATAAATCATACCGCTCACTAACACAAAGTTGGTTTAAGAACTCTCCACTCTTAGATATTATTACTCAAGCATCTCAACTTGGTTTTAAACTTATTATTACTACAGATCATGGTACTATCAACGTAAAAAATCCTTCAAAAGTAATAGGTGATAAGAATACGAGTTTAAACCTTAGGTACAAAACCGGAAAAAGTCTTACCTACGAAGAAAAAGAAGTGCTCGCAGCAAAAGACCCTAAAACTATTCACTTACCTACAATTAATATGAGTAGTTCTTTCATATTTGCAAAGGGAGATTTGTTCTTTGCGTATCCCAAAAACTCTAATCATTATGTAGGTTATTACAGAAACACCTATCAACACGGAGGG
>CAYGMB010000204.1:0-4498 GCA_964350765.1 uncultured Flavobacteriaceae bacterium
GTTAAAGTAAAAAAAAGTACTTTCATTTTAAAAAGGTTTTTCAATATCACCATTCCATTCACTAAAACCTCCCATAAGATTATAAGTGTTTTCAATGCCAACAGATTTAAATATCATACAAGCTTGTGCACTTCTACCTCCAGATCTACAATACACATAGTAATTTTTTGAGTTATCGAGTTCCTTAGCAGCATTTACAAAAGCAGCACTATCATAAATATCTAAATGCATTGCGTTAGGTATATACCCTTCTTCTCTCTCAATTTCAGTTCTTACATCAATAATTACTGAATTAGTGTCGTTTAGTAGCTGTGAGCGCCAAGCATCTTGTGTTAAATCCATGGTTCAAAAATAATGATTCTAACTAAACTATAGACAGAAAAAAACCGAAAACGTTACAATAACATTTTCGGTTAAAAGTACTTTATAAATAGCTAAACTATTGTTTTACAGAACACCCGATAGCGCGAGTTTCTTTAACTGAAACTTCTTTACCCGCTAGTAATTCATCTACGGCATTTGCCAAAAAGGTATCGGTAACAGCATCTGCATTACGAACGTTATCATCTATCGCTCCAATATATTTTACAACATTAGCACCTTTTTCTTTTTGGAGTAAATATACATGAGGTGTTTTTGTTGCTCCATATTTTGCGTATACAGATTGGCTTTCGTCGAATAGATATGGGAATGTAAAACCAGCTTTCTCAGCCTTTTCTTGCATTAATTCAAATGTATCATCTGGCTGTACGTCTGGGTTGTTAGGGTTAATAGCAATTACAGGATAACCTTTTGATTTGTATTTTTTATCTAAAGCAACAATACGTTCTTCACTTGCTACTGCATAAGGACAAGTGTTACAGGTAAAAATTACCATAAATCCTTTGGCATCTTTATAGTCCTTTAAAGATACCATGGTACCATCTACATTTTTCAAAGAAAAATCTGTCGCTTTATCACCTATAGTATATCCCTTTACAACTGTTTCGCTAGCAGAGGTATTATTTATGGCAAGCTCTTTTGCATCTTTTTCAACAATAGTGTTTTTATCTTTTGTTTCATTACAACTATATAGTACTGCAGCTGTAATACATATTGTTGCTACTTTTAAAATTAAATTTCTTTTCTTCATTGTTATAAAATTGATTGTACTTCGATTTCTAATTCTTCATATGTAAATGACTTTTCGTAAAACTTTCGGTCATTTTTGTTATATATTATTGTAGCAGGAATAGCCCCACTCCACTCTTCAGCAATTTTAGGAATCCATCCGTTCGCATCGGGATCATCAAAAATGATTACTTCAGATTGTAGATTTCTTTTTTTAATAAAAGGAATTACCTGTTTTTCAATAATCTTGGGATTGTCTAAGCTCACTAAAAGAATTTTTACATTTTTATCGGCATACTCAGTTCCTATTTTTTCAAAATAAGGCAACTCTTTAATACATGGTTTACACCAAGTTGCCCAAAAGTTAACTACATAAGTAATATCATCCTCTTTTTCTAGATAAGGTTTTAAACCTTCATAATCTACAATAGGCAATGCATTTGAAACTTCATCTTTATTCTCAACAACAGCAATTTCATTTTCAGAAGTTTCTAAATTATCTTTTTGCTTCTTCTCAGTTTCATTACAAGAAAACAGCAACAGACTAATAATTAATAGGGTATACAACTTATTCATAACCATAAAAGTAAGAAAGCAACTAGAACTTACCCCTTTTTTAACGTTTGTTTAGGTGTTAATTTTCAAAGGAAATTAAACCTATCAACTAAAGTTTTGTTAAAAAGACAAAGGCAATCTAAAAATACTTTATATTTGTATATACAAATATTGTATTTACAATTATGAAAATTGAAGAAGCTATAAAATCTATCCACAAATTGGGAATTACCACAAAAAGTGTAATCAACCTAATGTACACAACACGTATTGTTGAAGAAAAAGTTTCGACAGAACTAAAGAGGTTTGACCTAACAATGCAGCAGTACAACGTACTTAGAATTTTACGTGGACAAAAAGGTAACCCTGCTAACCTTTCCACTATACAAGAACGTATGGTAGATAGAAATAGTAACGCAACGCGATTAGTAGATAAGTTAATTAAAAAAGAGTTTGCGGAGCGATGTGTGTGTCCTTCAAACCGAAGAAAAGTAGAAATTACAATTACCAATGAAGGATTAAACATATTAAAAACCCTCGACCCAATAACCGAACAGAACAACAAAAAAATACTAGAAAACCTAACCGAAGAAGAATTAGAAACATTAAATAATTTATTAGATAAACTTAGAACAAATGAGTAATTATATTAAAGACCTTGAGTGGCGATACGCTACGAAAAAATTTGATTCCACAAAAAAAATAGATAATCAAGATTTAGAATTTTTAAAAGAAGCTATGCAATTATCCGCATCTTCTTACGGATTGCAACCATATGAAATTTTAATTATTGATAATGATGAGATTCGAGAAAAATTAAAACCAGCAGCATGGAATCAATCGCAAATAACAGATGCAGCATATGTAATTGTATTTGCTAACAAAACAAACTTTGACGATAGCTTGGTAGATGAGTACATAGAAAATGTTGTTGAAACACGTAATCTTAAGGCTGAAGATTTAAAACAATATGCAGACTTTATGAAAACCACCCTAGCTGGTTTCTCACAAGATCAAAAAGCAACTTGGACGGCAAAACAAACATATATTGTGTTAGGTAACTTACTATCTGCAGCTGCCACTAGAAAAATAGACGCTTGTCCTATGGAAGGTTTTGAGGCTGAAAAGTTTAATGAAATTTTAGATTTATCAAGCAAAAATCTTAACGCAGCTGTTATAGCGACTATAGGTTATAGACACGAAGAAGATGAGACACAGCATTATGCAAAAGTGCGTAAATCAAAAACAAAATTATTTAAACACATATAAATTACTAAAAACAAAAAAGATGAGAACAATTGTAAAAACACTTTTAGTGCTTGCAGTAACAACGACAACTGTATCTGCAACTACAAAACCAATTAAAAAGAAAATTAATAGTAACGAAAGTACTATTGAGTGGAAAGGAAAAAAGGTCTTAGGCTCACATACTGGTACCATACAATTTAAGGATGGATATCTAGAAATGGATGGTGATAAGTTAACAGGAGGTATGTTTGTTGTAGACATGACATCAATAAATGTAACCGATTTAGATGGTGATAGTAAAGGAAAATTAGAAGGACATTTAAAGAGTGACGATTTCTTTGGTGTAGCTTCATATCCTACGGCTACTTTAGCAATAAAAAAAGCTACTAAAACAAAAACAGGTTACAATGTAACAGGAGATATCACTATAAAAGATACTACCGAAGAAATCACTTTTAATCTAAAGATGAAAGATAACACAGCAACAACTAGCTTAAAAATTGATAGGACAAAATTTGGAGTTCGTTATGGAAGTGGTAGTTTTTTTGACAATCTTGGCGACAATACTATCTCAGATAACTTTGAATTAGATATTGTATTAAACTTTTAATTTGTATCGCTTGTTAATTAAAATATGATTTCTATCTTTGTTATCAAATTAATGAGAACAATTTCAATACATACTTGGTGGTGGATTAACTTACGTGAAAACTCGTGAGATCAACCCCTATGGTATTATAATATACAAAGGCTTGTCATCACGACAAGCCTTTTTTTATGATTTAAATTACAAGGTTTAGATAAATTATAACCTTTAAAAAGAAAAAGAAAAGATGTCTAATAATAAAAAAACATACACACTTAAGACCTACTCAAAAAAGCTGTTAGCAGATACATTGACACCTGTTTCTGTTTATTTACGCTTACGAGATAAATTTCCGAATAGCTTATTATTAGAGAGTAGTGATTACAGAGCAAATGATAATAGTTTTAGTTACATCTGTTCAAATCCGATTGCTTCAATTGAAGTAAAAAATAATACCATCACTACACATTTCCCAGACGGAGAAAGCAATCAAATTAAAATAGACTCAAACTGTAATGTTTCTAAGGAGATTGAAAGTTTTGCAGCTTCATTTATTTCTGAAGAAAACAATAGTAAATTCATAACAAATGGATTGTTTGGTTATATAGGCTATGATGCAGTTAAATACTTTGAAGACATAACTATAAATGACAAAGAAAAAAGTCTAGAAATTCCAGACATTTACTATGCAGTATATAAAAACATAATTGCTATTAATCACTTTAATAATGAAGCCTACATTTTTGCAAATTGTTATGACTCCGAAAGTAATATTGAAAATATTGAACGTATATTAAAATCAAAGTCTTTTGCAGAGTATCCTTTTTCCTTAGAAGGTACTTTACAAACAAACCTTGATGACGAAGCTTTTAAAAAACTTGTTATAAAATGTAAAGAGCATTGTCACAGAGGAGATGTATTTCAAATTGTACCTAGCAAACGTTTTTCGCAACAATTTAAAGGAGATGAGTTTAATGTCTATAGAGCTTTAAGGAGTGT
>CAYGMB010000205.1:0-3949 GCA_964350765.1 uncultured Flavobacteriaceae bacterium
TGAAGGGACAGATTAATAGTTTTAATTCATAAAAAAAAAGACCTCAAGTGAGGTCTTTTTTTATAAAATCAAGAATGATTAATTAATCATTTTCTTTTTCAACTTTAATAGTGGTTTCACCATCTTCTTTCTTAATTTTCACTTCTTTATCTTCGGTTTCCATTTTAATTTTTGTTTCGTCACCGTCAGATTTAATTTTTGTTTCTGCTCCATCTTCTTTCATTTCTTCAATTAATTCTTCTTCAGAAGTTTTTTTATTATCTCTACAAGATGTAAAAACTACTGCTAATAAAAATATCGATACGATGGTATATGCTATTTTTCTCATAATTTCTATTTTTAGTTTTTAGTTATTAGGCGTCGTCGTTACCTATTTTGTCAATTTCTTCGTCAATTTCTTCATTTATCTCTTTATCAACTTCTTTTGCTGTTCTTTCAAGGATACCTTCAGCTTCTTCGGTTTTCTCTTCTACTTCTACCTCTACTTCTTTAATTACCTCTTTTGTTTCAGTCTTAGTTTCTCTACAAGATGTATTAGAGAAAGCAAAAAGCAAAACTGTAATACATAAAATTAGTTTCTTCATTTTTGATTGTTTTAGTGTTAAATTATTACACAAACATAGGTATTTTAACATTTATCCAATAATAAAGTTTTCATAATCTTTTTTAAGGTTCTCTTAATCACTATTTCTACTTTTGTTATATGGATTTTAAAAAAATGTATTCTTTCTTAGAAAAACTTACCCAGAACAATCACAAAGATTGGATGGATGCAAACCGAAAAGAGTACCATGACGTAAGAGACTCCTATATAGAATGGTTGGATGAGATGAATATTAAATTGGCGGAAATTGATCCTGGTTATTTTAATACTCCTGGTAAAAAGGCAATTAATAGAATTAATAATAATTTACTTTATCATCCTAATAGGCCTGTGTATAAAAATCATTTTGGGGCAGGTTTAGACCAAGAAAGTAAACAAGGAGATTTTTATATTCACTTGGGGGTTGAAGAATCATTTATTGGTGGTGGGTACTGGCATCCCTCAAGTAAAATTTTAAAAAGTATAAGAGAGGCTATAGATTATAATGGAGAAGAGCTATTACAAATTTTAAATAAAAAAAGTTTTTCAAAAATGTTTGGAGGTTTAATAATGGACAATCCTTTAAAAAAATCTCCTAAAGGATTCTCACACAATCATCCATATATAGATTTACTATGTAGAAAAAGTTTTGCTGTTTCTTATATTCTTACCAGGGAAGAGGTTTTAAGTCCTTATTTTGAAAAGAAAGTAATCGAAATTTATAGAGAGCTCTTACCGTTTAGGAGATACTTAAACAAAGCAGTTACTGTTTAAAGTTTTTCTTTATATAATCCATTACAACATTTGTTGCCCCAGTATTACTATTCACAAAATGCCCAGCAATCATTCCTGTTTTATTTCTGAAGGAAGTATCTGTAATTAGTTTTTGTAAGATATTTTCACACTCTTCTTTTGTAGAAATAGAAAATAAACCTGCTAGTAATTGTAAACGCTCTGCTTCGGGAAATTCATCATAATTCTTCCCAATAACAATAGGAATACCAAAAGTCGCTGCTTCTAATATATTATGAAGACCAGTATTCCCCATTGCTCCACCAATATATGCTATATCTGCATAACTATAAATTTTTGTTAGTAAGCCTATGCAATCAATAAAGAGGATATTAGTTTTTGTAAGTGAATTGGCTTGTATTTTATCAGGTGTATTGATTTCAGAATATAAAAGCGAACCTTGCGTGATTTGTTTTCTGAAGGCAAGTATTTTTTCAGGTTCAATTTTATGAGGAGCTATAATAAATTTTATGTCTTCAGTAGCGTTATTTATTGTATCTAATAAAACAGTTTCGTCTTCTGGCCAAGTACTTCCGCAAACAATACAAAGCGCATTTTTTGTAAAATCTTCAATTATAGGTAGAGTATTGTCTAGCTCAATTTGATTGCTTACCCTATCAAAACGTGTATCACCACTTACCAATGTTTTTGTAATATCAATTTTGTGCAATAAATCTTCTGAATAGGTATTCTGTAAAAAGTAATAATTAAATGTTTTTAATGCATTTCTCATAAACCCACCATAACTTTTAAAGAAAATTTGATTAGGTCTAAAAAGTCCAGATACTAGATAAGTAGGAATATTATTTTTTTGAAGAGTAAATAAATAATTGGGCCAAAACTCATACTTCACAAAAAACACCATGCTTGGATGTACAGCTTTTATAAATCGCTTTGCATTATTTTTTGTATCGATTGGTAGATATACAATTACATCTGGTAGTAAGTCATTTTTTTTGTTTTCATAACCAGAGGGAGAAAAAAAGGAAACAATTAATTTAAAGTTGGGGTATTCTTTTTTTAAAGCTTGCATTATTGGCACCCCTTGTTCGTATTCTCCAAGCGAAGCACAATGAAACCATATAGTTTTGTCTGTTGTCTTAATTTTTGAATAAAGTATAGAAAAAGTTTGCTTTCTTCCAGAAACAAAGAGCTTCATTTTTTTACTAAAAAACTGCGAAAACCAAATACCAAAAGATGATAGGTGTGTTAAAATATTATATACAATACTCATAAAAAAGCTACTTATGCTAAAATACGTTTCTTTACTTACATACAATTGGTTTAGCAGTTTGTATTTTCGTAATTTTACAAGAAATACTACTATTACTTTATGCGAAAAATACAAATGGTAGACCTTAAAGGTCAATATGAGGCTATAAAAGAGCAAATAGATAGCTCTGTGATTGATGTAATAGAGTCCACAGCTTTTATAAATGGTCCAGAAGTACACGCTTTTCAAAAAGAATTAGAAGAATACCTTGGTGTAAAGCATGTAATTCCCTGTGCTAATGGTACAGATGCATTACAAATAGCTATGATGGGTCTAGGATTGCAGCCTGGAGACGAAGTGATTACTGCAGATTTCACATTTGCTGCTACAGTAGAGGTAATAGCTTTGTTAGGACTTACACCAGTCTTGGTAGATGTAGATCCTGTTACATTTAATATTGATATTGAAGCTATAAAAAAAGCAATTACACCAAAAACTAAAGCAATTGTTCCAGTACATCTTTTTGGGTTATCTGCACAAATGGATGAAATTATGGAGTTAGCGAATGCAAATAATTTATATGTAATTGAAGACAATGCACAAGGTATTGGAGCTACGTACACCTCTAAGGACGGAACAAAGGTTAAAACAGGAGCAATAGGACATGTAGCATCAACCTCTTTTTTTCCTTCAAAGAATTTAGGATGTTATGGAGATGGTGGAGCTATTTTTACCAATAATGATGACTTAGCTCATACAATTCGTGGCATTGTTAATCATGGGATGTATGTGCGTTACCATCATGATGTGGTGGGTGTTAACTCAAGACTAGACTCTATACAGGCTACCATTTTAAGAGCAAAACTGCCACATCTAGATACATATAATGCAAAAAGGAGGAATGCTGCCAGAAAGTATACTAATGCATTTACTGGAATAGATACTATAATTACACCTACAGGTTTCTGTGATTCGGGAAACTCTATTTGTGATGTATGTGACTGTCATGTTTTTCATCAATATACATTACGAGTTGTAAATACAGATAGAGATGCTTTAGTAAAGCACCTTAATGAAAATGGGATTCCTTGTGGAGTTTATTATCCAATTCCGCTACACCTACAAAAAGCATATAAAGATAATAGGTATCGTGAAGCAGATTTTCCTGTTACCAATCAATTGGTAAAAGAAGTAATTTCATTGCCTATGCATACAGAGCTCGATGATGAACAAATAGCATTTATTACTAAAACAGTTATTGATTTTGTCTCAAAATAAAATTTTAGTTACCGGTGGTTTAGGTTATATTGGTTCTCATACTGTTGTTGCTTTACAAGAAGCAGGTTTTGAAGTTGTAATTG
>CAYGMB010000205.1:3959-4485 GCA_964350765.1 uncultured Flavobacteriaceae bacterium
ATTCTACAATTAATGTTCTAGAAGGAATTACCTCAATAACAAAAAAGTCTCCTATTTTTGAACGTTTAGATCTACGAGTAAAACATGATGTAATAGAGTTTTTTAAAAAACATAATACTATTACAGGGATAATTCACTTTGCTGCAAGTAAAGCTGTTGGTGAGAGTGTTAAAAACCCTCTACATTACTACGAAAATAACTTACATACACTTACTTATCTATTACAAGAATGCACATCTAGGAATATTAATAACTTTATCTTTAGCTCTTCTTGTACCGTCTATGGTGAACCAGACAGTTTACCAATTACTGAAGATGCTCCAGTAAAAATTGCCAACTCTCCTTACGGAAATACCAAACAAATAAGTGAAGAGATATTAAATGATACTTGCTCAGTGTCAAGTCTAAGAACAATATCACTTCGTTATTTTAATCCTATAGGCGCACACGACTCTGCAAAAATTGGAGAGTTACCAGTTGGTGTGCCTCAAAACTTAGTCCCTTTTATTACCCAAACTGCAGCTGG
>CAYGMB010000206.1:0-3372 GCA_964350765.1 uncultured Flavobacteriaceae bacterium
ACTTAATAACTAATCAATACATAGGAGGTGTTATTTTTTCCAAAGGAGGACCTAAACAACAAGTAAAACTCAATAACGAATTTCAAGAATTATCCAAGGTCCCGCTAATGATGGCGATGGATGCAGAGTGGGGGTTGGCAATGCGATTAGATTCTACTTTTGCATACCCTTGGAATATGACTTTAGGAGCAATTACCAATGACGAAATCATAAAAAAAGTAGGAAAGCGTATTGGAGAACATACAAAGCGTATGGGAATGCATATTAACTTTGCCCCAGTTGTAGACATAAACACCAATCCAAAAAACCCAATTATTGGAAATAGATCTTTTGGTGAAGACAAAGACAATGTGACCTTAAAGTCCTTAGCTTTTATGAAAGGTATGCAAGAAGCTGGCATTCTAGCCAATGCAAAACATTTTCCTGGTCATGGAGATACTGATACAGACTCTCATAAAACATTACCAACCATTACTTTCGATAAAAAACGTATTGATAGTATTGAATTATATCCATACAAACGATTAATTCAAGATGGTTTAAGTAGTGTTATGGTAGCTCATCTTAATATACCTTCATTAGAAAACAGAGATGGGTACCCTTCTTCAATTTCAGAAAACATTGTAACAAACATTTTAAAGGGAGAATTAGGCTTTAATGGACTAATTTTTACAGATGCTTTAAGTATGAAAGGAGCTTCAAATTTCAGCTCTCCAGGAGAGATAGATCTAGCTGCCTTTTTAGCAGGAAATGATGTTTTACTAATATCTGAAGATATTCCTAAGGCCCACCAACTTATTGTAAATGCATATAGGGAAAAAGTTATTACAGAAGAGCGTTTAGCGCATTCAGTTAAAAAGATTTTATATGCAAAATATAAAGTAGGCTTGCATAGTTACCAGCCAGTTGAAAGTAAATATATTATAGAAGACTTAAATTCAGTTATTGACCATGCCCTTTACGAGGAAGCTATGGAAAATGCACTTACTGTTTTAAAAAATGACAAGGCTATTTTGCCCATTAAAGACCTACAAAAGAAAAAGATTGCATACATAAACTTTGGTGATGCGGATAGTGGAGATTTTTTAGAGCAACTGCGTAAGTATGCAGATGTAGATTGGGTAAAAGCAACTAGCTTGGACAGTTATGTAAAGAAACTTAAAAGTTACAATTATGTAATTATTGGGTTTCACAAACCAAATGATAATCCTTGGCAATCTTATAAGTTTACTGAGAAAGAACTTATATGGATGTATGAAATTGCAAGAACCAATACTGTTATACTAGATGTTTTTGCTAGACCTTATTCATTATTAGACCTTAAAAGCACAACTAATTTTGAAGGCGTAATTATGTCTTATCAAAATAGTAAAGTATCTCAAGAACTTTCGGCACAACTTATTTTTGGAGCAAGAGAAGCAAATGGTAAATTACCTGTTTCACTCGGAGATGATTTTCCTTTAAACACACATTATAAAACAAAGTCTTTAAAACGCTTACAGTATGGTACTCCAGAAAGTGTTGGAGTTAATAGTTATAAACTTAAAAAAATAGACTCTCTCGCAAATATTGGTGTATGGGGCAATATGGCACCAGGTATGCAAATACTTGTTGCTAGAAAAGGAAAAGTAATCTATAACAAAAACTTTGGTTACCATACTCAAGATAGAAAAAATAGAGTTCGTGATAACGATGTATACGACGTTGCATCACTAACAAAAATATTGGCTTCTATGCCATTAGTGATAGAATTAACTGACAGAGGTATTATTTCGTTAGATACAAAACTTTCAGAAATACTTACAGAATATAAAGGAACTAATAAAGCAAATATAACCTTGCGGCAAATGCTATCACATTATGCAAGACTTAAAGCTTGGATTCCATTTTATATTAATACCATTGATACTCTTACAAAAAAACCAGCAGCTACGTATTATAGAACAAAAAGCGATAAGGATTTTAATATTAAAGTTGCAAATGATTTGTATATGCGTAGTGATTATAAAGACAGTATATACAGATTAATTAAAGAAAGTGACTTGCGCAGTCAAGTTGGTTACAAATACAGCGACTTACCTTACTATTTATTAAAAAAGTACTTTGAAGAGTTTTATGGCACTAGTATGGATATAGTAGTTCAGCGTAATTTTTATGAATCGCTGGGTGCAAATTATACCACTTATAAGCCGTTAAATAAGTTTAATAAAGTTGGTATTGTCCCAACAGAAGATGATAGCTATTTTAGAATGCAAAAGGTGCATGGCTATGTACATGACCAAGGAGCAGCTATGCTAGGAGGTGTAAGTGGTCATGCTGGTTTATTTAGCAATGCAAATGATGTAGCAAAAATTATGCAACTTTATCTTCAAAAAGGATTTTATGGCGGCAAACGTTATTTTAAACCAGAAACTTTTGATTTATTCAATGTTTGTACTTATTGCGAAAAAGATGTTAGACGCGGTATTGGTTTTGATAAACCCCAACTAGGTGATGTAGGTCCTACTTGTGGATGTGTCTCTATGACAAGTTTTGGTCATAGTGGTTTTACGGGGACATTTACTTGGGCAGATCCAGAGGAAGAAATAGTATATGTGTTCTTGTCAAATCGTACTTATCCTAATGCAGAAAATAGAAAACTTATTGGTAGTAACTTACGTAGTAATATTCAAGAAGCAATATACAATGCTATAGACTATAGAAATGTAAAAGTTGACAATGTTGCAACTAATTTAAAAACCGGAGAATAATGAAAATAGCCATTGTTTGTTATCCTACATTTGGTGGAAGTGGAGTAGTAGCAACAGAATTAGGTCTAGCTCTTGCAGAGAGAGGACACGAAATACACTTTATTACTTATAAGCAACCTGTTAGATTAGAGTTGCTTTCAACAAATATTCATTTTCACGAAGTAGCTGTACCAGACTACCCATTATTTCACTATCAGCCCTACGAGCTGGCTTTATCGAGTAAGTTAGTAGATATGGTTAAGCTATATAAAATAGACTTATTACATGTGCATTATGCTATACCGCATGCATACGCAGGTTATATGGCAAAAAAAATGTTACAAGCAGATGGTATTTCTATACCAATGGTAACCACCTTACATGGTACCGATATAACATTGGTTGGAAACCATCCACATTATAAACCTGCAGTAACTTTTAGTATTAACAAAAGTGATGTTGTTACTTCCGTTTCTGAAAGTTTAAAAGAAGACACCTTGCGTCTTTTTAATGTGTCTAACGGAATAGAAGTAGTGCCTAACTTTATAGATACTAGTAAGATAAATACTGCTTTTACAGATTGTCAACGTGATTTAATGGCTACTGAAGAAGAGCGCATTGTAACACACATAAGTAATTTACG
>CAYGMB010000206.1:3382-4478 GCA_964350765.1 uncultured Flavobacteriaceae bacterium
TATAATTGAAATTTTTGATATTATTCAACAAGAAATTCCTGCCAAATTACTAATAGTAGGAGAGGGGCCAGAACATGAACCAGCTTTACAACTTGCTAAAGACAAAGGAATAGCTAAAAAAGTAGTCTTCTTAGGAAATAGTAACGAAATAGATAAGATATTATGTTTTAGTGATTTGTTTTTACTTCCTTCAGAAAAAGAAAGCTTTGGTCTAGCGGCACTTGAAGCTATGGTAAATGCCGTTCCTGTTATATCAAGCAATACAGGTGGTTTGCCAGAAGTGAATGAACACGGTGTTAGTGGTTATTTGAGTGATGTAGGAAATGTTGATGAAATGGCTAAAAATGCATTATCTATACTAAGAGACTCAAATATTTTACAACAATTTAAAAATCAAGCAAAAGCAGTTTCTCAGAAATTTGATACTCAGGCCGTAGTTCCAATGTATGAAGCTGTCTATAAAAAAGCGTTAAATAGAGTACTTCATTAATAAATTAAAAATGAACAAGTTTATACTTAACAGTAAGAGTTTTTTTGCACTTTTTCTAATATTATTATTTAGTGGATGTTCTAGTGATAATTCTAGTGAAATTGATAACCAAGAAGATCCTCCAACTAATCTTTTATTAGGAACATGGGAAGTAAAAAGTTTTACATTTATATGTCAATCTGGTATTTCTGATGAAGTATTTAGAGATGGTTGTATTTCAGAATCCTTTTATAGTTATCAATTAGGAGCAGATACTACTAACGTCTTTAAAGGTATATATCATTCTCAATTTTACGGTGAAAATGGTGATGGCAATTGTATTGTCTTACATGAAACAAATGGAGAATGGTTTTTGGATGGAGATTTATTAACTACAGTTCGGGATGGAGTTGGTTTAACAAGAGAAATTTTTGATCTTACTGAAAATTCTTATCGTGAGATGGAAGAACTTGATTTTTATACTGGAACTCCTTGTAGTGAAAGTGACCCAGGAATTCGCTATACAAATTACATAAAGATAGAATAGCATTACTTTTATTTAGTTTAAAATTTTTTATCAAAAAAAACCACGCCTAAGCGTGGTTTCTTATATCTATACTTTATAAT
>CAYGMB010000207.1:0-4469 GCA_964350765.1 uncultured Flavobacteriaceae bacterium
CATGAAACTTCAAAACAAGAACAAAATTCATATCAATGTGTCTAATGAAATTCCCGAACTACTTAAAGGAAATGTAATTCATCTCTCTCAAGTGTTAATGAATCTAATAGGGAATGCATGTAAATTTACCGAAGATGGAGACATAACCATTAGCGCAATTGTCAATAAAAAAAGTAATAAAAAAGCAACAATAGATTTTTCAGTAAAGGATACAGGTATAGGTATTCCTAAGAGAAAGTTGGAAACAATTTTTGAAGAATTTCAACAAGCAGAGTCTATAAATTACAACTATCAAGGAACTGGTCTTGGGCTTCCAATTGTAAAAAGACTTTTAGATGCAGAAGGCTCTCAAATTTATGTTGAAAGTGAAATTGGAGAGGGTACTACTTTTCGATTTAGTTTAGAATTTGATATTGTTCATGTTAAAAAAGAAAATAAAGTAGGCCCAACTACTAATTTAAAGATTATTGAAGGAAAACATATTCTAATTGTTGAGGATAATAGAATTAATCAAATAGTTACAAAAAAGATTCTAGAAAAAGACAAAATTATATGTGACTTAGCTGCCAATGGTAAAGAAGCTATTGATAAGGTTCTAAACAAAAATTACGATCTTATTTTAATGGATATTAACATGCCAGTTCTAGATGGTTTAAATGCTACGAAAAAAATTAGGGAATTTAATAAAACTGTTCCTATTGTGGCTCTAACTGCGGTTGAAATAGAAGAAATGAGAGATCAAATTTTTGATAGCGGAATGAATGACATTATTGTAAAACCATACGATGCTAAAAAGTTTAGAGAAACCATTGTAAAAAACATATCTTCAAAAGACACTCTTAATAAGCATACTACTGCTTAATCTTTAAGAAAAAACAATATTATTTATTAATACATATCTTTGGCGCAACTTTTGGAGTGCTAAAGAAAAACCTTAAATAATGAAAAAAATTACACTACTATTATTACTTGTATTTACAACTATAGTATCTGCTCAAGAATCCCGCTTAACAATCTTTTCTGAAGATGGAGAACCATTTTACGTTTTTTTAAATGGTGTAAGACAAAATGAAACTTCTTTAGTGAATATTGCTGTTGATTTTTTAACAAATGATTTTTATGACACCAAAATAGTCTTCGCAAATGAGGCTATCCCAACACTAGAAAAAAAGAGAACTATGCTAGTAGATGTAGATGGAAGAAGAGGTGAAATGGTTTATAAAATAAAAAACACTAAAAGAGGTAGAAAATTACGTTTTTTCTCATTTACTCCTTATGCAGAAATACTTCCACCTCCATCCTCTGTAACTATTGTTAAGTACAATACTGTTCCTCTTCCACAAATAGGAGTAACTACAACAACTACACAAACTACAACAGGACAAGGTGACCAGATAGGAGTTGGTGTTAATATTGGAGGGACTAATATTGGCGTTGGTATTAACGTAAATACTGGTGTAAATACAACAACTACAACAACCACTACCACAACCACTACTACAGGGCAAGTGCCAACTGAAATAATTGTTGAAGAAGAAGGGTGTTTTGCCATGACTTCTCCAGATTTTTCTCAAGCACTTGCATCAATAGAAGCAAAAACATTTTCTGAATCTAGACTTACATTAGCAAAACAAATAACAAAAAACAATTGTTTGACGGCAGCACAAATTCTTCAAATAACTAATCTTTTTGACTTTGAAGATACCAAACTAGACTATGCAAAGTTTGCATATCCATTTTGCTACAACCCTGAAAATTACTGGAAAGTAAACGATGCGTTTGATTTTGAAAGTTCTATTGAAGAATTAGATGAGTATATATCTTCATTAGGATATTAGTCTATACAATAATACCTTGCATTTATAGAACATTATTGGGAATAGAGTTTAAAATAACCTATTCCCAATTTTAATGTTTCGTTTTTAAAATCTGTATTTTAGATGTATGGTAGCTTTAAATTTTAAAAAAGAAATAGTACTTGAAAACAATCGAGTTTTATTAAGGCCTCTTTTAGAAGAAGATTTAAAGCACTTATTACCTTTTTCTATTCATGAACCAGAGCTTTGGACCTACTCGCTTTTACCTGCGGACGGAAAAGAAAATCTTGAAAAATACATTGCATTTGCTTTACAAAAGCGTAAAGAAGAAGACTCTTATCCCTTTATAGTTTTTGATAAACTTACACAAGAGTATGCTGGTAGTACTCGCTTTTATGATTATAATTTAAACCATAAAACAGTACAACTAGGCTATACCTGGTATGGAAAAAAATTTCAAAAAACTGGGCTAAATAAAAATTGCAAATATTTATTACTATCATACGCATTTGACGTTTTAGATGTAGAACGTGTAGAATTTAGAGCAGACGCTAAAAATCAAAGAAGCATTACAGCTATGAAGGCCATAGGTTGTACTGTAGAAGGTGTTTTAAGAAATAATTGTACTAGCCCAACAGGAAGAAGGGATAGTATTGTGCTTAGCATTTTAAAATCCGAATGGCAATCTAACCTTAAAACATTGCTTTTAAAAGCTATATAAAATTAAAATATATAATTTGCAGCCACTATTAAGTTTCTTCCAGGAGCAGATATTCCTGAAGAATATGGACGATATCTTTGATCTGTTATATTTTCTAGTGTAGCTGTAAGTTCAATATCTGACGATACTTGATATTGTGCACCAAAATTTAAAGTATACCAGTTAGGAGAAAATGGGTTCCCATTACTATCTTTAGCGTATAAAAAATCATTGCTCTGTTGGCTAGGTGCTAAGTCTTCAAAATCAAACTGACCATTGTACTCTGTAAAGGCATCTAATTTCCATTTTTTCTTTGTGAATGTAAGATGCGTGTTTCCAAACTGAGGTGCAGCATGACGAATAGGGGTTCTGTTTCCTTCATCATCTTCATCAAAACCATCTGTAATATTATACTGTGAGGTAAGTTTAAATTGCTTTGAGAAATTTACTTCTAATCCAGCTTCAAACCCATATACTTCAGATTTGGCTGCATTTTGTATAGCTTGTACATTACTTAACTCACCTTGGTATTCAATTTCAGTTAATCCATCAATTGTAAAGTCTCTTCTTACAAGAGCATCATTTAACATAGTCTTGTAGGTTGCTAGATCTAATTTTACAATATTATTAAAGTTTAATGTTACTCCAACTTCTCCAGTATAAGCATACTCTGGTTTTAAATCAGGATTCGGAACCACAACACTTCCAGGTTCGCTATCAAAGATTTTACCAATATCGTCTATGTTAGGGGCTCTAAAAGCTGTAGAGAAGTTTGCTCGCCAACTTAAAATTTTGTTTGGATTCCATGCGATTCCTGCGCTCCCTGTTAGTGCTCCAGTATTGATTGTTGCTTCAGAAAAAGGAAAGTCAAAAAACAAATCGTCAAAAGTAGCATTAACTAGAATATGGTTATAACGTAATCCTCCTTGAAAAGAAACATCATCGGTAATTTTCCATTGTAGACTACTGTAAGCAGCAATAGATTGCCAAGTAGAACCATCTGGATATCTCGAAGCATCTTCTTGCGAATTTCCAGTTATAATATTAGTTTGTTTTCCTTCGCTATTTACCTTATTAAAAACATATTCTACCCCATAATTAAGCGATAGGTTATTTATTCTTTTTATCAAATCCCATCCTGCAGTATAAGCACTTACTGTTTCATCTGTTTCAAAAAGTATTGTATCTCCAAAATCACGATCGTTCCTACTTTCCTTAAATCGTTGATATGATAAAGTTATGTTACTCTCGTCATAAATACCCTGTTTTGCTTTATTGGTCGCTTGTAAATTACCACTTAACCATTCTTGGGGACCATAGTACCATTCTGCAGAACGTAATTGTCCATCTCTTTCTCTAATTAATCTATCGTATCTTGGGTAATCACTAGTAGTGGTATAAAATAGACCTAAGTTAAAGTCCCATTTTTCAGAAGGGGAATATCTAACTTTTTGCATCGCGTTTATTTGGTTATAACCTGTAAAAACTTGAACGTTTGGATCCCTATTTTCAACTACAACATCTTCTCCATCTTGAGTAATTACAAACTCTGGTCGTAGATAATCATCTGGTCCATTGCTTCCCATTCTTAAGTCATCAAAATCACTATACGTCAAACTTGTTAAGAAAGCCCACTCTTTTGCTCCAATATTAAGCTCTATATGTCCTGTTTTCTCATTATTAGCTGTAGCATATCGTCCTGTAGCACTTCCTGATAAGGAAACGCCTTCTTCAAAAGAAAAACGTGGTTTTTTTGTGTAAAAATTCATAACACCACCTATAGCGTCACTTCCATATACTACGGAGCCTGGACCAAGAATAACCTCAGTTCTTTCAATGGTAAAAGGGTCTAAAGAAATTACATTTTGTACATTTCCTCCTCTAAAAATAGCAGTATTAAAACGCACACCATCTACTGCTATCAATAACCTATTAGTAGAAAAACCACGAAT
>CAYGMB010000208.1:0-4458 GCA_964350765.1 uncultured Flavobacteriaceae bacterium
CCTCAAAAGAAGACAGCACTCTTATTGTAAGTAACTATATAAATAGATGGGCTACTCAAAAGCTGCTAATTGATCAAGCTAAAATTAACCTATCACCTCAAACTCAAGATGAATATAATAGACTTATAGACCAATACAGAAATGACTTATATACAGAAGCCTACAAAAGTGTTATTGTCAACAAGCAATTAGACTCTACAGTATCTAACCAAGAATTTCAAGATTATTACGAATTAAACAAAGAAAATTTTTTACTTAATGACGAGTTGCTAAAGATTAGGTATATAATATTACCACCTAATTTTCTAGACGTTTCTGTAACGAAGCAAAAATTCACTCGTTTTAATGGTAAAGACCAAGAAGAATTAATTAACCAAAGCATTCAGTTTAAAGATCAAAATTTTAACGACTCGATTTGGGTAAAAAAGAAAGTTATTTCAGAAAAAATACCTGCTCTAGCGACTCTTAACTCTAGTGATTTAAAAAAAGGAAATAATTTACAATTAAAAGACTCATTAGGGGTATATTTGATTCATATTAAAGATGTTTTAAATAACAATGATGTTGCTCCATTAGAGTATATAAAACCAACCATAGAACAAATAATAATTAATAAGAGAAAATTAGAGCTTATTAAAAAATTAGAAGTTGATATAAAGAAAGATGCAATTAAAAATAGAAAATTTGAAACATATTAAATTAGTAATAACAAGTGTTATAGCTTTAATATTTTGTACTGGACAATTAGAGGCCCAAGAAGTTGTAGTTCCAGATAGTACAGGGGTAGCAAAATCTACTACAGAGATTTTAGATACAACATCCAAAAAAGATACTGTTAAAGCTCCTTTTAAAAGATATAAAGCTGAGGGCGTTACTGCCGTTGTAGGTGACTATGTTGTGTTAGACACAGATATTGACAAAGGATATATAGAATTAAAATCTCAAGGTATTTCTACTGAAAATGTATCTCGTTGCCAATTACTTGGAAAATTACTAGAGGATAAATTGTACGCACACCATGCAAAACAAGATAGTATAATGGTAAGTGATGCAGAAATTAATGCTCAAATAGACCAGCAACTAGATTATATGATTAGTGAACTTGGTGATGCAGATAAAGTTGCTAAATATTATAGAAAAAATAACATCGCAGAGCTTAAAGCTGAGTTGTTTGAAGTAAATAAAACCATTAAACTTGCTAGCGAGATGCAACGAAAAGTTGTTGAAGATGTTGAAATTACCCCAGAAGAGACTAGGGAGTTTTTCTTTTCAATTCCTGAAGATGAAAGGCCTATTTTTAGTGCTGAAGTAGAAGTAGCTCAAATTGTTATAGAGCCAGAAATTACAAAAGAAGCTAGAGATGCAGTCATAGAGAGACTTCGTGAAATTAGAGCAGATGTAGTTGATAATGGAGCTAGTTTTGCAACAAAAGCAGTTTTATATTCAAAAGATGGTACTGCTCAAAAAGGTGGGTTAATTGAAGGAGTTACAAGAACATCACCACTAGCCAAAGAGTTTAAAGACAAAGCATTTTCCTTACTAGAAGGAGAAGTGAGTGAGCCTTTTGAAACTGAGTTTGGTTTCCATATTTTATATGTAGATAAAGTAAGGGGTCAAGAAGTAGATGTGAGACACATTATTTTATTCCCAGAAGTAACTCAAATAACAATAGATAAAGCTAAGGAAGAGATCGAAAGTATTAGAGAAAAAATTGTAAATGGAGAAGTTACTTTTGCAGAGGCTGCTAGAAATTCTTCAGATGAAAAAGAAACAAGAAACAATGGTGGTCAGCTAGTGAATCCTGTTACTGGAGATACTCGTTTTGATTTAACAAAAATGGATCCTGCATTAAGTGCTTACGTTTATAATTTGAAAAAAGGAGAAGTTTCTAAAGTATATTCAGATAGAGACTACACAGGTAAAAGTAGCTTTAAAATTCTTACGTTAACTAATAGGTTTGAAGAGCATAGAGCCGATTACTCTAAAGATTACGAAAAGATTAAAGAACTTGCTTTAAAAGAAAAACAAATTGAGGCAATCAAAGAATGGCAAGATAAAAAAGTTAAAGAAACTTATATCAATGTCAATGAAGATTACCATGGTTGTGAGTTTTCTAGTAATTGGTTAAATCAATAACACTAAACTATATGTCAGACGTTACCGCTGTAGAACAGCTTGTAAATAAATATACTTCCTTAAAAAAAGAAATTAGAAAAATAATTATTGGTCAAGACCAAGTAGTTGACGAGGTGTTACTATCAATTTTTTCAGGAGGTCATGCATTATTAATTGGAGTTCCTGGACTTGCTAAAACATTATTAGTAAATACAATAGCACAAGCACTAGGTTTAAAATTTAAAAGAATTCAATTTACTCCAGATTTAATGCCAAGTGATATTTTGGGGTCTGAAATTTTAGATAATAATAGGGAGTTCAAATTCATTAAAGGACCTATATTTTCAAATATTATATTAGCGGACGAGATAAATAGAACACCACCAAAAACCCAAGCAGCATTACTGGAGGCTATGCAAGAAAGAGCTGTTACTGTAGCTGGACAACATTACAAATTAGATTTACCTTACTTTGTTCTAGCAACACAAAATCCAATAGAGCAAGAAGGTACATACCCTTTGCCAGAGGCACAATTAGATAGATTTATGTTTGCTGTTAATTTAGACTATCCTTCTTTTTCTGAAGAAGTAGAAGTGGTAAAAACTACTACAACTGGAGATAGTAAAACAGTAAATGCATTGTTCTCTGCACAGGAGATAATTGATTTTCAGAAATTAATTAGAAAAATACCAGTTGCAGACAACGTTATAGAATATGCTGTTACTTTGGTAGGTAAAACACGACCTAAAAGCCAAGCAGCACCAGAAATAATAAAAAATTATGTAGATTGGGGTGCAGGACCTAGAGCCTCTCAAAATTTAATTTTGGCTGCAAAAGCACACGCTGCTCTACATGGTAAATTTTCGCCAGACATAGAAGATGTACAACGAGTTGCTACTGGGATTTTACGACACAGGCTTATTAAAAACTACAAAGCAGAAGCCGAAGGACTATCTATCGAAGAGATAATTCACAGTTTATTTTAATTTAGTACTTTAGATGACTACTCATAATTCGTTGTTGTACGAATACCATAAAACAGACCTTGAAACTAAAAATACTGTTCATAATTGCTTTTTCAATTAAATCATTTGGTCAAGAAGTCAAATATAATCTAATGCTAAAAAATCCTTGTTCTCAAAAAGTAGAATACGGTTTATTATATCATCTAGAGAAATCTGATAAAAAATATTTTGTTTCTGATTCAATCGGAACAATTATGCTAAAAGCGACAGGGAAATATCGACTTATTGCTGATTTTGCTGGAATCGATCAAAGTGTTAATCTTATAAAAGGGGTTAATATTGACACACTCTACTCCAAAAAAATACAGCAATGCTATGACCTTATTTCTCACCCAAGATTTTCTGGTTACTGCTGTTGTGATGATGTCTGCAACGGTCTACAAAAAGACTACTACAACGACGGAACTTTAAGAATTGAAAGGGTTTTTAAAGATGGAAAAGCAATCGGAAAAGTAAAAGTCTATCACTCAAATGGGAATATAAGTGAGATTAGAATATATAATAAAAAAGGCGTCCTAAGACGGACAAAGAAGTATGATGAAAACGGAGAGCGAATATAAAGTTCATCTTACAATAATGTAGCTGTCTTTATTTGCTATCTTAGTGATAACACAACAAATCATAGACGAACAAGTTAATGAATATTGATTATTCAAAAAGAAACTTTGGTTTAGATGCCTTAAGAGCTACAGCTAGTCTTTTTGTTCTTTTTGGGCATACCTTATGGATTGGCGACAATTATCCGCAATTTTTAAAATTAATTTTCCGAATCATTCCTACTATTGGAGTTGAAATATTTTTTGTTTTAAGCGGTTTTTTAATTGGAATGCTAGTCCTTAGAGAAATTGAAAAACCAAACTTTTCATTTAAGAACATTAAGAAATTTTTAGTACGAAGGTGGTTTAGAACTCTACCTAATTATTATTTAGTACTTTCTGTAAATATTTTAGTATGGTATATAATTTTTAATAAAATACCAGAAAAATTATATCAATATTTCTTTTTTATTCAAAATGTAAGTGAGCGTACTAACTCTTATTTTTACAGAATTTCTTGGACATTATCTGTAGAACAGTTTTCCTACTTATTAGCACCTTTGTTACTTTATTTACTTATACTTGTTGCTCCTGCAAAAAAGAGATCAAAGTTATTTTTAGGGGTCACGCTACTTATAATTTTAGCTTTCAATTTATCGAGACTTTATTTTCATCAAACCGAAACTTTAACCGACTTAGAAGATTGGAACGAAACCATAAGAAAAGTCTTAATTTATCGTCTAGATGCTGTCTATTATGGATTCTTATTGTACTATCTATAT
>CAYGMB010000209.1:0-2546 GCA_964350765.1 uncultured Flavobacteriaceae bacterium
TACATTGGAAAAAGAAAAAACAACCATCTTACTTGTCTAAAATTGCAGGTATTATGGAATCAATTTTAATTTACTCAAAAAAGGAGTCATTAGTTCCAAAATTACAATTAGGTAAACTTACAGATACAACGACTCGTATAGATAATTCAGATAATAGTGTTGCTGAAATGGTTATCCAAGGAGGTATAAGGTATATGGGCGAGGAAAATACGATAATAAAGAAGGGTGTTTATAAAAACAAAACTATGTCTACTGAATTTTTAGAAGATGTTATCATTGAAAAAGGTAGAGTAAAAAACACCTTTAGAGCTAAAACAAAATTTAGAAATCAACAATCTGAAATAACAAAATTCTGTGATTTAGATTTAATATATATCACAGAAAGGAATTCATTTAGACGCTTTAAAACCGAAGAAGAAAAATTAAAGGGTAAAACTATAACAGACCTGCTACTTGATTGGGGTCAAAATCAGGATGCAACTAAAGAATTAAGAAACCTTTTTAATATTCAAGATGATTCAAAACCTTTTGATACAACTAAACCAGAACTTTTGTTAAATAATCTAATCTTATCTTCTACAAAAGAGGATGATATTGTTCTTGATTTTTTCTCTGGCAGTTGTACAACACAAGCTGTATCGCATAAATTGAAAAGACAATATATCGGTGTTGATCAAATGGACTATTTAAAAACAATTGGTGTAGAAAGGTTGAAAAAAGTTATTAATGGTGAGCAAGGTGGGATTAGTAATATGGCAAATTGGAAAGGTGGAGGAACATTCTTATACCTTGAAATGAGTAAAAACAACCAAAAAGCAAAAGACAAAATACTAGCTTGTAATAACTATAATGAGTTAATAAAATTATTTAACGAATTATACTCGAAATACTTTTGACACTACAACTTTAAAATAAAAGAATTCCAAGAGGTAGTTGCTAAAGAAGAAAAATTTATTGCGTTACCATTAGAAAAGCAAAAGGAAATATTCTGTAAAATGCTAGATAATAACCAACTCTACGTAAATGTTAGTGAAATGGAAGATAGTAAACACAATATTTCCCCAGAAGATATAGCCTTAACAAAAGATTTCTATCAAATAAAAGAGTAATTAAAATGGCAGAAGAAAATAAATCACTCAAACCATCTGATGAATTATCAGACTTTATTTTATACACAGCACCTAACGGAGATGTTAAAATAGAAATCTATGTGCAAAATGAAACAGTTTGGTTAACACAACAAAAAATAGCAGACCTTTTTAATGTTGATAGGTCAGTAGTTACCAAGCATTTAGGTAATATATTCGAAGATGGTGAATTAGATAAAATGGCAACAAGTGCAAAATTTGCACAAGTTCAAAAAGAAGGAGAAAGAGATGTTAAACGTAATATTGAATTTTACAATTTAGATGCTATTATTTCTGTTGGTTATAGAGTTAACAGCACAAAAGCAACTCAATTTCGTATTTGGGCAACTAAAACACTTAAAGAGTATATCATAAAGGGCTTTTCCATAGATGATGAACGTTTAAAACAAGGGAAAACACTATTTGGTAAAGATTATTTTAAAGAGTTATTAGAGCGTGTTCGTTCCATCCGTGCAAGTGAGCGTAGAATATATCAACAAGTAACAGATATTTTTGCAGAATGTAGTATAGATTATAATAAAGACGCACCAATTACAAAAAAATTTTATGCTACCATTCAAAACAAATTTCATTATGCCATAACAGGCAAAACAGCTGCTGAAATTATTTATTTAAAAGCAGATAGTAAAAAACCTAAAATGGGTTTAAAAACTTGGAAAAATGCACCTGAAGGAAGAATTTTAAAAAGCGATACTAATATTGCGAAAAATTACCTAGAAGAAAAGGAAATCAAACAATTAGAGCGCACAGTAACAAGCTATTTTGATTATATAGAAGGCTTAATTGAAAGAGAAAATACCTTTACAATGGGGCAATTAGCAAGCAGTGTCAATAGGTTTCTAGAGTTTAATGAGTATAAAGTATTAGACGGTTTAGGTAAAAAGTCTAAAAAGCAAGCAGAAAATAAAGCTTTTAAAGAATATGATACTTTTAATAAAAAGCAAAGTATAGAATCAGACTTTGATAAAATGGTAAAAAAACTAAATCAAAAAAAAGATAAATAATGGCAGATATAAAGGCGTTATACGAGACCATAAAAATGGATGCTTTTGATTTAGGTTTATCAAAATCTAAAGTTCCAGAATTTATTACAGATAATTTAAGATATGAGCTGTTTGATTGGCAACGAGAAGCATTAGAAAACTTCTTAACAGCAGAGGCTATTAAAGAACATAAAGGCGATTACGCACCAACAAGTTTGCTATTTAATCTTGCAACAGGAACAGGTAAAACATTGTTAATGGCAGCATTAATAATATACTATTATGAAAAAGGCTATCGCAACTTTATATTCTTTGTGAATCAAAATAATATTGTTGGTAAAACAGAAGATAACCTCACAGACCCAGATCATAATAAATACTTGTTTTCCAATCCTATAGTAATTGATAAAAAAAC
>CAYGMB010000209.1:2646-3968 GCA_964350765.1 uncultured Flavobacteriaceae bacterium
GATAATGCAAGTGCTAAAGATGTTGAGAAAAGTTGGGAACATACCGTAAATGATTTAATACTTCATAAAGGCGATAGAGATAATAGTGAAGAAAATAAAAATGTACTATTAGAATTTACAGCAACAGTGCCAACCATTAAAAAAGTAGAAGAAAAATACTTGCCTAAAACAATTATTAGGTTTGAATTAAAAGACTTTTTAAAAGCAGGTTACACAAAGGAAATCAATCTAGTGTCATCATCATTCAATAAAAAGTTAAGAGTCTTACAGGCGCTTATCTTTAATTGGTATCGCTATAAAATGGGTGTAAAACATAATCTTCCAAATTTCAAACCAGTCATTTTATTCAGAAGTAAATTTGTTACATCTAAAAGAGAAGAAAATGTAGAATCAGATTATGAGTTTTTCAGGGAAATAATAGACAATCTAACTATTGAAGATTTTAAGTTTCTTCAAACCATAGAAAAAATTGAAGCTCAAGAAATTTATGAAGTAGGCCAAAGCAGAATAGTAGATATACGTAATTATATTTCAGAAAATAATATATCATATAATAGTGTCATAAGCTATTTAAAAGATGCTTTCAATCCTAATAACTGCATCATAACGCACTCTTCAGATAAAACAGCAAAGGCAATAAAATCTGGTATGCGTGATGCAGATAAGACAACGCCAGAACAAGATAAATTATTAAATAGTTTAGAAGATAAAAATAATCCTATTACTGCAATATTTACCTGCCAAAGACTTACAGAAGGCTGGGATGTATTAAATTTATTTGATATTGTACGTATGTACGAAGGTCAAAACACAGGAGGTACTAATAAAGGAAAAGCAGGTGGTAGTACTACGTCAGAAGTTCAGTTAATAGGTAGAGGTGTTCGTTACTATCCTTTTAAATATGAAGAGCATATTCCTATTAAAAGGAAATTTGATAAAAGCCTAGATCACGAATTACGTGTGTTAGAAGAGTTTTATTTCCACAGTGATAAAGACGAAAGATATATAGCAGAACTAAAAAAAGATCACAAAACCCAATATTTCGCTGGGGAACTTGAACGTATCTTAAATCAAGTCGAAGAAACAAAACTTCTCGCCAAAGAGGAATCAATGAAAGAACTCGCCGAAGAAGAACTAAAGAAACTTGAAAAAACAAAAATACACCTAGAAGAACAAATTCAAGCTATTCTTGATAAAGAAAAAGAGGAAGAAGAATTTCCCAGTGAAATCATCTTAGAAGCAAGAGCAGGAGCCGGTGGCGACGAAGCCTCACTTTTTGCGTATGAATTAATTCAAATGTATGAAAGATATGCCGAACAAAG
>CAYGMB010000209.1:3978-4435 GCA_964350765.1 uncultured Flavobacteriaceae bacterium
AAAAGAATTGAAACGTCAAGAATTATTGCCAGGAAAAGAAAAGCAATTAAAAATCTTTGACATTAAGCCTGAAATTAAGAAAGATAAATCAAGCTTCTACAATACTTTAAATGTTTATACAAACGAAAAAGTAGCCAATCCTAATAGACGTAAACGAGATTTAGAAGAATTAAAAAAAGATTGGAACTTTGAAGATAAGCTAGAAGAAATAGCATTAAATGTTACAAAACTAGAATTTGAAAAGGACACTGAAGATGTTACACGTTACGAAACTATTCAAGGAAAGAAAAGAACTATAACGCTACCATTAAACAAAACACCACGTAACACCAGACACAAAGCATTAAGTGTTCAAACTAAAAGAGAAAAATCAATATTACGTTTTAATAAATTAAAAGAAGAAATCAATATAGAATGTATTGAAGATGCTTTTAAAGATGAATATTTCGGTAGTTTT
>CAYGMB010000210.1:0-4433 GCA_964350765.1 uncultured Flavobacteriaceae bacterium
TAACTATGTTATAATTGAAAAGACATGAATGGATTTTGTGGTATTTTAGGGGATAAGAAGATAATTTTGGAGTCTAAACTTCTCGTAGAGTCTATTAATTTAGCTAAAACTATGAAAACAGATTCTATTTCTGGAGATAATTATTTCTTTGCTATTTCATATTTGGAAAAATCTCCTTTGAAGGGAAATAGAATTTACCAAACAGAAGAATATATATATTTGTTTGGTGGAGATTTAATAAATTATGAAAATATACCCTGGGCTGAAATTGAAAAGAATTTTTTAGAATCAAATTTTAGCTGGTTTCTAGAATTTAAAGGCTTTTTCTCTTTAGCTATATATAATATACGAAAAAAGTCAGTTCGCTTAATTAGCGATTATTTTTCTCAACTACCAATTTACTATGGAACTATAAAAAACAATTTTATTTTTTCAAGTAACCTTTCTTCCTTTTCTGTTTTAAAAGAAGTACCTAAATTTAATGTAGAATGGTTATATGAATATTTATTTTTTAACTTTCCTATTGATAAAACTACCTTTTATAAAGGCATAAATAGAATTAGACCTTTTACAATTTTGCAATTTGACCTTAGTACAGGTTACATTTCTAGCAAAAAATATGGAAATTACTTTAAAAAACATGATGAATTTTTAAAAGGAGAAAGGTCCCTGAATGAAGGTAAGAGGGTATTTAGAGAAATTATTCCTAAATATTTTGATCAAAATGGGACTAACCTCGTTGCTTTTTCTGGGGGATTTGATTCTAGAACAGTATTATCCCTTGCACCAAATGAAGAAAATATAAAAACTTATACTTATGGGGTAAAAGACTGTGATGATTTAAATAAAGTCCATGATACTTTAAACTATAATCATAAACCGATATATTTTAATCAGAAATTTGAGGAAGAGTTGCCAACCTTAATCTTTGATACAATTAGACTTTCAGGAGGAGTTCAGCCAATTTTAAGAGCTACACTACAGTATGTGTATAAAACTTTGTACGATAAAAATAAAGAAGTTTCGGTTGCGGTTGGTGGTATTAATGGTGATTTTTTTAGAGGTTGGAATTGGTATAGTACAAACATTTCGGTTAATTCTTCTAATATGAGAACTTATTTTACTAAAGGGGTAGTAGAATTTGACGAAGAAGTTTACTCTTCTATGTTTGGAAAGGATATTATAAATTTTAAAAATCACATTAATCACTCTTTGAACGTAATGAATACGTTTTATGGATCTCCGTTAGAACCTATCTATAAAATGAATTTTGTGGCTTTCCAGACGAATCCGAGATATTTTGGTGGTGAAATGGCTATTTCAAGTAATTTTTTTATGTTTAGGCAACCTTTTTTAGATAAGGAATTAATGGAACTTGCTTTTAAGACCGAAAATGGACATTTAGGAAATTATGAAAGAATTAAAGCGAAAGGGGATACCTCATATAAAAAGTATGTTTTCCAATCACAAATAATCCATGAAAATTCTAAATTTAGAAAATCTAACATAAATGGCGTCCCAATTATATTATATGCCATGAACAACAAAAGCTTTTTTACTATATGCAGACCCTTTATTAGAGCACTTGATTACCTTAAAGGTTATAAAAAACCTGCCAATGATTTAGAAGAATGGGATGATTGGTTCAAAAGGGTTTTAAAATCAACCTTTGATAACATTTTAAATTCGAATAGTGAAATACTGAAATATGTAGATAAAGATTTTATAGATAGCGCGAAACAAATAAATAATATTCATATGATTAGTAAACTTGTAACCACAGAGATTATTCTAATTTTAATTAAGAATAAATGGAATATTAAAATTTAAATACTTGTTATATTAAAAAATTATAGATGAAACCAAAATACAGAATTTTTTTAAACTTTTTTTATTTAACTTTTGTATTTATTTGGCAAGCTTTAAAAATGACAATTTTTGAAGGCATAGATGGAAAAGGTAGAATTGTTATTACTTTATCGGCACTTATTTTTATAATAAACGTAATTAGTTCAAAAAGGTTTAACGCTTCTTTACGAAATTACAAAAGTCTTCTATTTCCTTTAGGTATATGGTTAATCTATGCAATTTTAAACTCTTTAGTATTATTTGACACAACTCAAGTACCTTTTATTTCTTTTGTTGGAGTTAGTCTATTCTGCCCTTTTGTGGTGGTATGCGTAATTGGGGATTTACCAAGTACAAGAATAAAACATTTTTTAAGAATATTTCAGTATGTATTATATGTGTCTATTGTAACACTATTCTTATTTTCAAAGGAAGATAAAAGTGGTTTATTAGGTTTAGAGTTATTTGATCCAAATGAATTAAGCTTATATGTTTCTCTCTTTATTGTAATAACCTCTATACGATTTTTGAGAAAAGAATTGGATACTATTAAGTATATTTTATGGATTTCTATCCCGACTATATATTTGATATCCCTTGGAAGTAGGATGGCTTTTGGTAATTTAATAATTTTAATATTAGGGTTATTTGTTGCGCAAACAAATAAATTTTCGGCATCCACATTGTTAAAATACGGTTTTGCTTTTGTGTTAATGATAAGTGTTACCATGTATGTGGTAGATAATACGAAAGTAGGTGAAAGGCTAAAACAAACAACGGAACAATACGAAGATATTAATCTTGACAATCCTGCAGAAGGTACCGTTTTTGAATATTATGGAGATAGAGGGATTTACTATGTTTTAGGATGGGATATTTTTAAGGAAAATCCGATATTTGGTATTGGATTAAAGAACTTTATTAAACATTATTCTCAAGTTCTTCATGTGGAATATATGATACAATTAGTCGAATTAGGAATAATAGGATTTATTATTTATATCATATTTAATGTTTTAATTTTGAAAAATCTTATTAAAAAAAGAAAACAAGCAAATACAAATGAAAAACCAATATATATGTATTTGTGTTTTGTGTTTTTTTCTATTTTGTTTTCCGCTTCTGTTTTGTTTTTATATTCCTCAATTGCGGTAGCAGCTATTTATGGAGTAATTGTTCTTTTTCTTAAAAAAAAGAACACTAAAAAAATAATATTATGTACAAATTAAGGGATTTTATTCACTCAACGTTCAGAAGAGAGGAAATGAAATCTTTAATAGAAGCTAGAAAAAAATTAAGCATTTCTCCTCAAGAATTAAATAACCTCAGGAAGAAAAAATTCATCTATCTTATTAATTATGCAAAACAAAACTCACCTTACTTTAAAAGAACTTTAGAAGTATTGAACGTTGAGAATTTGTCAGATCTTCAACATATACCTTTTTTAACGAAAGACATTATACGAAAGGAGTATAATAATATAATATCTCAAAGAGATATTCAGTACCTACAAAAAAACTCTACTAGCGGTTCCACAAGTGCAGCGACGTATTTTGGCACAGATATTCGAAGCATTAATTATAATGGGGCTCGATTGATTCGTGCAAATGAAATGAATAAGCATTATCGTTATCTTGATAAAATGGTGGTATTTTGGGGTGCAGAAAGAGATATTTTGAATAAATGGAATCTAAAACGATTCTATAATTATTATATTAAGCAAATTAGAGTTATCTCCACTTATCATTTAACAAAAAAGGATATACAAGAAAATATATACTTTTTAAACAAATGGAAACCAACTTTAATTGTAGGATACCCTTCTGCTTTAAGTTTTATGGCGGAGTATATAGCGAATAACCTAAAGGAATTAAAGCATTTTCCAAAAGCCGTAATTGCCGCTGGAGAGATGCTTTACCCAGTGCAAAGAGATATTATAGAAAAGAGTTTCAGAAGTGAAGTATTTAATAGATATGGAAGTAGGGAGTTTGTACAAATAGCTAGTGAATGTTCTTCCCATTCGGGGTTACATTATGAAGCTGAAGATTTAATAATTGAAATTTTAGATGAAAATGATAAGCCTTGCCCTCCAAATGTTGTTGGTAATTTGGTTATTACGGATTTAAATAATTTTGTTTTTCCTATGATTCGCTATAAGATTGGAGATATGGCTTCATTTGCTGATGAAGTACCATGTTCCTGTGGAAATTCACTGCCAAAATTAAAGGAAATTGAAGGACGATCATTTGATGTTATTCATGGTGTAAACGGGAATAATGTTTCTGGTTCTTTTTGGACTCTTACTTTTCGTCATCAAATTACAGGTATTGAATGTTTTCAAGTAAAAAAAAGAGTTATAAATGAAATCGAAGTTCGACTAAAAGTGAATAAAGAATTTAATCTATTGGAAAAAGAAAAAATTAAAAATATTATTAAGGAAAAGTTAGGTCAAAAAACAAAGGTAATAGTAAATTTAGTGGAAGAGTTTGAATATACGGCAACTGGTAAATTCAAATGGATAGTTTCTGATTTGAATAAGGGTTAATGTCAAAAAATATTTTGTTTATAGTCCCTTCCATTTATCC
>CAYGMB010000211.1:0-1583 GCA_964350765.1 uncultured Flavobacteriaceae bacterium
TTAAAGATCACACTAAAAAAATTGCAAAAGCACTTAATACAGTTGGTTTAATAAATATTCAATTTGCTATAAAAGATGATATGGTTTACATCATTGAGGCAAACCCAAGAGCTTCAAGAACAGTACCTTTTATTGCTAAAGCCTATGGAGAACCGTATGTTAATTACGCTACAAAAGTAATGTTAGGTGATAAAAAGATAAAAGACTTTAATTTTAATCCTCAACTTGAAGGATATGCTATAAAACAGCCTGTATTTAGTTTCAATAAATTCCCAAATGTTAATAAACAATTAGGGCCAGAAATGAAAAGTACAGGAGAAAGCATACTTTTTATTGAAAGCCTTAAAGATGACGAGTTCTATGATCTGTATGCACGACGTAAAATGTATTTGAGTAAGTAAACTTTAGATGAGAAGTACTTTTTAAAACCACTATTCAATATTTTACGTTATATTGTTATAACTAAAATATTGATTATGAGAAAGATTACTTTACTTTTTATTGCAATTTTATCTGCTACAGTACTATCAGCACAAACTACTTTTGAACTTGATTGGGAACAAGGTGTGATGGGTACAGCTGCAAGTTTTACTATTGAACAAGGAGATACTGTACTTTGGACTTGGTCTAATGGAGCACCCCATAGTGTGACTAGTTTAGCAGGTAGTGTAGAAGACTTTGATAGTGGTATTATAACTGGAGAAGGAACAGAATTTATGTACACTTTTACAGTACTTGGTGAAAACCCTTATCAATGTGATGTCCATGCTAGTAATATGTTTGGTACAATAACAGTTGAAGAAGTGTTATCTGTCCAAGATAAGTTTGAGCAAAATATTAATTTCTTTCCAAACCCGGTTGAGGATAAGTTAATTATAGAGTCTTTATATAAATTTGATACTTATGAGATTTTTAACCTACAAGGTAAAAAAGTAGGTCAAGGTATCGGGGAAGGTACTTATACCCATTTAGAAACTTCTTATTTAGATTCGGGTATGTATTTTGTTAGAATAGTTGCAGATGATTTAACCGCTACAATTAAGATTACAAAGAAATAGGAAAGTTTTGTAATTTATGCGTATTAAGTGCTACTATAATTACTCACATAAAACATATTTTATAATGAAAAAACAATTACTTTTTTTTATTGCATTATCGGTTTCGCTATTTTCATCTGCTCAAATTTCAGTTGGATTTGTAAATGACTTCGAAGATGGTACAACCCAAGGTTGGTCAAATGGTGGTTCTTCACCAAATCCTCCTACTAATGTTACTACAGGTGGACCAGAGGGAATCGATGATAACTACTTAGAAGAAATAAGTACTGGAGGTGGTGGTGCAGGTAGTAAAATGGTAATATTTAATTCGAATTTAGAATGGACAGGAAATTATACAGAAAGCGGTACTTTAGGGATAGGATTTAATTTACGAAACCCTTCAAATGAGGACTTAAAAATAAGAATAGCTTTTGAAGGCGCTGGTGATAATACACAAATTGCAAGTTCTTCATCCATTAGTCTACCTGCTCAAAGTGATTGGAGAATAGCATTTTTATCAACAGACCCTGAAAACTTTGTAGTCGT
>CAYGMB010000211.1:1593-4427 GCA_964350765.1 uncultured Flavobacteriaceae bacterium
TCGTAAATGGTGGTAGTTCGACAATTGAAGAAGTATTGCAGGATGTAAATGAAATTAGGATTCTTCATAATCCAATACCAGATTTTAACGGTGCTTCTATTGACGCAACACTCCATATTGATAATATAAATACGAGTTTAGTTTTGGATGTCGAAGAAAACTTTTCTGTAACTACTTCTATCTTTCCAACCTTAACAACTAAATTTATCTATATCCAGTCTGAATTTTTAATAACACAATTCCAAGTGTATGACATTCAGGGAAGGATTGTGTTAAGTAGTAATCAAGCGAATGACCAAATAAACGTAACTTCACTTTCTGCTGGAAACTATATTATAAAGCTCATCTCGGAAGAAGGATTGGTTACCGCAAAAAAGTTTATTAAACAATAATAGCTTATAACATAGACTTAAAATCCCGCTTATGGCGGGATTTTTTATACATCTTGCACAAAGAATAAAGCATTATTATTCAAGTCATAGAATCCAAATTCGTGAGTGCCCCAAGGAGTGTTTTTATGTAGTTTTTCTTTTGCAATTGTGCCTCTTTTCACAAATTCTTCAAAAAAGGGTGTGATATCATTAACAAAGAACTTCACAACCGATCCCCCAAGTAATGGGTCTTCTTTTGTATCTGCATGCCATTGTAAATGTAGTTCTGTATTACCTCTTGTAATTCCAGCATACATAGTGTCCCCAAAAGAAAATTTAAAACCAACATATTTGTTATACCACTCAATATCACGATTTATATCTTGAGAAGGGAGTACGGTAATTACCTGTTTTATACTACTCATCATCTTTAGCTCTGTCCAATAATTTTTGGTCAATATGCTTGCTTGCTTTAGCTCCCAATTTTTTAAGATTTTCTACTCTAGAAATTAAATTTCCTCTACCTTCCGAGAGCTTCTTCATTGCTCCTGCGTAGGTATTTTTAGCAGTATCCATTTGAGAGCCAACTTTTAATAAATCATCACTAAGTCTAACAAAAGAATCATAAAGCCTACCTGCTTGTGTGGCAATTTCTAACGCATTTTGCTGTTGTTTTTCATTAGTCCACATACTATCAATTGTTCTTAATGTAGCCAATAGGGTAGAAGGAGTTACTATAACAATATTTTTTTCAAAAGCCCAGTTGTATAGACTAGTATCTTGATTAATAGCAACAGCAAAAGCAGGTTCAATAGGAACAAATAGTAAAACAAAATCTGGACTTTCTATTTTGTAAATATCTTGATAGTTTTTTTCGCTTAATTGCTCAATATGCTTTCTTAATGAAGCAATATGCTGTTTTAAATAGATATTTCTCTGGTCTTCGTCTTCTTCATTCACTAAACGCTCATAGGCTACAAGAGATACTTTACTGTCAATAATCATTTTTTTATTATCAGGAAGGTGTAACACCACATCAGGGAGTACACGTTTTCCATCATCTGTTGTAAAACTATTTTGTACAAAGTATTCTCTGTCTTTTTCAAGGCCAGATTTTTCTAAAACACGTTCTAAAACCAATTCGCCCCAGTTTCCTTGTATTTTACTATCTCCTTTTAAGGCTTTGGTAAGGTTTGTAGCTTCCTTACTCATTTGCTCATTAAGTTCTTTTAAACCAATTATTTGTTGTCTTAACATAGCATGCCTATCTATGCTTTCCTTATGAGTATCTTCTACACGTTTTTCAAAGGTTTTTATTTTCTCTTGAAGGGGATTTAATATGACTTCAAGACTTTCTTTGTTTTGTTTGGTAAACTTTGTTGACTTTTCATCCAGAATTTTATTTGCAAGATTTTCAAACTCTTTGGTAAATTTTTCTTGTAAGGTTTCAATAGCACGCTTTTCTTCCTTTACTTTATTTTCAAGATGCTCAATAATATTTTTACTCTTAGTAAGCTCAAGATTAATTTCTTCTTTTTCTAGACGTATACTTTCTTTAGCTTGAATAGCTTTATCATACGTTTCTTCCAGTTTTTCAATTTGTGATTTAGCATGAAAAATCCGCTCTTCTAGTTTACTAGTTTCTGTTTTTTGTTTTAAACGCGCAAAATAATTCCCTAAAAAAGCTCCAATGAGAAGACTAATTGAACCTAGTAGTAAAAAGATAAATAATTCACTCAATGTGTAATTTTTTTAAAGTGTGTATGTAAAGATACGTAGTTTGTTTTTTTAAAGGACTTATTCTTTTATAACAAATCGACCTGTCTTTGCGTCAAAACCAATAATCTCTTCTGGAAAAAGTGAGACAAACTTTTTTTCCTCAATAAGATTGCATGGACTATCAAAATTGCTTTCTTGATTATTAAGTATTAGCATTTTGTCAGTTAACTGTATAGCAAGATCAATTTCGTGTGTAGAAAAAATAATAGTTTTTTGTTCTTCTTTGCAAAGCTTTTTTAACAACTTAAATAAATACGCTTTGTGATATAAATCTAAATGAGTAGTTGGTTCGTCAAGAAAAATTACTGGTGTATCTTGAGCTAATGCTCTTGCAATGGCTACACGTTGTAGTTGTCCATCACTTAACTCAAAGCATTTTTTATGGGATAATTTTGCTGTTTCTGTAAGTTGTAATGCTTTTGTTATTGCTGCTTTATCACTTTGGGTTAGTGTCCCAATCCAATTAGTGTACGGTTGTCTCCCTAGGGAAATAAAATCTAAAACACTTAAATTTTTTGATGTAGGAGTTTCAGTTAAAACAACACTCACCATTTGAGCCAAATCATGAGGGGTCTTATTTTCTAACTCTTGGTTATTAATTTTAACAGTTCCAGAGATTTTTGGTTGGATGCCAAGTAATGTTCTAAGTAAAGTAGATTTTCCAGCACCATTGGGACCTACGAT
>CAYGMB010000212.1:0-2275 GCA_964350765.1 uncultured Flavobacteriaceae bacterium
ACCTCCACCTTGGCAAGGTGGCGCTCTACCAACTGAGCTATTTTCGCGAATGGTATGTTACCACACTTCCCTTTGAAAGCGGATGCAAATTTAAACTATTTACAACAATCTCAAAGACTTTTTTAAAAATTTTAATCCTTATTATTTTTTAGTTTTGACAGAAGCGTTTCTTTGCAACATCTTCTTTATTTCATTTAACTTCATAAGTGCCTCAACAGGTGTAAGCGTATCTATATCTATATCAAGGATTTCCTCTCGAAGTTCTTCTAAAAGAGGATCGTCTAATTTAAAGAAGCTTAGCTGTAGTTCTTCCTTACTAAGTTGTGACATCGTATTAGACAACTCTTCAGAGCCATGCATTTTTTCTAATCTTTTTAAAATTTTGTTAGCCCGATGTAAAACAGCCTGAGGCATTCCTGCCATTTTTGCAACATGGATACCAAAACTATGATGTGAGCCACCAGGAACTAGCTTTCGTAAAAACAACACGTCGTCCTTTAACTCTTTTACTGAAACATTATAGTTTTTAATTCTATCAAACGTTTCAGTCATTTCATTAAGCTCATGGTAGTGTGTAGCAAATAAAGTTTTTGCTTTACTAGGATGTTCGTGCAGGTATTCGCTTATAGCCCAAGCAATAGAAATACCATCGTAAGTACTTGTTCCTCTTCCTATCTCATCTAGTAATACTAATGACCTCTCAGAGATGTTGTTGAGAATACTAGCAGTTTCATTCATCTCTACCATAAAAGTAGATTCGCCCATTGAGATATTATCACTTGCGCCTACCCTAGTAAATATTTTATCCACACAACCCATACGTACTGCTTTCGCTGGAACAAAGCTTCCCATTTGAGCTAATAAAACAATAAGAGCTGTTTGACGTAAAATCGCCGACTTACCGCTCATGTTAGGACCAGTAATCATAATAATTTGCTGGTTTTCTCTATCTAAAAAAACATCGTTTGCTATAAAAGGAGCGTCAGGTGGGAGTTGTTGTTCAATTACAGGATGACGCCCTTCTTTTATGTCTAGATCAAAGGAATCATCAAAAAGTGGACGTGTGTAATTAGCTTCTTTAGCTTGTTGTGTAAATGACGCTAAACAATCTAAGGTCGCAATTAATGCTGCGTTTTGTTGTACCGTACTAATATACTGTAACATCCAAGAAATAAGTTTTGCAAAAATTTCCTGCTCAAGAATTGTGATTTTTTCTTCAGCTCCTAAAATTTTTGCCTCGTATTCTTTCAGTTCTTCTGTTATGTAGCGCTCTGCACTTACTAATGTTTGTTTTCTAATCCACTCTTCAGGAACTTTATCTTTATGCGTATTTCTAACCTCTATGTAATATCCAAATACATTGTTAGAACCTATTTTTAATGAGGTGATACCTGTTCGTTCAGTCTCCCTCTGCAACATGTTGTCTAGATATTCTTTCCCTCCTGTAGCAATATTTCTTAGTTCATCTAAGTCATCATTAAAGCCCTTGGCTATGGTATTTCCTTTAAGAATATTTACTGGGGCTTCTTCAAAAATTGTTTCTTTAATTTTTTCTCGAAGCACTTCACAATCTTGTAATTGTTCTCCTATAATTTTTAGGGAATCGTTTTTTGCTTCCATTGCAATTGCTTTTAAAGGAACAATAGCTTCTAAAGCATTTTTAAGCTGAATAACTTCTCTAGGGTTAATTTTTCCGGTAGCTACTTTTGAAATAAGTCGCTCTATATCCCCGATTTTTTTAAACTGATTTTGAAACTTTTGTAGTACAGTTTCATTTTCTTGAAGATAGCTAACAACTTCGTGTCGCCTTGTTATTTCGTCTACATTTTTTAAGGGAAGTGCCATCCACCTTTTAAGCAAACGCCCACCCATAGGTGAGATAGTTTTATCAATTACATCTAATAGCGTAACAGCATTTTGATTTGTGGATTGGTAAAGCTCAAGGTTTCTAATAGTAAATCTATCCATCCAAACATAAGCATCTTCTGCTATACGAGAAATCTTTGTAATGTGATCTAGCTTATTGTGTTGAGTCTCGGCAAGATAATGGAGTGCAGCACCAGAAGCTATTAAACCATCTTGTAGGTGATCAACACCAAAACCTTTAATATTTTTAGTACCAAATTGCTTAGTAAGTGTTTCTAAACTATAGTCTGTTTGAAACACCCAATCCTCTAGATAAAAGACATTAAATGAGGATCCAAAAGTTTCAGAAAATAAAGTGCGCTTTTGTTTACTGAAAAGCACTTCAGAAGGATTAAAGTTTTGTAGCAAC
>CAYGMB010000212.1:2285-2998 GCA_964350765.1 uncultured Flavobacteriaceae bacterium
ATATATTCTGTGTTTCCTTGTGCTGTTAAAAACTCACCTGTGGAAACATCTAAAAAAGAAACGCCTACTTCTTTTTTTCCAAAATGAATAGCAGCAAGAAAGTTATTTGATTTAGATTGAAGGATATCATCATTAAGAGCAACTCCAGGGGTAACTAATTCTGTCACACCTCTTTTAACTATTTTTTTTGTTTGTTTTGGATCTTCTAGTTGATCACATATAGCAACACGGCAGCCAGCCATTACCAATTTAGGCAAATAAGTATTTAATGAGTGGTGCGGAAAGCCTGCAAGCGCCGTATCTTCACCACCATTGTTTCTAGCAGTAAGTGTAATATTTAATATTCCAGCTGCCTTTACAGCATCTTCGCCAAAAGTTTCATAAAAGTCTCCAACTCTAAACAACAATAATGCATCAGGGTACTTTGCCTTGATAGTATTGTATTGTTGCATTAAGGGAGTTACTTTTTTTGCCATAAATATTCTTTGCTTTTAATCCCTAAAGGGATGAACTTCTGCAGCTACTTTCAGTAAAAAGAAAGTTAGTAAATGTAAAAAATAGACCTAGCTGTAGAAAGAAAAATAAGGGTGACTTATTCACATTTATCAACAATTAATATTGTTACTTTTGTGATGATGAAATTCAGAAAACTAAAAAATAGTGAATTAGACCGACCAAGTGTTAATGAGTTTAAAAATACAGAAAAAACACCT
>CAYGMB010000212.1:3008-4404 GCA_964350765.1 uncultured Flavobacteriaceae bacterium
TAATTATTATACTAGATAACATAAGAAGCCTTAACAATATTGGTTCGGTTTTTAGAACAGCAGATGCCTTTTTAATTAAAAAAATATACCTCTGTGGTATTACAGCTACTCCTCCAAACAAAGACATCCACAAAACTGCGCTTGGCGCGACAGAAAGTGTAGCATGGGAATATAAAAAAGACACCTTAACACTTGTAAAAGAATTAAAAGAAAAGCAAATTACTACTATTGCTATAGAACAAACAGAGCAAGCTATCTTTCTTCAAGATTTTGAAGTGTCTAGTAAAAAAACATATGCTATCATTTTTGGCAACGAAGTAAAAGGGGTGCAACAAGAGGTTGTAAATGCATGTGACGATGTAATAGAAATACCACAATATGGCACAAAACATTCATTAAATATAAGTGTAAGTGCTGGGGTTATTGTCTGGGATTTTTTTAAAAAATTATCTTTTTAAGTTAGTTGTTTAATAACTGAAAGGTAATCTTTTCTATTTGCAACAAAATCCATTTCTGAAACATCAATAATTTTTACTTTTTCTTGTGGAAGTGTTTTTATGTACTCTAGATATCCAGTATTAATTTTTTTGAGATATTGAGCCTGAATACTTTTTTCATAATCTCTCCCTCTCTTTTTAATGTTTTCTAAAAGTCGCTCGGTATTTTGAAATAAGTAAATATATATATCTGGTTTTGCAAGCTCTTTATGCATTAAATGATACAATTTTTTATATAAATTGTACTCTTCATCTTGCAATGTGACTTTCGCAAAAATAAGAGATTTATAAGCGTCATAATCTGCAATTACAGTATCATTAAATAAGTCATACTGAGCAATATCTTCAAGTAACTGTTGATACCTATCTGCTAAAAATGACATTTCTAATGGAAAAGCAAACCTAGAAGGCTCCTCATAAAATTTAGGTAAAAATGGGTTGTCTTTAAAACGCTCTAAAATTAATTTACTATTAAAATCTTGTGCTAGTTTGGTTGCCAAACTTGTCTTACCTGCACCAATATTACCCTCTATTGCAATGTAATTGTACTTAGAGAGCGAATAATCTTTAATTGGGTTTCTAAGCCATTTGGATTGCTTAGTAATTTTATACTGGTTTTTTGTAAAATTGGGTGTACAAAAGAGGCATTTACCTCAGCGAGAGGTTGTAAAACAAACTTTCGGTTTGCTATTTCTGGATGCGGAATTGTTAACTTTTTCGAAGTTTTTATAACCTCATCTACAAACAAAATATCAATATCAATAGGCCTAGAAACATAACCCTCTTCATTTTTTCGCTGTCTACCAAGTTTCTTTTCAATTTGCAAGGTTGCTTTGAGCACTTGTGAAGGTGACAAACCACTTGTAATATGTACTACACAATTTAAAAAAGAAGCTCCC
>CAYGMB010000213.1:0-4365 GCA_964350765.1 uncultured Flavobacteriaceae bacterium
AATGAAACAGCAATTACTATTATTTGGGAAAAATTTAAACAAACATGGATTGTTTCAGAAACTGAAACTACATTACAAGAAGTAGCATCCATTCAGAGAGGACTAGCGCATAAACCTTTTAACGAGAATAGCGAAGCTCATAAAGTATTTAAGAGAAACCTTCAGGTAAAAATAAAGCGATTACAAGCTCAATTTCCAAAAATTAAATTTTAATTATACGTCAATTGCCGTATTGTTGGGAGTGCATTAGTAAGGCATCTTTGTACCATAACTAATGCAAAAAACCCAACGATTATGAAAACAATTAAAAAACTAACATTTTTATTCTTCATGTCTCTTGCTGTTATTGCTTGTAAAAGTGATGATGATGGCGGGGACGGAGGAGATGCAGCTGCAGGTACAATACAAGCTAAAGTAAATGGAAGTAATTTTACATCCTTAGAAATTGCTACTGCTGCTAATCAAGCAACTGCTAATGGTAACACTACAATGATAATTCAAGGTTCTGATGCAGAAGGTAGAGGAATTGTTTTAATTATTAACGCTTTTGAAGGCACAGAAACTTATACTCTTTCAGATGATAATGTATTTATTGTTGCTCAATATATTGAAGTAGATGTAAATGACCCTATGAATCCTACAATATGGGCTGCTCCTTTTCAAGACAGTGGTGTTGTAGGCGAAATTAATGTTTCTGAAAAAACGGATACAAACATTAAAGGAACTTTTAATTTTTCAGCAAAAGAGCAAAATGGCACTTCTATGAGAGACATTACAGAGGGTTCTTTTAATATTCAAGTAACTCAAAACTAATTAACCATATTAAAAAAAATCTCAAGTGTTGAGGTTTTTACGTGGAGCCGGGAGCGAGCTATTATAGCTTTCTTCCGGTTTTTACATTCCTAAGGTGAACACGTATCTCTTTGAACTCAAAAAGAGTTACTTGCCAACTTTTGTTTAAAACTTAGCATCTCAACAATATACGTCAATTGACGTATTGTTATAAGCCTATTCATTTTTCACCTTTACCATAACAAATTAAAAACCACGATTATGAAGATTTCAAACACAATTAGACTGCTTGTATGTGCATTACTAGTTACTGTAGCAGTACAAGCTCAAAAAGCAGAGACGCCAGATTGGCGATATGATGTAGGTGCTAAGATTAATGACATGACACTAACACAAGGTGGAACAATGGTTGTTGCCACTAACGATGGTCTGGTAGGGATTAAACCAGGAAGTAACGAACTACTATTTAATTTTACTGAATACGGTCGTGTAAAACCAGAAGAATTAACCTTTGTTCCTGCAGCTCCTTATGTAATTGTTGCCCAAGGAGGTTTTGCTAATATTACTTCAAAAAAGACTGTAATCGATTATATTTCGGGTAAGACACTATTTAGTACAGAAGGAAATGATTGGAAGCAAATTACCACTATAGATGTTGCTATGCCACAAAACAAATTGATAGTGAGTGGATTGAGAAAAGATGGTGATATGGCTGAAAAGAATACTCAAAGAGTAGCTGTTTACGACTTAAATACTGGTAAAGAAGACTTTTCTTTTTTCTTAAATGAACCTGGAAAAACTACAATGAAATATTATGTTGTAACAGGTACACCATTGTTATTAAAAGATAAAGTATTAGTGCCAACCTCTCAAGGTATTATGGCAAAAAAACCAACTGGAGAAACATTGTGGGAATGTAAGATAAAAAATGTGAACTGGATGGTTGCTAATGAAAGTGAAACAGATATCTATGCATTTGATGTAAATGATAACAAAACAAATACAAAAATTTATAAGGTAGGTACTGCTGGACAGGAACTTTGGACAGATGAGGCAAAGGTAAAAGGTATTGTTACAAACTTTCAGATATTACCGCAAGGTCTTGCTGTAGTGAGCAATACATATAATGAAGGAAAAGGCATTCTAGCCGGAAAATCTGAATCTAAAATAGCTATGTTAGGAGCTGCAAATGGAGAAGATTTATGGGATAAAGCACCAAAGACAAAAGGGTACGTACAACATTTCTACATCATGGACGATGGTATTCTCTTTGGTATACAACAAGGAGGTATCAACAAAATATCTTATGACGGAAAAACGCTATTTAAAAAGCCTTTAAAAACAGGAGAGAATATTTTAACAATGGCCGAAACACCTCAAGGATTAATTTACATCACTTCTTCAGATGCAAATATTGTAAATCTAAACACGGGAGATCAAGTTTGGAAAAAGCCATTAAAATATAAGCGTGCAAATGCTGTAAGTTCTGCTTATGATGGTAAAAATGATAGATACTTAATAAGTGCAGATGACGAGTTATTTTCTATAGATGCAAACTCTGGTGATGTTTCTACACTTGCTACATCAAAGTTTGATGGTAAAGAAGATCCTACTGGAGTTGAAGTACGTGATGGAGGTATCTTGCTAACAAGTGACCAGAATATGATGTTACTAGATTGGGAAGGAAGTAAAAATTGGCATGAATACTATAGAGCACCAGGGAAAAGTGCTTTAGGAGCAATCATAGCAGGAGTAACTGCCGTTGCCACAGCTGCTACAGCTGCTGCATCTTATAACGCTGCAAACCAAAATAGAAATAGATTAGGACGCTATACAGATAGGGGACAACGTTATGCAGACCTAGGAGATGGCATGGCAGCAGCAAGTGGAGCCTCGGTTGCAGAAATGCTTAGACGTTTTAAAGCAACAGCAGCTACTCAAGACGCTCAATTTATTTTAACAAAGTTAGATGAAGGAGTAGGGCTTGTAAAACTAAATAAAGATACTGGAGCAAAGGAAAAAGAAATAATATTGAAAGATAAAAAACCTGTTTATGAGGTAGACGACTTTGGAGGTATTTTATACTATCAAGCAGATAATAATTCAATTTTTGCATACGATTTAAAGAAGTAAATTAACTAACCAAGTTGTTTACGTTGGTTATAAGTTGAGGAGTTTATAGCCTTATAGAGCCCCATAGTCGGGGCTCTATAAATTATAAAATTATGGTACAAAAAATTTTCTCTTTTACAAAGTATAATTATTTAATTTGGGCAAATGCTGCTTTCTTAATTGTACTGTTATTACTTGATAAGGCAGATGCACTAACTATAGTTTTTGCTTATTTCCTTGAAACCATAATTATTGGGATGTTACATGTAATTAAACTTTGGTTATGTGTAAAGTATGGTAAAGAGGATACTTCAAAGAGTCAGAATGGTGTTTCGGGATTTGGGATAATACCATTCTTTATGATTCATTATGGAATGTTTGTAGCTATACAATCTATTTTCGCTTTTGGTTTTTTTGATAGTAAAATTCCTGAAATTAAAAGTGGATTTAATTTAATTGAAAATTATAGTTATTTGTTGTCCCAAGAGGGAATACAAATTATTGTTGCTTCACTTTTTATAACTAATCTAGGCTATTTTTACAATAACTTTTTAAGTCAAAAAAAGTTTAAAGATTACAAACCTTCATCTCTCTTTTTTAAACCTTATGTAAGGATTTTTGTACAACAGTTTGTTGTGATTTTAGCTGGTTTCTTTTTTGTAATAACTGCTGCTGATATGGCAGCCGCACTATTATTAATTGGGTTTAGGCTTATTATTGATTTGTCTATAGTTTCAATTAGAAAGGACTCGATGCCTTTTGAATCTTATGTAAAAAAACAATCCAATTCGTATGAGCATTATTTGAAAATGAAAGAAGAATACCAGAAATATTCAGAATAAAAAATACCAGAATAAAGGGATGTTTTTTATTTCTACTGAAAGTACATTTATAGTGAGCAATAATTATACGACAATTGCCCTATGTTTTTACAAGGTAGTATAACTTAATTTTACAGCTCACTTAAATACCTCATTATGAAAAAATTAGTAATTGTATTCGTTTCGCTTTTTTTGTTTTCTTGTTCAAACTATGGAGATAAAGTGGTGTATGACGGAACAGAAGTTTATTACAAAGACAACATTTTAAAAGAAAAAGCAGACCAGGTTGGAGCCTATCTTGAAGAAATAGAATTTACAGACGGTACACCAAAATCTGTACAAATAACTAAGGATAGTGTTTACAATTTTAGAATGGTAATTCAAGAAGGATTAGAAAATGATGAGAGTATGGAAATGAGTTTTAAAGCACTAGGGTTTTTATTGTCCAAAGAAGTTTTTGATGGAGCTCCTTTAAACTATCAATTGTGCGATAACACATTTACAACTTTAAAAACAATACCTATTGAAGGAGCTTCAGAATATTAAGAATAATTCAATAAAAAAATAACACGAAAAACTTACATTATGAGAGTACTATTATTAATATTCTGTCTTACTATATTTAGTAATACAATGGGAC
>CAYGMB010000214.1:0-4335 GCA_964350765.1 uncultured Flavobacteriaceae bacterium
GATGTGATAGAGCTATTAAATCAAAACGGAATTAGCTATGACAGAGTACAAAAAGATACCGTTATTACTGCCGAGGTATATAAAATAAAAGATTATAAAACTTTTTCTAGTGCTTATGAAGGTCATTACCCACACTATAATACAAAAGTTGAAAAGGAAGAAGTGCAAGTTGCAATAAAAAAGAATGACTATATAGTAAATACACAACAAAGAGGAATTCGCTATTTACTTGAAACGCTTGAGCCTACTGCACCAGACTCATTTTTTAATTGGAATTTTTTTGATACTATACTGCAACAAAAAGAAGGATTTTCACCTTATGTATGGGAAGACAAGGCAGAAGAGTTTCTTAACAATAATCCAGATATAAAAGCAGAATTTGAAATTAAAAAAGAAAACGATTCGCAGTTCGCAAAAAATTGGTTTGCTCAATTAGATTGGATTCACAAGCAATCTCCAAACTATGAGAAAGCACACCTAAGATACCCTATCATTAGGGTGGGTGGTTAAATACTCTTTAGGAAATAAAAGTTTTATGTTTTCATAAGAATCTTGAAGTGCCTTTTGTGTTTTTTCAAAATTCTTCCATTTTACTTTTTCAATATTCTCACTTTTTTCAGGTTTAAATTTCCCATCATAATCCGAAAACATTTCATACCAATACGTGATTTTTAATTTAAATTTTCCATTTCTTTTAAAAATATGATATGTTTTTGTGATAAACTTTTTTACCTCCAACCCTTCTATTCCTGTTTCTTCTTGAGTTTCACGTAATGCGGCTTGTTCATGAGTTTCATTTTTCTCTAGTTTACCCTTTGGCAAGTCCCATTTTGAGTTTCTATAAATAAATAATATTTCTTTCTTAGAATTTATTACCATCCCTCCTCCTGCTTCAACAACTGGTAATTTTTTTCTCAAAAATTTCTCAAGCTTTTCTGGGTTTTTATGATATAGATTAACATAAATAAGTTTTCCTTTATTAATCTTTTTTATTAGTCTTTTAAACCTTACAAACTTAAGTGGGATTGCTGTGTATTGCTTACCAATATATTTTTCAGTAGAAAGAATTATAGGAATATCTTTTACAAAAACTTTATACATTTGCAGAATGATTTTAAACAAAGAGACGGCTCAAAAAACTGCCGAATTGCTGCTGCAAATTAATGCAATAAAATTGCAACCACAAAAACCTTTTACTTGGGCCTCTGGGTGGAAATCGCCTATCTACTGTGATAATCGCGTAACACTCTCATATCCAATTATTAGAAATTTTTTAAGAGAAAATTTAGCTAAGCAAATTGAACAGTTATATGGAAAACCAGATGTTATAGCAGGTGTTGCAACTGGAGCTATTGGAATTGGGACTTTGGTTGCAGATTATCTTAATCTTCCATTTTGCTACATAAGACCAGAAGCAAAAAAACATGGCAGACAGAATAAAATTGAAGGGCACATAGAGGCCAACCAATCTGTCGTAGTCATCGAAGACCTAATAAGTACTGGAAAAAGTAGTTTGCTTGCCGTAGAGGTCTTAAAAGAGTTTAATGTAAATGTTAAAGGGATGGCTGCAATATTTACTTATGGGTTTGATATAGCTGAAGAAAACTTTAAAAAAGCAAATGTTGCTCTACATACTTTAAGCAATTATGATAATTTGTTAGAACAAGCAGAAAACTCTTCTTACATTTCAAGTGAAGAGGCACAATTATTGTCTACTTGGAGACAAGACCCTGCAAACTGGTCATCAAAATAATTTAAATTTATCAAATGCAAATAACAAGCAAAAAAGTAACCGTAAACAAAACGAACGAAGCATTATGCGAATTTTTAAGTGATGTAAAAAACTTCGAAAAATTAATGCCAGAAAACACAAGCAAGTTTGAAGTAATAAAAGAAAATGCTTTTGTTTTTGCATTACAAGGAATGCCAGAAATTGCTCTTGAGGTTAAAGAAGTAAATGCTCCAAATCAAGTTGTTTTGGGTGCCATGAGTGAGAAATTACCATTTACTCTTACTGCAAATATTGAAGCAATAGATGATACAACCTCCAACGCAGAATTATTATTCGAAGGCGACTTTAATCCTATGATGAAAATGATGATTAAAGGACCTATTACTAAGTTTTTAGAGGCGTTAGTTACTAATATGGAACAGCTTTAATAAAGCAAAGTAACTTCTTTAAAGCCAAAAGTTTCAACTTTATCTTCCTCAGCAGTTTCAATGAGTAGTTTACCATTAGAGTTAACTCCTTTTATAATTCCATTAAAGACTTTTCCGTTGGTATCTTTAAAAGCTGAAACCTTATCTTTTCTATAAAGATGTGTTTCGTAGTCAACTTTAATTTTATAAAAAGATTCTTCTCTCAATGAGCTTAATATTTCAAAAATTGATTTACAAACAACTTCAAGCACTTTAGATAAAGTAAAGTCTTTTCCAGAAACTAGACTTAGAGATGAGGCTTTTGGCAGATTAACAAATGAGTTTTCATTTACATTAATTCCAAGACCTATTACCGAATAGACAATTTCATTACCAGCTAATTGATTTTCAATTAATATTCCACACACTTTTTTCCCATATGACAATATGTCGTTAGGCCATTTTATAGTGACATTATTAATTTCCAACTTTTTAAAGCCATTATATACTCCAATACTTACTGCGTAGTTAAGATAAGCTTGGTTATCAATTTTAAAACCACTAAATTGCTTTAAAGCACTAAATGTTAAGCTTTTACCCTCTTGAGATTGCCAAGAGTTTTCCATTTGCCCCCTCCCTTTAAGTTGTCTATTTGCAACCACAATAGTTTCATCGAGATTGGGCGTATCTCTAGCTAACTCTTTAAGGTAGTTATTAGTGGAATCAATGGCATCAAGTTTGATTAATTTTAAAGACAAAATAAGGTTTGTAGTATTACAGATTTAAAACGTTTCAAGAAACAAAAAAGTAATAACTTTGTAAAACTAACACACACTAATTTTTTAACACACAATAAAAGCATTTAGTAAGAAACAATAGTAATTAATGACTAAGGATAAAGTAGCGGCAGACCAACTAGTAACAGAAATTATTAGAGGAATAGAAGAAGTAAAAGGACAACATATTGAAATATTGGACCTTAGAGATATCGAAAATACTGTATGTGACTATTTTGTAATTTGTGATGGTACTTCAAATACACAAGTAAACGCAATCGTTAATTCCGTACAAAAATTAGTAAGCAAAGCTGTTAAGGAAAAACCTTGGCATGTGGAAGGAAACGATAATTCAGAATGGGTTTTAATTGACTATGTAAATGTTGTAGTTCATGTTTTTCAGAAACACATAAGAGAATACTACGACATAGAAGGGTTATGGGGAGACGCAAAAACAGTAAGAATAGAAACATCATATTAAATAAAATGCCTAATGGCTGAAGAAAAGAAAAATAATAAAAAACCAGACCTAAAGAAACCAAAGTTTAATGCATATTGGATTTATGCTGCAATAATATTGGTTATTCTTGGTATACAATTTTTTGGAGGTAACAGTTGGTCACAGCCTAATAAGGTTACAGTTGGTGAGTTTAAAACATACCTTAAGGAAGGAGACGTAGATAAAATACTAATCGTAAATAAAAAAACTGCAAAGGTATTTCTTACCCAAGATGCAAAACAAAAAGAAATTCATGCAAAAAAGCGACCTAAAGGGTTATTAAAACCCTCTGCAAGTGACCCAGATTACCAATTTGAATTTGGTGATTTACAAAACTTTGAAAATACATTCTACGACCTTAAAGAGAGTAACAATCTTAATACAGCCTTAGACTACAAAACTGAGACAAACCTTCTTGGAGAATTTTTACCATCTATAATTTTCTTTGTAGTAATTATAGCTATCTGGATATTTATTATGAGAAGAATGTCTTCTGGTGCCGGTGGAGGTGCTGGTGGACAAATATTTAATATTGGAAAGTCTAAAGCAAAGTTGTTTGACGAAAAAACAGATGTTAAAACTAGTTTTAAAGATGTAGCAGGTCTTGAAGGAGCAAAAGAAGAAGTTCAAGAAATTGTAGATTTTCTTAAAAATCCAACAAAATATACTTCTCTTGGTGGTAAAATACCTAAAGGTGCGCTACTAGTTGGATCGCCTGGTACAGGTAAAACATTGCTTGCTAAAGCTGTTGCTGGAGAAGCCAAAGTACCATTCTTTTCTTTATCAGGTTCAGATTTTGTTGAAATGTTTGTAGGAGTTGGTGCCTCAAGAGTTAGAGAATTATTTAAACAAGCTAAGGAAAAATCACCAGCAATTATATTTATTGATGAAATCGATGCTATAGGTCGCGCTAGAGGAAAA
>CAYGMB010000215.1:0-4326 GCA_964350765.1 uncultured Flavobacteriaceae bacterium
CTCCATCGTAAATTATAAACAGATGATTGACTGAAATCTGGAAAACCTCGTTCACTATTTATTAAGTTTTCATATCGAATACTAACATTTCCTCTAAACTTATAGCGCAATGCATACGATGATTCTCCTCGTAACCCGTAACTTCCATTCGTATAATAATCTCCAAGTACTGTTAAATCTAAATAATCGTTAATAGCAAAATAATAACCTCCATTCTGAAAAAAGAAACCTCTATTATTATCACCTATTGTGGGTATAATAAAGCCAGATTGCCTGTCTTCAGTTAGAGGGAAATAAGCAAAAGGTAATCCAACAGGTGTAGGTACATCTGCGATGTACATATTAGTTAGGCCAGTAACAATCTTCTTTTTAGGGACAAATTTGGCTTTACGTGTATAAAAATAGTACTCGGGATCTTCAATATTTTTTGAGGTAGTAAACTTTACATTCTTTAAAAAATAAACTGAATCATTTTCTCTTTTTGTTTGTTGAGCTAGTACATTAAAACCATTTTGTTCTGTTCTGGTGTTATAAACAATAGCTTTTTTTGTATCTGTATTAAACCTAAGAGAGTCTGGGCGAGCCTCATTGCTAGACTGAACGAATACGGGTTTTTGAATATAAACTCCTGCGCTATCAATACCCTTTGCGAAAACTTCATTTTTATTATAATCTAATACAATAAGCCCTGCATCAATCCGCATATCTTCGTAAATAATAAAGGCTTTATTGTACATGTATATTTTGCCCTCATTTCTATCCATGTAGACGTAGTCTTCACCATAATACTCTACAACACTTGTTAAAAACTCTTTTTGGGGTTTTATAGTATCTGTCTTTGTAGTGTCTTGTATACTGTTGTTGGGTAAAAGTCCAGACTGCCTTGTAATAGTGATAGTATCGGTGTCTTTTTCAGCGGGAATATTTACTTCATTTTTAGCTGGTATATCTTGCCCAACTGCCTGTGTTACTATAAAGAACACAGTTAATAAAAAGATTACATATTGCTGAAGTCTTTGCAATGGTACGACCTATTATTTTGTAATTTTACAATTAAATTTCAAGAAACAAGAAAAAGCAAATAATCTTTTGGCTTGATTTTTGAAAATCCAAAATTAAGCATATTTTTTGGGCTACCTTTTATAAAATAACCCAAATCTCAATACGTTATTAGCAATATGAAAACGAAATTAAAATTAATTTTCGTACTTGGATTACTTACATTTCTAATACCCGAATCTATGGGTAACAAATTGTATGCCCAAAAGCAATTTGTAGTTGTACTAGATGCTGGACATGGAGGAAAGGACTCTGGAAAGTATGCTAATGGACATAAGGAAAGTGATATTGCCTTAAGTATAGTTTTAAAGACAGGAAAAATATTAGGCAGAAACCCTAACTTTAAAATTATTTACACGCGTAAAGAAGATAAATTTGTAACTCTTAGTGGTCGTGCTGCTATAGCTAACAAAGCAGATGCGGATTTATTTGTGTCAATACATTGCAATGCACATAACAGTCAAGCATATGGGGCTGAAACTTGGGTATTAGGACTTCATAAATCAGAAGCAAACTTTGAGATTGCAAAAAAAGAAAATGAAGTAATTTTTCTAGAGGATAATTACGAAGAATCTTATGCAGGGTTTGACCCTAACTCACCGGAATCGTTAATTGGACTTACTTTATTACAAGAAGAATATCTTGATCAAAGTATTATGCTTGCTGGATTAATACAAAATAATTTTGTAAATAAACTTAAAAGAAAAGACAGAAGTGTGAAACAAGCTGGTTTTTGGGTCTTGCATAACACTTACATGCCCAGCGTTTTAATTGAGACCGGATTTTTGACCAATAAATCTGAGGGTAAATATCTTAATTCTGAAAAAGGTCAAAATGAAATGGCTAGAGAAATTGCAAATGCGATAGAGTCTTACAAGAACAATCTTTCGTTAGCAACAGATAATACCAAAAACCCAATAATTGAAGAAAAGGAAATAGAAGAAGCTATTAAAACTGTAGAGGAGAATATCTATGAAGGAATAACTTTTAAAGTACAACTTGCAGCTGCAAAAAAGAAGCTTGATACTGAACCTTACAATTTTAAAGGTTTAAAAGAGATATCCAGAAATAAAGAAGGTAAGCTATATAAATACTACTACGGAGAAACTTCAGACTATAATAAAATTCAATTAATGAAAACTTTTGCTCAGGAAAAAGGCTATCCAGAGTGCTATATAGTTGCTTTTAAAAATGGTGAAAAACTAAAACTTTCGCAAGTCTTAAAATCAAGCGACAAATAGTCTATTTTTCTTTATTAATTGCTACATTTGTTTAAGAACAAAAACAAACTTCATTGAAACTTACCAGAGAAGTAAAAACAGGAATACTTGCCATAGGAATAATCTTTCTATTCATTTTTGGCTATAATTTTCTAAAGGGCACCAATATATTCAGTAGTAGTCGTACTTTTTACGCAAAATATGATAATGTAGAAGGCCTAGCAAAGTCTGCTCCTGTAACTATAAATGGTCTTAAAGTTGGTAAAATACAGAATATAAATTTTGCTAATAAAGATGGATTACTAGTCGTAGAATTTACTGTCGAAAATGATTTTGAATTCTCAAAAAACAGTATGGTTCGTATCTACAGCAGTAGTCTTATAGGTGGTAAATCTCTATCTATAATCCCAGAATACGATTCAAATAACTTAGCAGTAGATAGAGACACACTTAAGGGAGATGTTGAAAAAGGCATGCTCGACGCTGTTAGCGAAACATTATTACCACTAGAAAGAAAATTAGAGGCTACATTAGGAACTGTAGATACTTTGCTTGTTGGATTTACTGATATTATTGATGAGAAAACCAGAGATAATCTAAAAATAACTATTGCTAATTTAAGCGCTACATCAAATGAGTTTAAAGGGATATCAAAAAGTGTGAATAAATTATTAGCTAATAATAATGAAAAGCTTGATAGAACCTTCACTAACCTTGATATCACTACAGAAAATTTTGCAAAATTATCAGATTCTCTAGCAAAGATTGAAACAGGTAAAATGGTGGCAGATATAGAGAATGTTACTAGCCAACTTAACGATATTATTACTCGAATGAATAACGGGGATGGTAGCTTAGGAAAATTACTTAACGACGAGGCTATGTATAATAACTTGGAAGGAGCCTCAAGACAACTTGAGCAGTTACTTCAAGACATGAAACTAAACCCAAAACGATACGTTCATTTTTCTCTCTTCGGAAGAAAAAACAGAGAGTATGACCCACCAGAAGATCCTAATAAATAATGCAGTATATTCCAAATATTCTATTTCTTATAGCACTAGTAGCTGGAATTGGTTACTTCACTAAAAACATACGTTCAATCATAAAAAACATTAAGCTAGGAAAGGAAGTTGATGTTTCAGACCACAAAAAAGAGCGATGGGGTAATGTACTCCGTATAGCATTAGGTCAATCTAAAATGGTTGTCCGCCCTATTGCAGGATTACTTCATATTGTAGTTTATGTTGGCTTCATTATTATTAATATAGAAGTTTTAGAGATTATTATAGATGGTCTTTTTGGAACCCATCGTATTTTTTCTGGACTAGGCATTGTTTATGATATTTTAATTGCTTCTTTCGAGATACTTGCACTTCTTGTACTTGTTTCAGTACTAATTTTCTGGACTAGAAGAAACATTCAAAAAATTAAAAGATTTTTAAGCCCAGAAATGAAGGGTTGGCCAAAACAAGATGGTAACATCATCTTGTATTTTGAAGTGGTATTAATGGTTTTATTTCTTACCATGAATGCTGCAGACCATCAACTTCAAATTATTGGAGCACCTCATTATACTGAGGCCGGTATGTTTCCAGTAAGTTCTTTGTTATTACCATTACTAGATGGGTTATCGCAAAGTACCTTAATTGTTGTTGAGCGTTCTGCATGGTGGTTACACATATTAGGTATTTTAGCTTTCTTAAACTACCTGTATTTTAGTAAACACCTCCATATTATTTTAGCATTTCCTAATGTTTATTTTGGGCGTGTAACTCCAAAAGGCAAATTTGCAAATAACGAATCTGTAACAAAAGAAGTGCAACTCATGATGGATCCAAATGCAGATCCATTTGCAGCTCCTACAGAAGGCGCAGAAGCTCCAGCCAAGTTTGGCGCTAGTGATGTAATGGATTTATCACAAACGCAATTATTAAATGCATATACATGTACAGAGTGTGGTCGTTGCACAAGCGAGTGTCCAGCAAACCAAACAGGTAAAAAATTATCTCCTCGAAAAATCATGATGGATGTTCGAGATAGAGCT
>CAYGMB010000216.1:0-4260 GCA_964350765.1 uncultured Flavobacteriaceae bacterium
CACTACTTTTTTTCTTTCTTAGGAGTAATTCGCCTCTTGTTTCCCAATTAAGTCCTAAATCATTTAAAAAAAGAGTTTCAATGCTTTGTCCAGCAACCTTTGGGATATGAATATATACAGTATGGTGTTTATGACTAATCATTAATTATATGTTCCATTTTGTATTGAGGTCTATGTTTATTAAGCTTGATGTTTTTGATACATCTTCAGAAAAAAAGATTTTTAATTTTTCTTCTTCTGTATCTAAAAGAACAGTTTTTTTATTGGATTCTCTAAACAATTTATTTTTAACTGATGTCCTTCTTTCTTCAGAAAATAATTTCTGAAATAAAGGCCTTAACCAAGTATTTCTTAAGCTATTAAGTAGTTTAATATTAGCGTACTCTTTGTTTTTATTATAACGCTCTAAGTCATTTATTTTTATGGGTTTAACTCCCAAAAAATGGAATAGCTCTTTGAAACTTTTTTCTTTGTTTAAAGTCCAGTCTTCAAAAATTAGTGGGTAGATGTTTTCTTTAGGGAAAATTGAATAATATTGCTTTAATGATTGGTAGTAAAGACTCAACTCTTTATATAAATTTCCACCTCCCCAAATACCTTCAGACTTAGCCATAAATGCTTCATAAAAATTATCTACAGTTTCGTTTCCTGTATTATAATTCATAATATAATGACTAAAAGCTCTTTGTACTGGGCTTCTTAAGGAGAATATTATTTTAGCGTTAGGATTATGCTTGTAAATTCGTGAAGCTGTATCTATGTCCCACATATAAGAAGGGCTTATATCCCCTTTAATTTGAGATGTTTTAACATCACAATATAAACTGCTATACAACTCAAAATCATTTATAATTTTGGTGTGATATTCTTCACCTAGCTTTGGTTTTTCGTAATCTCTATTCTCTTTTGAAGTAACTTTAGAAAAGTAATTAGTCTCTTTAGTTAAAGGAAGAAATATTTCTGGATGCTGTTTAAAATAGGTGTATAGGGATGTAGTGCCACTACGTGCAGCGCCAATTACAAAAAAATCTATTTTAAAGGCATTTACCATTATAGAGATAAAAATGTTTTTAGCTTATCTTTTTTGTAAACATAAATAACTGCTACAATATTCCAAACAATCATACTAGCAGATGTAGCTATAGCTGCACCTAAAATACCATAAGCAGGTATAAGTAGGTAGTTAAGCACAATATTAATAGCTAATGCGCTTACTAATATTTTTTGGAGTGCTACATGTTTTCCTGTCATGTTAAGGTAGGTCCCAACAGAGCCACATAAGGCATTAATAGTTTGGCCAATTAATAAAATTAATAGTGCAGACTTTGCAACATCATAACCTTCTCCAAATAACTTTAATATAATACCCGAACCAAGCGCCATAATAAGTATTAGCGGGAATGTTAATACAAAAATTAGTTTTGTTCCTTGTTGAACCCTCGCTCTGAGAGCTTCTTTTTTTGAAGCGGAAAAAAGGTGAGATATATCTGGCGCAATAACAGCATTAACAGAGGATAAAACAATAGCAATAACCATTGTTAATTTAACTGTTACAGCATAATATGCAACATCTTCATAAGTGGTAAACTTAGTTAGCATTAAAACGTCTACACTTTGCATTAATAAAAAGGACATGCTACTAATGGCCATTGGAACAGATCGTTTTATAATCTCCTTAAACGAAATGGTAATCTTGTTGGCTTCTTGTGGTAATCTTGAAAAGAAAAAAAAAACAATTATTGTGGATAGAACACCAATAAATAAAAAGTTTACTAGAAATATATCTATTAAGTATTCTGGATTATTTGTAAGGTATAGTATTAAAATTCCTATTAGAAAAGGTAAATATCTAATAATGTTTCTATAAAACTCCGAAAGAATTATTTTATTTAAAGCCCTGTAAACATCTATATTTAGAAGTGTTATTGAATAAAAAAACAATGTTAAAACTGTTTTTGAAGCTGTATCATTAAAATCTATATCAAAGTAAGATAGAACTGAGCTACTTTTTATTAATTGAGCAATTGTTATTAAGGCAACAGCAATTACAAGCATAATAACAGCCATCTTGATATAAACTGGTTTAATGCTTGAAAGATTATCTTGAGATTTTAAAAACCCAGAGTAATAAATTATTGCTTGGTGCATCCCGAATAAAACAACAGCTCCTAGAAAAAGTAGTAGAGCTCTACTAAAATCATACTCTCCTACAATAGCAGCGTCAAAATTATTAGTTATAAGCAGCGTACAAATAAAGAATAATAGCATTCCTCCAACTCTCAACGCCAATACCCTTATACTGCTAGATATTAGTGTATTCTTCAAAAGTGAAGTTATTGATCTATTTTTACCCATTGCTATAACTATCTAATAACAAAAGTTTTACCCTAAAAACTTTTGTTATTTTGCGTATTGCTTACCTTTTAAATAGATGCTTCTAGCTACGAAAAAGCCTATAAATAGGAAAAATAAAAATAAAGGAAGTAATAAGTGCTTTTTTGTTAAAATACCACCAGCACCAAAATACTCAGGTTTGTTAATTAATGTGACTACTGAGTCGTACTTAATCAACTCACTCCTAAGTTTTTTATTCTCTTCTATGAGTTCTTGTTTTACATCAATAAGTTGATGCATGTTGTTGTTTTGAAGCGACTTGAAAAACATTTGACTTGGCTTTATGTCTGCTTCTTGGGAATTTTCTCCTGCAAATTCTTTAAAAACAGCATCGATATTTTCTATACTTGTGTTGTTTCTTTCAATTCTAAGCTTTGTTTCTTCAATTACAATAGCCTTCGTTTCATTGTAAATATCATTATTGTTTAAGTAGTTAAGTATTTTATTAATTACTTCATTACCTCCTTTGGTTGTAGATAGTATAATTTTATGGTATTTATATTCAGAGTAAAACACTTCAGACTGCAAAATTTCTTCTTCTAGCTCAATTTTCGACATGTATTGATCTAGATTTCTATCGCTTGTTTCGTGTTTTTCAAGCAACTCATTGATATTTACAATAGGCTCAATTTCAATATCGACAAGATCTGGATTCTCGGTGTCAAACCCATTCCTTTTAAGAAAGCTTTTTTCTCCTTGTTTTTGTTTTAAGCTTAATAGTTTAACAGCGTCATAAACATAGTTACTACTATTAAAATTGTTTTGCACAATAAGAGTTGTCATCTTCACTTTTGGGAGGGATTTTTGCCAAAAATATCCTCCAAAGTACCCTCCAACCAATAAAATAAGGATGATAATCCAAAATCTAAGTACAAATTGTACAGATTTATAGATGCCTGCTAATAAAGAATGATAGAGAGATTTTATTTTGTCTAAAAAGTAAAATAAGTCTATTTCGTCATTGTGATTATTTGTTGACATAGTATATTCTTTTAATGGTTAGCTGTTAACTTTATTTTCAATTAAATATTGTAGACTCTGCTTCCAATCTATAAGATTTTCAGCAGTAAATTTTTTAATCTTTTTGGTGTCTAAAATACTGTAAACTGGACGCTTTGCAAATGTAGCGTAATAATCTGTTTTTGCAAGTGTTGTTGCATTTTCAAGACCTGTATTTTCTAAAATTTGCTTAGCAAAATCGTACCAAGTTGCCTCACCTTTGTTACTAAAATGATATACACCATAATCTCTTACTTCATTTTCAATTAGCTTTAAAATTGCTTTAGCTAAATCATTTGCATTTGTAGGCACTCCTGTTTGCTCTGTAGTAATTGTTAATGGTCTACCTTCTTTAGCAAAACGAATCATACTATTCATAAAATTGTGTCCATATTGGCTATATAACCAAGAGGTGCGAACAATAAAGTGATTTGAGTGTGTACTTTTTATGTTTTGTTCGCCTTTTAACTTCGAGGCTCCATAAACATTAATAGGATTTACCTCATCGTTTTCTACATAAGGTGTGTTTTTTGTACCATCAAAAACATAATCTGTAGATATATGATATAGAGTCGTTTTGTTTTCTGAGCAAATTGTGGCCAAGTGCTTTACAGCTTCAGCATTAATAGCAAAAGCCTGGTTCTTTTCGCTTTCTGCTTTGTCTACGTTTGTGTATGCAGCCGCATTGATGCAATGTGTAAATTTTTCTGAAGTAAAAATGGAAGAAACAGCATTTATATCTGAAATATCTAACTGTTCTCTACCAGCAAATGTAAATTGAAATTGAGGATACATCTTTGAAGCATCTCTAAAACATTTTCCCAACTGCCCATTGGCTCCTGTAACTAAAATTTTTTTCATGTGGTG
>CAYGMB010000217.1:0-4216 GCA_964350765.1 uncultured Flavobacteriaceae bacterium
CATACTGTAATGGGTAATGGAGTTGATTTTATGATGCATACACATGCTTGGCATGGTAAAGCACCAAACGACGAACAGTTAGCAATTGGATTAGAACAAAATCCGGTAACCCTTGGAGATTACTAATGAAATTTTTACAATTACTTTTTCTATTAATCTGCTTTACAGCTACATCACAAAAATCTGTAATTAATTTAGATTACTCTGTTAAATATATTATCCCATCAAAAAAGAAAAGTAAAGTTGACACACTTACTTTAAGTTTTGATAAAAATGGACAATATCTTTTTACTAATGATGGGTTTCTTGCAAAAGATTTTGGACTTGATGTTTTTGGTAGTTCAGCAAATAAAGATAACAGCAACCTTGGACTACTTTATAATTCTTTAACAGACAAAATAATTTTAAACTTTGAATTTGAAACCGATATTATGTTCATGAAAATGGATGTAAAAACCATAGCCCAAAATGGAGGTAAAATTAATGGGTTTAGTGAGGATTTAGAATTAATAACTTCACAGGGGAAGTCTATTACTCTTCTCAATCAGGAAGTTAAGCTTTTTGAAGTTTATCCTAAAGGACAAAAACAAGAAGCAGTTTCAATAATAGTTGATACTAAAAGACCAGTTGATAATAATAAATTATTAATCACATTTATAGATTCTATGTTAAATGTTAGTGATAGTAGCGGAAGTATTAAAATTAATATTCCCAAGGGTTTAATTTTAGGAGCATTTGATAAAACGGGTTCAAATTTATTCGAAGCCATCGAGATAAAAGACACTAATAAAACAATAGAGTTCGAACATACACTTATACTAAAGGAATGAAAAAATACACTGATAGCGGAAAAAAAGATACTCGATCTGGTTTTGGAGCAGGCTTAACAGAACTTGGACAAAAAAATGAGAATGTTGTAGCCTTGTGTGCAGATTTAATAGGCTCCTTAAAAATGGATGAATTTAAAGAAAACCATCCCGAACGTTTTTTTCAAGTCGGAATTGCAGAAGCAAACATGATGGGTATTGCTGCTGGTATGACTATTGGGGGAAAAATTCCTTTTACAGGAACTTTTGCTAACTTTTCAACCGGCAGAGTTTACGACCAAATACGACAAAGCATAGCCTATAGTGGAAAAAATGTAAAAATATGCGCCTCTCATGCAGGTCTTACGCTTGGTGAAGATGGAGCTACTCACCAAATTCTTGAAGATATTGGACTAATGAAAATGCTTCCTGGAATGACAGTTATTAACACCTGTGACTACAATCAAACTAAAGCAGCCACATTAGCTATCGCAGAACACAAAGGCCCAGTATATCTTCGCTTTGGACGACCAAAGGTTGCGAATTTTACTGAAGAAAACCAAACTTTTGAAATTGGCAAAGCTTTACAATTACAAGAAGGGACTGATGTAACTCTCGTTGCAACAGGTCACTTAGTTTGGGAAGCTTTACAAGCCGCAGAAGTTTTACACCAAGAAGGAATCTCTGCCGAAGTTTTAAACATACACACAATTAAGCCTCTAGACAATAAAGCAATACTTGATAGCGTTTCAAAAACAAGATGTATTGTTACTGCCGAAGAGCATAATTACCTAGGTGGTCTCGGTGAAAGTGTAGCAAGAGTCTTAGCAAAAGAAACCCCAACTCCTCAAGAATTTATAGCTACTAATGATACCTTTGGTGAATCTGGTACTCCAGAGCAGCTAATGGAAAAATATGGTTTAAATGCTACTGCTATTGTTAAAGCTGCAAGGCGAGCTATAGCACGTAAGTAAATTACATTTTTGCACATCATTGTTAGTTAGAAAAATGATGTTACCAAATCTAAAAAAAGCCTCGAACAGTTTTGTTTGAGGCTTTTAATTATGCGAAAAATGTAATTTTTAGCTATCGCTATCTAGATAATCTGGAGTGCCGTCTCCATCTACATCTGGAAATGTAACATTGCCCTCATCATCTATTTCAATTTCATTTCTGGTAAGTATACCATCATTATCATCATCATTGTCAAAATAGTTAGGTAGACCATCTTCATCAGTATCATCATCTTCTTCAAAACCATTGTCATTTAAATCTTCATTAATAGATAAGACTCCATCATTATCTTGATCTCCAGCCTCTACAGTATAAAGCTGAAATGTAAAGATTAATTGGTCATAAGGGTCAATAATAGACCCTTGTCCAGAACCATAATAACCAAGACCAGAAGGAATAAACATGGCTCCAACTCCAAAATCTTCAAAATCTAAGGAGCCGTCTGGGTTTTGTATAATATTACTTGCTCCATTAAATTCTTTCACTATGTCTTGATATCCGTTAATAACATTTGTTAAATCAAAACGAACTGGAATTGTACTAGAATCAAAAAGGGTATTATCTAACAATCTACCCTCGTATGTATTATTTACAATATCTGGGAAGTTGGGTGAAACCCCTCCACCTTGTATAACCTTTAAAAAATATAGCTTGTACATTAATCCCTCTTCTACTCTATCTCTCACCATTTTTGAGTTAACTTGCTCGATTAGTGGAATTTTATTAGAGTTATCACCTGCTATTGTATCAAAAACTATTCTGAAATCAAATTCTGCAGAAGGATTTTCAAAATCCTCATAGTTGTAAAAATGTGTTTCTAAATACTCTTCTATTTCTAATTGAGCAGCCACAGCCTCTTCAGTTCTATCTCTCAAAGGAACAGTTTCTGGACCATCATCATCATTATTACATGAGTTAAACAACACAATTGACGTAAGACAAATAGTGATTAAATAAATTACTTTTTTCATACTAAATTTTTGAGGGCGAAAGATACGATTTTAAGTTATTTTTGCTTTCTTTAATAACGAAGTTTTTTTATAACAATTACATGCGTATTGATAAATATTTATGGGCAACTAGATATTACAAAACTAGAAACATAGCTTCCAAAGCTTGTAAAAAAGGTTCGGTTAGAGTAAATAAAGCAATTGTAAAACCAGCTAGAGATGTTTTTCCAGGTGATGAGATATTAGTACGTAAAAATCAAATTAACTATCAACTAGAGGTCTTAGATTTGCCCAAAAGTCGTGTGGGAGCCAAGCTAGTAGACTTGTATAGAAAAGACACTACTCCCAAAGAAGCTTTTGAAAGTATTGAGTTACTTCAATACACAAAATCATATTACAGAAAAAGAGGAGAAGGAAGACCTACAAAGAAAGATCGTAGAGACCTTGAGAATTTTACCAATACAGAAGAAGAGTAATTACTATATTTGAAAAAAGCTAATTTATGAATTCTACTTCAGCAGTAATACTAGATAAAAAGCAAATTACTCATAAAATTAAGAGAATTGCCTATCAAGTATATGAAGCCAATGTTACTGAAAAAGAAATAATAATTGCTGGTATTAAAGAGAATGGCTTTATTCTAGCAAAAAAAATAAAAGCGGAAGTCGAAAAAATATCTCCCATTAAGGTTACTTTATGTGAGTTAACAATAAATAAAAAAAAGCCGACAGATACCATTAAGACAAGCTTGGATGTTAATGATTATAAAAATAAGTCGCTACTTCTAGTTGATGATGTTTTACACAGCGGGACAACTTTAATATATGGAGTGAAACATTTTCTTGAAGTACCTCTAAAGCAATTTAAAACTGCCGTACTGGTAGATAGGAATCATAAAAAATATCCTGTTAAAGCAGACTACAAAGGTATTTCTTTATCTACTTCCTTAAATGAAAATGTTGTAGTTGTATTTGAAAAAGGGAAAGACTGTGCTTTTTTAGAATAATTGCAATACTATTTTTTTTGAAATTTCTCTAACTGAAAGCCCATCAGTATTTACTTTTTTGTGAGCTTGATTGTAGTAAAAGCTTCTTTCAAACAAGTGTTTTCTTATAAAGTCATGCATATCTGTTTTGGTATCTAGATGCGAAATAAGCGGTCGTTGTTCTTTTTCAGCATAAAGTCTCTTAGTTAACTCCTCTAACCCTGTTTGTAAATATATGGTAACAAGATCTTCTCTTTTATTAAGATCACTCATTACAGTACCATAACAAGGAGTACCACCTCCAGTAGCTACTACTAAGGAATTTTCATTATTTAATATTTCATCTAAATAAATTTTTTCAGCTTTTCTAAAATATATTTCTCCCTTAGTTTCAAAAATAGAGGGAATAGATTGCTTCTCTTTTCTTTCAATATAAGAATCGGTATCTAAAAATTTATAGT
>CAYGMB010000218.1:0-1596 GCA_964350765.1 uncultured Flavobacteriaceae bacterium
GAGTGACAGAACTTAACAACGCAGATGATTTTACGCTAGAAGTCTCCAAAGAAGAATTAGAAGAAGTTCTCTCTACAAAAGAGGTAGGATTAAAAGTTACAGCTACTTTAGATGATATAAAAGAAGCAACAGTCTTTATCGTTACTGTACCTACCCCTACCAATAAATACAACCAACCTGTATTAATTCCACTTGAAAAATCTAGCGAATCTGTTGGGAGTGTACTCAAAAAAGGAGATACTGTTATTTATGAATCTACAGTATATCCAGGTGTTACCGAAGACATCTGCGTACCTATTCTAGAGGAAGTTTCAGGATTACAATTTAATACAGATTTTTATGTAGGATATTCTCCAGAAAGAATTAATCCAGGGGATAAAAAACATACTGTTACTAAAATTTTAAAAGTTACATCTGGTTCTACACCAGAGGCTGCAACCTATATTGACAATTTATATGCTTCTATAATAACTGCTGGAACACATCTTGCTACCTCTATAAAAGTGGCAGAAGCAGCAAAAGTTATAGAAAATTCTCAGAGAGATATAAATATTGCCTTTGTTAATGAGCTATCAAAAATCTTTAGACTTCTAAATATAGATACACAAGAAGTGCTAGAAGCCGCAGCAACAAAATGGAATTTCTTAAAATTTACACCAGGACTTGTTGGAGGACATTGTATAGGTGTAGACCCTTACTATCTAGCTCAAAAAGCCCAAGAAGAAGGCTATAACCCAGAGATTATTCTTGCTGGAAGACGTATGAATGATGGCATGGGGAATTACGTAGCTCAAGAAGTAATTAAGTTAATGATTCAAAAAGATGCGAAAGTAAAAAATGGAAATGTTTTGGTTCTTGGAACAACATTTAAAGAAAACTGTCCAGATATTAGAAATAGCAAAGTGATAGATGTGATAGATGAAATTAAAAAATTCAACCTTACAGTTGATGTCTATGACCCGTGGGCAAACCCTGAAGAGGTAAAACACGAATTTGGATTTGATTTAAAAACCAAACAAGAAGAATTAATTAATACCTATGATGCTATTATCCTTGCGGTAGCGCATGACCTATTTAAAGACTTTAAAATTTCAGAATATACTTCAGATAAAGCTGTTGTTTTTGATGTAAAAGCATTTTTGGATACAAACTTAATAGATGGTAGGCTTTAATAGTAAATAGTAAATAGTTACTAGAGAAAAGTAAAAAGATAGGTTAATATGGATCATAAGGATTTAGATGTTTGGAAGAAAGGTGTTGAGTTAGTTGAATTAATTTATCAAGTTTCTTCTAGTTTTCCAGATGATGAACGTTTTGGTTTAATTTCGCAAATAAGAAGGTCAGCAATTTCTATTACTTCAAATATTGCAGAGTGTAGTGCAAGAAAGAGTACTAAAGAATTATTGCATTTTATTTCAATTGCATTAGGGTCTTTGTCAGAATTAGAGACTCAATATCTTATTGCTGTCCGTTTAGGCTTTACTTCGGAAAATAGTAAGATTATGGATTTGCTAATAGATGAAAAGAAATTACTTTTAGGATATAGAAACCATGTTAGAAAGAAATCTAATTTTATAAATACTAAACACGATTAAC
>CAYGMB010000218.1:1606-4197 GCA_964350765.1 uncultured Flavobacteriaceae bacterium
AATTGTATAAAACACCATACCATACCAAAGAATTATCAAATTTCTCTTTTTTAATTACTGGAGGAGCTGGATTTATAGGGTCCAATATTGTCAAATACTTACTTACTTATGGCGCAAAGAAAGTTCGTGTTTTAGATAATCTTGCAACAGGCTCTTTGGCAAACCTAGAAGAATTTAAAACAAACCCTTCTTTCGAGTTTATGCAAGGGGATATTAGAAACTTGGAGGATTGTAAAAAGGCAATGGAAGGTATAGATTACGTTTCGCATCAAGCGGCGCTAGGCTCTGTTCCACGTTCTATTAACGATCCAGTTACATCTAACGAAGTAAATGTTTCTGGATTTTTAAATATGTTAGTAGCTCAAAACAGTTCTCCTAGCGTAAAAAGAATGATTTATGCAGCTTCAAGTTCAACCTATGGAGATAGTAAAAGTTTACCAAAACAAGAAGAAATTATAGGGAAACCACTTTCGCCCTATGCTGTTACAAAATATGTAAATGAGTTGTATGCGGATGTTTTTTATAAAACTTATAATACACATACCATAGGGCTTAGATATTTTAATGTTTTTGGACCAAAACAAAGTCCTAACGGCGCCTATGCTGCTGTTATACCTTTGTTTATGCAGGCATTAAAGGATGAAAAATCACCAACCATAAATGGTGATGGAGAGCAAACTCGTGATTTTACGTATGTAGAAAATGCAGTTCAGGCTAATATTAAAGGCTTTTTTGCTTCAGAAAAAGCTGTAAACAATGTCTTTAACATTGCCTATGGTGAGCGCATAAGCTTAAATACACTTTGGGATAACTTGGTTAGTATTTCAGAGAAGAATGTAGAAGCTGTCTATGGTCCTCCTAGGCAAGGAGATGTTAGAGACTCGCTAGCTAATATAGACAAAGCAAAAAGCTTACTACATTACCATCCAGAATTTTCAGTACAGGAGGGGCTTAAAAACACTTGGGATTATTTTAAGAAGACTTCAAACTAATAGTTTCAAACCTTTAATCCGTTTTATTTACTAGTTGCTATTTTTTGTTGTATAGGAATTTAGCCGGTTTTTCTAGTATCAAGAATTGGAATGTCGTTGATTATTTTAAATATTAAATCTTCTTCTACTCCTAGATACTTTGCTGCTTCTTTGAAAGTTATAGCTTGGTGTTTTTCTTTTCCAAGTACTTTTTTTAGGTTTTGTATTATCTTTCGCGAATAGCGTTCCCCTTTACCTGTTATTACGACTATATCGCTGGGGTACACACAAATCCGCTTTGTAATCATACTTATTGTTTTTGTTGAAAAAAAAATATTATTAGTAAAAGTGGTATAAAATTAGTAGACCTCTTCCTACATTCAAAACGAAGTTATGTACAGTTCTCAACAAAGTTTTCATCACTTACTTAAAAAAGGGGGTATTACTTAGCCCAATTTAATTTTTAGCATTCTTATCTTTTAAATACTAGTTTGCTTTTTTTGGAGATGTTATATTCAATTATTTATAGTTTTAAAATTCCTTTATTTTGGTATTTAATGTCTACTAGCTGTTTATCTTTTTCAATTGTTATTAATTTATACCAACCCGTTGTACATATATTTACTTATTAATTATTACAGAGTTTTTTTATTAAAAACTGCTTCTGCACAACGAGTTGATATGTTTTAATCTAGGGTTGCCCTACTTACTTACTTACCTAACCCCATATTTACAATACTTCTAAAATTGATAATACATTATAGCTTCCATTGTTTAGGGAATATTGTACTCCGTTAATTTCTTGAAAGTATTCAATCTGTATTACAAACAGAAGGTTCTCATCTTCTATGGGACCTACCACAGGGCTTAGTACTATCTCTGTTGTTGTATTGTCTATTGGAATTGTAGTAGTAGGACTTACTTCAAGTCTTTTTTCTTCGGTTGTAAAATCTACATGGGCAATAGCTGTTGTAAAGCTTATATGCGTTGCACCCTGAGGTGTTGCTACATTTTGTGTAGGATTTACATTAGGAATGGTCACTTCTCCAGTTGTCGTATTTAACTGATAGTCTGTTAAAAGTACTGTTTCTAGTGGCGCTTCTTTATTAAAGTTGAAGCCTTTAAGCGCATTTTTACCTTCTGTTGTGGTAAGTCCCTGCGCTACATTACGCTTTCCTCTTTCTGAAACTAAGTCTTCATTTTTTACCCTGCTTAAAATACTAACTAACCTACTTACAGCAGAATTATCTTTTGCTTTTTTTAGCATAGGGTTTAACGTTCTTCTCAAGATTTTACCACTTTTTGCAATTCCTGAGAATTCGTTTCCATTCTCTCTTGTTCTTGTAAATGCTGGGTCGGTGTTAATTCGTTGTTTGTCAACACCGCCTTTGCGACGCACTAGATATCCATTTTCTCCCTTATAAAAGGTAAGATCGTCTAGTGTTCCTTCAATTTTAATTAGGCTTTTCTGTCTTGCCATCTTATTATTTTTAAAAATTTATATAAAAAATGTATCGCTTTGAATGTTCTTTATAAAAAGAGTTCTATTGGCCAATTCGAATTTTTTATAAAATGACTTTCTCAATTCGATGGTGTAAACATACAAGGTGTTTTAACCCC
>CAYGMB010000219.1:0-1458 GCA_964350765.1 uncultured Flavobacteriaceae bacterium
AATACAATTCCAACTAAAGAAAGTGGGATTGCAACCATCATTACAATTGGTGTTTTAAAGTTTTGGAACCAACCAACAATCAACATATAAATTACTATAATTACGACTAAGAAAGCAGCTCCTAAATCACGGAACACCTCTAAAGTAATTTGCCACTCTCCATCCCATTTTACTGTAAAATCATTTTCAGAATCAGGTTGCCCCATGTAAATTTCATTTACAGCGTAACCTTTAGGTAATTTCATTTCTTGTAATTTCTCGTTCATTCCTAAGATTGCATATACTGGACTTTCCAAAGCTCCAGCCATATCGGCTAAAACGTACACTACTCTTTTTTGGTCTTTGCGATAAATTGCAGTTTGTAAGGTATCAACTTTTACTTTTACCAAATCACTAACTGGAACAACATTACCTTGACTTCCTTTAATTTTTAAATTTTGAATATCTTCTAAAGATGTTTTTTCAGAATCGTCTAATGCTAATACAATTCCAACAGGATCAACAGAACGCTCATCATATAAGTTTGAAACTGGCATCTCACGAAGTAGATATGTTAAATTTCCAACTACCTGTTGTGGTGCAATTCCGTTTAGCATTGCTTTTTCTTTATCTACTTCTAATTTGTATTCTACTTGTGGTGCTTCAACCATCCAGTCGATATCAACAACGTCTGAAGTATTTTCAAGAATATCTTTTACTTGATTGGCCACTTCAATTTGTTGTTTATAATCTGGTCCATAAACCTCAGCAACCAAAGTTGACAACACTGGTGGTCCTGGTGGAACTTCAACAATTTTTACATTGGCACCATATTTCTTTGCAATTTTTTGTACTTCTGGACGAACTAATTTTGCTATGTCATGACTTTGTAAATCTCTGTCTTCTTTGTGTAATAAATTCACTTGAATATCAGCCATATTACTTCCGCCACGCATATCATAATGACGTACTAAACCGTTAAATGTTATAGGTGCAGAAGCTCCAATGTAATTTTGATAATCTACAACTTCTGGAACAGTTGAAAGATATTGCGCAATTTCTTTTGTAACTGCAGCCGTTCTTTCTAAAGTTGTTCCTTCTGGCATATCAATTACCACTTGGAATTCGTTTTTATTATCAAAAGGTAACATTTTTACCGCTACCGATTTGGTAAAGAACATCGCAACAGAACCAAGCAATAAGAAAATGGTAACAGCAAACATTAAGTTCCTTTTCGCTGAACTATTTAATAATGGTTCTTCAAACTTTTTATAGATTTTGAAAATCCATGATGTTTCTAATCCTTGTTCTTCTTTATGTTCTTGCTCATCTTTTTCTTGTAACAAGTGATAGCCTAAATATGGTGTTACTGTTAAGGCTACGAATAAAGACAACATTATCGCGATTGACGCTCCAATTGGCATTGGACTCATATAAGGTCCCATCAGTCCAGAAACAAATGCCATAGGTAACACTGAA
>CAYGMB010000219.1:1468-2253 GCA_964350765.1 uncultured Flavobacteriaceae bacterium
CATACCACTTACGAAAGCCATTGGTAAAATAGCGGCAATAACCGTAAAAGTTGCTAAGATTGTAGGGTTTCCTACTTCATTAATAGCGTAAATAGCCGCTTGTTTAAATGGTAGGCGCTTCATTTTAAAGTGCCTGTGCATATTTTCGGCAATGATAATACTATCGTCTACGACAATACCAACAACGAATACAAGGGCAAAAAGAGTGATTCGGTTTAAGGTATAACCCAACATATAATAACTGAACAACGTTAATGCAAAGGTTAATGGAACTGAGAAGAATACTACTAATCCACCTCTCCAGCCCATAGCCAGCATTACTAAAATTGTAACAGCTAAAATGGCAACACCTAAGTGTAATAATAACTCTCCTACTTTATGTGATGCTGTTTCTCCATAGTTACGTGTAATTTCTACATGAACATCAGATGGAATTAAGTTTTTCTTCAACTCTTCAACATGTGTTAAGATTTTTTCTGAAATCTTCATCGCATCTGCTCCTTTAACTTTGGCAACAGAAATAGTTACCGCTGGATATTCAGAATTGTGAGCTTTAAAGTTTTCATTAGCCTTTCCATATCCAAAAGAAACATAGTTCTTTGGCGTTTGTGGTCCGTCTTTGATAGTCGCTACTTGTTTTAAATAAACTGGCATGTTTTTATTGACACCAACAACCAAATTTTCAACGTCTTCAGTATTTTCTAAAAACTTACCCGTAGTAACTAAATATTCCTGATCATTTTGGACAAAAGAACCTGATTGTTAACTTCCGTTATTTGCTTTAA
>CAYGMB010000219.1:2263-4182 GCA_964350765.1 uncultured Flavobacteriaceae bacterium
TTTGCATGATGCTTAGTGCATCTACACCGTTTTCAGCCATTTTATCTTTATCTAAAACTACTTTTAGTTCGCGAGTTCTACCACCAATTTCTTTTGTTATAGCAACATCTTTTACTTTTTCAATTTCATTAGTAACTTCTTCTGCTAATTGACGTAATTGAAAATCATCATAGTTTTCACTCCATAATGTTAAACCAAGCATTGGAACATCGTCAATTGAACGTGTTTTAACCATTGGTTGCATTACACCTTCTGGGAACATATCTTGGTGTTTCATTAACTCATCGTATAATTTCACATACGAATCTTCGCTGTTTTCACCTACATAAAACTGAACCACCATCATCGAATAGCCGTTAAATGCCATACTGTGAATATGTTCAACTCCTTTGATATTTCCAATGATTTTTTCAAGTGGTTTAACTACTCTACTTTCTACTTCACTTGGATTTGCTCCTGGATACATGACCATAACATCGGCCATTGGAACATTAATTTGTGGTTCTTCTTCCCTTGGAATTAAGAACGAACTATAGGATCCAATAATCATCAACGCTACCATTAATAAAATGGTTAGTTTCGAATTGATGAAAAAATTGGCTATTTTACCTGAAATACCTTCTTGCATAATTTTTACAATTTGATGTTAGACACTTCGACAAGCTCAGTGTGACATTTTAAACTGAATACTAATTACTGTTTACTGAACACTGACTTTAGCTCCATTAAATAACTTACCTTCAGCTGAAACAATGTATTGTTCTTTATTGTTTAAGCCTGATAGTACTTCTACTTGGTTACCAAAAGTTTTTCCTAAACGTAACCAACGTAAGATGGCTGTATTATTTGCTCCAACAGTATAAATTCCTGTCAACTGACCTTGTTTAACCAATGCACTTTCTGGAACTAAAACCACATCTGATGTAGTAACATTTGCTTTCTTTTCCACTGGAAATTGAACATTTACAAACATCCCTGATAAGATTTTAGCATCCGTTTTATCTAAATCGATTTTTACTAAGTATTGTCCTCCTGTATTCTTAGCTGATAAACTCACTTCGCTTACTGTTCCATTTACTTCAGTTCCTAATGATTTTACTAAAACTTTTACTTTCATTCCGTTAGTAATTGAAGCAATATCACTTTCAGAAACCATCGCTGTTACTTGCAATTTTTTGGCACCTTCAACGCTTACTAAAGGCATCCCTGGATTTGCCATATCACCTTCTTTCACGAAAGTATTCGTCACAACTCCATTAAAAGGTGCTGAAATATTTGAATAAGCAAATTGAGCATTGATTTCATTTCGCATTTGTTTTGCAGCTTCTAAACCAGCTTTAGCCATTTCGTAGCGAGCCGTCATATCGTCTAATTCTTTTTGCGAAGCACTTTGCTGTGCAAATAAATTCACGAAACGATCGTAATCTTTTTTCGCATTATTATAAGCGGCTTGTGCTTGAATAATAGAAGCGTCAACTTGTGCTTTTTTAGCTTGTAAATCGGTGTTATTTACAGCAACTAATAATTGTCCTTTTGTAACCTTTTGTCCGACTTTTACATTTACTTTGGTAACATAACCCATCATACGAGTACTTAAATTTGCACTGTTTTCTGCCTCGATTTTACCACTAGCCGAAACGTACGGACTTGCATCTGCTTCTGAAATACCAGCTACTTTTACAGAAATTGCAGGTAAAGTTGCTACTTCTTCTCTTTTATCACCTCCACAAGAAATTAATAATGTAGAAGTTAAAGTTAATATTGCGATTGCTTTTTTATTCATGATTATCTATTTTTTATACCTACAAGGTTTTGAAAACCTTGCAGGAAATTTTGTTTTAGTTAATTAAAAATTGTTGGTATTGTTTAGTGAAATTATATTCGAAAACAGCTTGTAAAAACTCTAATTCTTTTTTTGA
>CAYGMB010000220.1:0-372 GCA_964350765.1 uncultured Flavobacteriaceae bacterium
CATCGTGTCGAAAAGATTTCCCTTCAACTCAACACCATATTTTTTTGGGAGTAAAAACTTATGTGCCATGCTAACTGCATTTTTAAAAGTTGGATTTTCACGAAGTTGGATATCTTCAAAAAAGAAAAATGCAATTCTATTTTTAAATTGCTCCATACGATTATAGACTTCTTGAGATGTATATGTTTTATGGAGTCCAAAGACAACGTATTTGTCTATATACCCCCGCTCCATAGCATAACTAAACCCATTGCCGCTATGTCTATGTTCTAAAGGTCTAAAGTCTGTATGAGCGTCAAAATTAATAACATTTATTGGCGCTCCTGTGCCTTCGTAAGCTCCTTTAAGATTGCCTAATGCATTGTTATGTCC
>CAYGMB010000220.1:382-4156 GCA_964350765.1 uncultured Flavobacteriaceae bacterium
ATAGGAATTTTTCCAGCTGCAATAATAGCACGTACTACTTGTGATACTTTAATATCTATTTCTTCTACTAGTTTTCCAATAACGTTTCCAAAATTAGAACCATCTTGTGATAATAGAGAGGCGGTGCGCATTTGTTCACTACAGTCAATTTCTCCCAGTACTAATAAGTTTTCTGCATTTGTGTATGTATTTGCCTGCATATTGAGTAATTTTTTTATGCATTGCTCCCATGCGCCACTAGCTCCTTTTTTCCCATAATTTGCATGCACTCCAATATCTTCTGGAATACCAAATAATACATATTTGGCAGATTTGTTTTCTAGGGTTTCTAGAGTCTCAACAGTTTGAACCTTCTCTCCAAATTTCACTTCTCCCTCACGTTTATCGATTAGGCTTTCGAGTTGTCTTTTTGAATATAATTTTAAGTCTTTCATTTTCTTCTTTTTCCATTAACAAAAACCATATCTATAAGGTCACTTCCAAAAGCGTAAGGTATAAAACCATACGAAGGAATTTCTTTTGTAACTATCAAAGAGGCAGATTTTCCTTTAGTAATACTCCCATGTGTTTTACTTAAACCCATGGCATAGGCTCCATTTATAGTAGCTGCATTAATGGCTTCTTCTGGAGTGAGTTTCATTTTTATACAAGCTGTTGCTACCACAAAATTCATGTTACCACTAGGAGTAGAGCCTGGATTATAGTCTGTAGCCAATGCTAATGGTAAACCTGCGTCTATAAGTTTTCTCCCTGGCGTATAAGGAATACTCAAAAAATAAGAACAGGAGGGAAGTGCTACTGGTATTGTCTCGCTTCCTTTTAAAACATCAATATCTTCTTGTTTAAGAACTTCTAAATGATCAACGCTAAGTGCTTGATGTTTTACACCTTCGGCAACACCACCAATAGCATTAAATTGGTTTACATGAATTTTACCTTGCAGGTTATATTTCTTTCCCGCAGAAAGGATTTTAAGAGTATCTTTTACAGAGAAGTATCCATCTTCACAAAAAATATCAATGTAATCTGCTAGATTTTCTGATGCTATTTCAGGTAGCATTTTTGAGCAAATAAGGTCTACATATTCATCTTTATTGTTTTTGAATTCTTCTGGTACTGCGTGAGCTCCTAAAAAAGTAGTTTTTATTGTTATGTTATAGTCTGCACCAAGTTTTCTAGCAACACGAAGCATTTTAATTTCTGCTTCTGAAGTAAGCCCATATCCGCTTTTAATTTCAATTGCACCAGTCCCCATTTGCATTACTTCCTCAAGACGTTGCGATGCTTGTTTATAAAGATCATCCTCACTTGTTTGCTGTAGCTTTTTTGCACTATTTAAAATACCTCCACCGCTTGCTGCAATTTCTTGATAGGTTTTCCCTTTAATTCTGTCTACAAACTCTTGTTCTCTATTACCGGCATACACTAAGTGGGTATGACTGTCGCACCAAGTTGGTAATACTGTTTTTCCTTTACAATCTATGGTTTTGTTTACATCCAATTGCGGAATGTTTTCCATAGTTCCAAAGTCCTCAATAATAGTATCATTAAGCAGTATCCAAGCATTACTTACTAGTGGTAAAGTTGCCATCTCTTTTCCTTTAAGAATGCGAGTTGATGGTTCTCGAACCTGTAGTAATTGTGAAATATTGGTTAGTAGGGTTTTCATTTAGTAAAGATAAAAAAGATATCCCTTTTTATAGGCAAGCCGTTACAATATTACATCAATTAATAGTACCTTAGAGCAGATTAAATTTATACTTATGAAATCTAATAAAATAGGAATAAACACCATTTGCACTCATGTTGGAGAGGTTAAGGATACACAATTTCAAGGAGCAATCTCACCACTCTTTATGTCTAGTTCTTACCAGTATGACGGGGTGGATGTAAAGAGGTACCCTCGTTATTTTAATACCCCAAATCAAGAAGCATTGTGTAAAAAAGTTGCCGCGTTAGAAAATGCTGAAGCTGGGCTTATTTTTGGTAGTGGTATGGCAGCTGTAAGTACTAGCATGCTTGCTTTTTTACATAAGGGAGATCACGTGGTTCTTCAAAAAACACTCTATGGAGGCACTTATAATTTTGTAGTAGAAGAGTTTCATAAATTTGGAATTGAATACACATTTACAGATGGTTTTTCTCGAAACGATTTTATAACTGCCATACAGAATAATACCAAAGTTATATTTATAGAAACTCCTTCAAACCCTTTAATGCTGATTACAGATCTTGAAATGATTTCTAGTATAGCCAAGGAGAGAGGTTTAATTACGATGATTGATAATACTTTTGCATCACCCATAAATCAAAATCCAATTGATTTTGGAATAGACATATGTATCCATAGTGCTACAAAATACATGGGAGGACATAGCGATATTTGTGCTGGTGCTGTGGCTGCAAGCCAAGAGCATATAGATACAATCTGGAATATTGCAAAAAACCTTGGAGGTAGTTTAAGTGATTATACAATCTGGTTACTAGAGCGTAGCATGAAAACTATGGCACTACGTGTAAAAGCTCAAAATAAAAATGCCAAAAAGTTAGCCAAGTGGTTAGAGGCCCATGAGTTAATTAAAAAAGTCTATTATCCCGGTTTAAAAAATCATCCAGATCATGGTATCGCAAAAAAGCAAATGCGAGGATATACCGGTATGCTTTCTTTTGAGTTAATTGAAAGTATAAATGCAAACCAATTTATGAAGGCTTTAAAACTAATAAAGCAATCTATGAGTTTAGCTGGAGTAGAATCTACAATACTATCTCCTTCTGAAACATCTCACGCTTTATTATCTTCAGAAGAAAGAAGTAAACAAGGAATTAGTGATGGATTGTTACGTTTTTCTGTAGGAATAGAAGAATCTAAAGATTTAATTGAAGATATAGAACAAGCACTTGCTAGTGTTATAAAGAGAGAACTGGTATGAAATTAGATATTTTAGCTATTGGTGCACATCCGGATGATGTAGAACTAGGCTGTGCGGCTACTTTGGCAAAAGAGATAGCTCATGGAAAAAAAGTTGGAATCTTAGATCTTACCCGAGGGGAATTAGGAACGAGAGGTACTGCTGAAATTAGAGATCAAGAAGCTACAGAGGCAGCGAAAATTTTAGGTGTTTCCGTAAGAGAAAATCTAGGCCTAGCAGATGGTTTTTTCGAAAATAATAAAGAAGCTCAAATTGAGATAATTAAAGTGCTTAGAAAATACCAACCAGACATTGTATTGTGTAATGCGATAGACGATAGACACATTGATCATGGTAAAGGAAGTAAACTTGCTAGTGACGCATGTTTTTTAAGTGGATTACAAAAAATTGAAACTTCTTTAAACGGAAGTTCTCAGTCCAAATGGCGACCTAAGCATGTATATCACTACATACAATGGAAAAACATAGAGCCAGATTTTGTAGTTGATGTTTCGGGATATCTAGACAAAAAATTAGAAGCAGTTTTAGCATCTAAAAGTCAATCTCATAGTACTAGTTCTAAAGAACCAGAGACGCCTATTTCTAGCACTAACTTTAAAGATAGTTTAACCTATAGAGCTCAAGATTTAGGAAGATTAATTGGAGTTGAGCATGCAGAGGGATTTACTGTCGAGCGATTTGTTGCAGTACAAACTTTGTATGATTTAATCTAAAATTCTTAAAAATAAATATTGCGCAAACACACTATTTAAAGTATATTTGCACCCGCTTTAGGTTTATTGAAGCGTTTATGGTGGTTGTAGCTCAGTTGGTTAGAGCGCCTGATTGTGGTTCAGGAGGTCGT
>CAYGMB010000221.1:0-212 GCA_964350765.1 uncultured Flavobacteriaceae bacterium
TCACCGGCAAATGCTCCAATTTCAATAGAAGATTTTTTATCATCAAGTAGGTAATCTATACGTTCTCTAGCAGTCATTTTTCCCTTAGCATGATGCTTTTCAATTCGCTTTTCACCACCACCAAGTTTAACTTTTGCTAGTTTTCTTTTTAATTCTGAAACTAATAATTTATTGTGATCTTCGTTTTTATTGAAGTTTATATCCATTTACTA
>CAYGMB010000221.1:222-4134 GCA_964350765.1 uncultured Flavobacteriaceae bacterium
ATACGAAAAGCTACCTTTTTTCTTGGTTAAGCTTCTCCTAATTTATATCGAAAAAATAGATTAATTCACGATATTTGTTTCTTTTGTAATTTGAAATAATACGCAACAGGGATTGCAGCGGCATCCGCAGAAAAGTTTAAACTTTTCTGTGATATAGCGGAAAGCCCAGTTTTTAAGTTTAAAGTGTTTTGAACTTAAAAAGTTGCCATAAAAACATATACAATGATGAATAAGAATACAGTTTTGGCTTGGGCTACCTTTATAATGATCCTTGTTGGATGCTTATTAATTGCACTTGGAGCATTTAGGTATGATGATGTAGCTGGCTGGGGGTTTGCAGCAGTTGGTTTAGGCTTTTTTGCTATTGCATGGGTGTTTAATGCATTAAAGGGAAGAGTTTAAAATTGAAATACAAAATTGTAAATAGCCAGAAGAGCTTAGAATATTCTATACAATTTACATATAATACCAAAAATTAATTATGTCTGACGATAAAAAAGTAATCTTTTCGATGTCTGGAGTCACTAAGACGTTTCAGAGCGCACAAACTCCAGTACTTAAAAATATATATCTAAGTTTTTTCTACGGAGCTAAAATTGGAATTTTGGGTCTTAACGGAAGTGGTAAGTCTACTTTACTTAAAATTATAGCTGGAGTAGATAAAAACTATCAAGGAGATGTAGTTTTTGCACCTGGATATACTGTGGGTTATTTAGAACAAGAACCACAACTGGATAATGAAAAGACTGTTATGGAGGTTGTGAAGGAAGGTGCTGCAGAAACAGTTGCTATTCTTGAAGAATATAACAAAATTAATGACATGTTTGGGTTAGAGGAAGTATATAGCGACCCAGATAAAATGGAAAAATTAATGGCAAGGCAAGCAGAATTGCAAGATGAGATAGATGCAGCCAATGCCTGGGAATTAGACACTAAATTAGAAATAGCTATGGATGCATTACGTACTCCAGAAGCTGATAAAAAAATAGGAGTGCTCTCTGGAGGTGAAAGGCGTCGTGTTGCTTTATGTCGATTATTGCTTAAAGAACCTGACGTATTACTTTTAGACGAGCCTACTAACCACTTGGATGCAGAAAGTGTACATTGGTTAGAGCACCATCTCGCACAATACAAAGGAACTGTAATTGCAGTTACACACGATAGATACTTCTTAGATAATATAGCAGGTTGGATTTTAGAATTGGATAGAGGAGAAGGAATCCCTTGGAAAGGTAATTATTCTTCTTGGTTAGATCAGAAGTCAAAGAGAATGGAACAAGAAAGTAAAACTGCATCCAAACGTCAAAAAACCTTAGAACGAGAGTTAGAGTGGGTACGCCAAGGAGCCAAAGGAAGACAAACAAAACAAAAAGCGCGTTTAAAGAATTATGATAAACTAATGAGTCAAGACCAAAAACAGCTTGACGAGAAATTAGAAATCTATATACCTAATGGACCTCGATTAGGAACTAATGTTATTGAAGCGAAAGGGGTTTCTAAAGCTTTTGGCGATAAGCTATTATATGAAGATTTAAACTTTACTTTACCGCAAGCAGGTATTGTTGGTGTAATAGGGCCTAATGGAGCAGGAAAGACCACAATCTTTAAAATGATTATGGGAGAAGAAACTCCTGATAAGGGAAGTTTTGAAGTAGGAGAAACAGCGAAAATTGCTTATGTAGATCAATCGCACTCTAATATTGATAATAATAAAACCATCTGGGAAAATTTTAGTGATAGCCAAGAGTTGATTATGATGGGAGGAAGACAAGTAAACTCTAGAGCGTATCTAAGTCGCTTTAACTTTAGCGGAAGTGAACAGAACAAGAAAGTAAATCTACTTTCTGGAGGAGAACGAAACAGACTACACCTTGCTATGACACTTAAAGAAGAAGGGAATGTGTTATTGCTAGATGAACCTACTAATGATCTTGATGTAAATACCCTACGAGCTCTAGAAGAAGGGTTAGAAAATTTTGCTGGATGTGCTGTAGTGATTAGCCACGACCGATGGTTTTTAGACAGAATTTGTACCCATATTTTAGCCTTTGAGGGTAATAGCCAAGTATATTTCTTTGAAGGAGGTTTTAGTGAATACGAAGAAAATAAAAAGAAACGCCTTGGCGGAGATTTATTACCAAAGCGAATCAAATATAAAAAGTTAGTACGATAATTACTTAACTAATAACCTCTTTGAAACTGTTGGTAGATTACTTTTAATTTGTAATACATAAGTTCCACTAGCTAATCCCTGAGAGTTTAAGGTGATTTTCCGAGATGATGGCAATCCATTAATTGGAAAGCTCTTTACACATTCTCCTTTTATATTATATATGTGAATTTCTGATATTTCAATATCAATATTCTCATGAAATTTAATATTAAATTCACCTTCTGTTGGGTTTGGATAAAGCATTACTCCAGAGCCACTCACAGTTTCATCATCAATGCCTAATACCAATCCATTTAAATCATAACTATGAATAGAACGCCCAAACGTTCCTGCATACAGCGTATTAGTAGGCTCATGAATTTTTAAATCTCGAATTATTGTAAGAGGCAAATTGTTTCCTACTATCGTCCATGATGCTCCATCATTAGTGGAAGCCCAAACATTTAGGTCTGTTGCTACAAACAAAGTACTTTCATCTCTTTTAATAATAATATCATTTACAGGGATGCTAGGTAGATTGCTAGAAATATCTGTCCAGTTTTGACCACCATCTGTAGTTTTAAATACATGAGGTGTGTAATCTAATTCACTAAACCCAGAAAATGTTACATAAGCTGTATTATCATCGCTAGGAGAAATTGCAATAGAAGTAACATATCTATTTGGTAAGGTATTACTAATGTTAGTCCACGTAGTTCCACCATTAAAAGTGACGTTTACATTTCCATCGTCACTTCCAGTATATATTACATCTAGATTATTATACGAGGGAGCAATAGCTGTTAGCGTTCCGTAAGAACCAGCTCCACTAGGGTGTTGTCCATTTGTTAAATCTGGACTTATTGCATTCCAAAATACAGCTCTATCAGAAATATAAAGCTTGTTACTTCCATAGTATACCTTTTCACTATCAAACGGAGAGATAATTACTGGTGTATTCCAGTTTGTCCTATCATTTCCATCAATTCCAGCGGTAGCGTTGGTAAATGTGTTTCCTCCATCGGTAGAGCGACCTAAATTACCAAATTGAGATTCTACGTAGATAAAATTATTGTCATCATAATCTACATTTACATGAAATCCATCTCCTCCCCAGATTGCGTTCCAATCATTACTTCCTGCCGTTAGAGTTCGTATGGTATTGTTGTCTTGTGTACCACCATAAATTCCATTGGGAGCTAAATTGTCAACTTCAATATTGTAAAACTGTGTAATAGGCAGGTTTTCAAATTTAGTCCAAGATGTTCCACCGTTAGTAGAAATATATGCTCCTCCATCGTTACCAGCCAACAAAAAGTTTGGATTATTTCTAGAAAATTCCATAGCATGATGATCTACGTGCATACCATTTATAAACTGCCATGAATTTCCACTATTTGTGCTTCTTGCTAGTGTTTGTCCTAACACAATTATATCGTTTTCATCTTGAGGATTTACTCTAATATTTCCAAAGTACCAACCAAAAGAAAAATCAATATTTGATATAGCTGCTGTATTAATTTCTGTCCAGGTATCGCCACTATCTGTGGATTTATAAATAGCATCAAAAACATTTGTAATTTCATTTGTTGTGTATCTAGCATAGACAACATTTGGATTAGACTCCGATATGGCAATTCCTATTCTGCCTGTTTGCGTATTCGGAGCAGGTAATCCATTAGCGGCACCTAACACAGCCCAAGTATCTCCACCGTCTGTAGAACGATGCACTAGCGAAGTAACTCCAGCGGAGTCTCTTT
>CAYGMB010000222.1:0-4125 GCA_964350765.1 uncultured Flavobacteriaceae bacterium
ATGGTTAATGGTATCGCCTCCCAATTCATCGGGTCTTGGGATAATGGTGGCACCCGCTTCCATTGAGGCATTCGCAATGGCTTCGCCATCTGTAGAAACAAACACCATATCAATTTTTGAAGCTTCTTGCGCTGCGTGAATGGGATAGTGTACCATGGGTTTTCCAGCTACATTAAATACGTTTTTATCTATTATGGATTTACTGCCAGCTCTGGCAGTTATTATAGCTACATTCATACTGCAAAGTTACTGTTTTAGTTATAGTATTTTGTTGTATTAGTGGGTTTTTATTGCTTACTTTATTCAACTAATAGCTTAAATTTAGGCATTAGCTTGATAATATTTTTCTTGCTCTCTCGGCCCAAGTATATTTATCCAGAAAGTCTTAAAGTATCAGATTTTAGTTTCTCAATAGCATTAGCCCAATCAGTTGTTTTTTCTGGATGTACCAGTATTGCATTTTTTTCATTTAAAACATTTCGAAGAGCAGATAAATCTGAACTAACGATAGCTTTCTTACTAGCCATATATTCAAAGATTTTAATTGGAGACATAAATGCAACAGTATTTTCTCCACTTGGTACAAAAACGTTAAATTGATATGGAGCTAACAAAATATCACAAGCATTTCTAAAATTATAGGTTTCATCATGCGATAAGAAACCATAAAAAAAGATATTATTAGGTATCTCATTATCGTAAAATTGACTCATCATATCTTTTGTCCCTCCAGCAATATGGAAACTCTCATATGGGCACATTCTTGCAAGATCTATAATTAACTCCATACCTCTTCCTTTAAGCAAAGAACCAATATATCCTATGTTTAAACCATTATTATTATTATTTAGCTTGAAAGGTTTTATATTTTTCGGTATTGATGCCCCATTTTGAGCTGCAATTAATTTGATATTATCGTTGATTGTCTTTTCAAAATCATTTTTAAAAATCTCTAATAATTGGGGAGAATTGAAAACTATTTTTTCTGTATAGGAAGAACTAGCGATTCTTTTTATAGCTATTTTTCTTAATTTATTCTTTTGCCATACTTGGCCGTGAAGATCAAAAATTATAGGCACTCTCAATAGGGTAAGGAGTGCTAAGGAAAAAAGAGATCTTCCTAAAAATAATTTTTGTTTTTTGTTTTTTTGAAATAATGTAGAAAAAAATACTGCAATGGAATAGATAATTGAAGCTCCAGGAATTATTAGTAAAGGGATTCTCTTTATTTTAAAAGGAGTATTTACTTTATAATTCTCAAATACTTTACTAACTGCTACTTGCTTTGTTTTATTTGTTGAAAAAATAATAAGTTCGACATCATTCCCTAACTCTGAAAATGCTTCACACATTTTTACAATATTTACAGAATTTGCTCTTTTAGATGGGAGTTCCGCATCTGCTATATAAACTATTTTTCTCAACCTTGATGATTTTTAAACAGCCAATGTTCAACATTCCAATTTGATGGAATATTTGGCAAAATAGTACTAATTGAAGTATTAAATTCTTTTTTAGATTGCTCGGACCATTTAACTTTATTAGAGGTCCCCTTTCCAGGTTTTTTATTTACAATTTTATCGAAAGTATTTTTGTCTAGAACATTATCAAGACTTAAAAATGAACATAGCTCTTTATAAGATTCAAAATTAAAATCATTAATGTTTAATAAGTAAATACTCTCTTTAGGTATATATGCCAAATCTTCAAAAATTCTTTTATAGGTCACAGCCCACATCCAAGAAACTTTACCCAGTCTTGACATATTGTTCCATTGATTAAATTCCTCTTTATCATTTGGAGTAATTCTTGAAAAAAAGTGATTAGGTCTTTTGTGAAAATATTCAAAGCCAGGTGAAAATTCGTCATTATAGTTTCTGGTATTTTTATACCAACCTTTTCTATAATGTGACTCTACTACTTTTCTTGGCTCTCTAAAAACAATTACATACTTACCATTAAAACTTTTAAATAAATCTCTTAAAGAAAATGCTAGTAGAGGATTTGATTCTATGTATATTTTATCTTTTAAAGTTGCTAAATTAATTAAATGCATTCTAGAATTAAGAAAGCCTTGATGTGAAATAGGTAGTTTATACCATTGCGTATATGCTTCAAAAGCATCGCCAACAGGTTTGTTTACGGTATCAAGATGTGTTGTAAAGGTTTTTTTATGTTCTTGAAAAATAGTAGCCAAAAAATGTGTCCCACTTCTACCTGTACCAGTAAAAAAAATAGGTTCATCCTTAATAGGATTAGACTTTATGTTTTTTGATTCTAAATTTTGAAAAAAATCATTCTTCTCTTTTCTATCAGTAAGAAGTTTTCTGGCAATATATATGATTATTTTCCTCATAAAATATATTATATCAATTATTCTATTAAAAATTAAAAATATTCTTTAGGTAAAACTCTTTCAATTGTTGGCAATCCATTTTTGAAACAAAAAATTGATTGTTTTTTAAAGTAAGAAGAAGAACCTGAAATAAATAAATACTTAAAATCATTATTTATAAGTGTACTAATAACAGTATCGTTAAAAGTACTTTCTCCACCAAAAGGCATGCTAAAAGAATTTGCAATTTTGTGTTCGTTAACAAGCATATTTATAAATGAAGTATTACTAGTAATTTCTTCTTCAATATTATTTTTTGACAATGTTGATAGCACATAATGGTTTGAGGTATGGTTTCCAACCTTTCCATAAGTGAATGAATTAAACTTTTTAATGTCATCTTCTTTAATGTATAAGTCTAATTTTTTAAAAGAATCTAGTATTGAAGGATGCTTTTTAATTAAAACTTCAAGAATCTTAACTACTTTCTTAGAAGGAAAAATATCTGGATTTTTTGTGTTTTGCAGTAATTTATCTTTATCTATTTCCCAAGTAGTAATTTCCAAAAGCTTTTCCAAATGGTCATTGTCTATAATCCACCTCAACAAATCACGCCACATCCATTTATTAATAATACTACAACTGTTAATAAAATACGTGTATGGAATTTTATTTTCTTCTAAATAAGGGAGTGTATTTAAAAAAGTATCCTTGTAGCCATCATCAAAGGTTAAAACAGCATATCCCTTTTCATTATTTGTTACTTTTTCAAAAAAAGTGTCTTCATCAACAAATTCCCAGTATTTCTTAAAAAAATTGATTTGAGAAATAAACTTATTTTGTGTTACAGAATGAAATTTAGATGTAAAGCCAACAGGTTGTCCTACATGATGGTATAAAATTGCAATATTGTCATGGCGCCTAATTTGCCTTCTAACTTTTACTTTTTTTATATAATTTTTTATTCTTGAATGCATTTTATTTGAAGCCTATTTTTTTGATGTAACTTGAGATCTCTCTGTGTACTACGGATGCTCCCAAACTCTTCATTATTTTTTTGTTCATTATAACGAATAACATCGAAAATAACATTGCCGTACTTGTTATAATAAATTTTAGCAATATTGAATCTAAAGTAGAAAGTAATAAATAATAAGTGATAACTGGTAAAATACTTACTATAATACAATATAAGAGAGCGTAAAAAACCATAGTTACAAACTCTCTGAACTTATAGTTAGATTGTTTAATTGTTTCATATAAGAGCATAAAAAACATAAGTATTACAGCTAAGCTCGTACCAATAGCCACATACTCTATACCATAATAAGAACCTAGTAATGAAGCAAAAACGACTGCTACAAAATACATAAACTGAATTCTAGCAAACTTTTTTACTTGCCCTGTACTCTTTAAAAAAGTGCCAAATATTTTATACCCAATTCTAAATACGATTATTGAACATAAAATTTTAAATGGTGCTATTGCATCAATCCATTGTTCACCCAATAACAAAAGTACAATCTCTTTTGCCAGTACTATAGCAATTATGGTAATTGGACCAATAATAAAAAACAGTAATGTAATTCCTTTTCTAATACTTTTGGTTAAAAAATATTTATCATCTTGGTGTTTAGAATAATTTGCAAAAAGAACTGTATTTAGGACTCTACCTAATATATTATTTGGAATATTCATAAGTCCATATGCTTTACTATAAAACCCCAATGAAGTAGTACCAAGCAACTTTCCCACAACAAAATAATCACCCTTAAGTGCAAAATAGTTCC
>CAYGMB010000223.1:0-4110 GCA_964350765.1 uncultured Flavobacteriaceae bacterium
CGAATAAGGTAAATCCCGCTACTGTAAAAGTAGCGGGATTTTTTTTCTGAAAATTTACTATGTTTCAGAAAACGCTATAACTTTAAGTTCATTAGCTTTATTGTTTGCTCTACCCAATCACTACTAAAATCCAAAACAACATCTGGAGTAACTCCTTTTATTTCGTATTCAAAAAATTTATTGTGAAAGTCCATATCTGTAGGTAGGATTTTAAAATTACCACTTGGTGTTTGGTAAGTCCTTCCATAGTTTGTTCCATAAGCAATAGCTCCCATTGTGCTCTGTCCAACATGAGTAACATTTTTAAGCTGTTCTTTTAGTTTTACTGTAAACTGTTCTCCATTACTCGCTGTAAAGGAGTTTGTAATTACAAATACGTTAGCATTAATTTTCTTAAGAAGTTTGATAAAAGGGTCTGAGTACTTTGAGTTTCCTCCAGTATTTGTTCTTAAATCTATAATTACATTAGGAGCGGTTAACTCTGTCTTCATTTTGCTGTAAAACTCTTTAAATGCTTTTACATTTTCTTTTCTGTTACTAAAACTTCCCATGTATAAATATTGAGTAGTGTCGTTAATTTCTTCAAACACCCAATTTTTATCGGTGTAATTAGCCTGAGAAAAATCTTTTAACGAAACATCTTTTCTTAAATCCCACAACCTACCGTTTTCATTTAAAATTCCTTTTCCATACAACATACCTCTCCCTATTTCTTTAAATCTTGCAATGTTATATCTGTTATTTTCTACATTCTCCAAGTACATTACAATTTGTCCAGGCTCCCATACCTTTTTTTCTGTTTCAAGCACAACAACTTCATATTCTGTATCTGAAACTTGATATATACCTACTTTTTGCTCAGAATCATAGGTGTAAATACCCTCAATGTTTTCAAATGGTTTATTTTTCAGTTGTTCTGTAAGTTGAGCGAGATTTCGATTGGTTTTAGGATGATTAGTGTATTTATCTGAAGCTAAGAAACCTGAAAGTGTTTTTTGATTTTTATACTCTTCGGGTGTCAAATAAATAGAGTTGTCATAAACTTTAGCATGATTGTCTAATACAACATTCATCATTTTATTTAATAGTATATAACACTTAGAAACAGAAATAGGTTCGTTTAAAGTTTTACTTAGTTCTAAATACTTTTTGTTAAAGATTTCTTCCTTTTTCTCTTTTTTAATTTGTTGTTTATAAGATGGCATGGTTTTCATTTTCTCAACAACAAAGTCTAAATCTTTTTTACAGTCGCAAACATCAGTTTGAGAAGTGCTAAATGTGATTGATAAAATTGATACTAAAAGTGTAAATAGCGTTTTCATAATACATGGTTTTTAAATTATTTCTGAAACAAACATATTCCAGAAAAAAAAGATAAGACCAATATATATGGTGCTTTGGGGCTAAATGCAGCTATTTTGTGGTGAGTTGTATAGCTTCTTTTACACTTGTAGCAAAAGTTCTTGAAACAGGTATTTCTATTTCATGAGAAACACGCATAGAAAGCTTTCCATTTTGAGTAACCCATTGTCTAAAATGAATTGGATTAACTAAATAAGAACGATGAGTTTTTAATAGTTCTGGAAGATCGTCACTAACCTTAGAAAGTCTGTTTCTAATGAGTTGTTTTTTTAGATTACCTCCTTGCTCAAAAAATACTTCAACATAATTATCGTCTGCTTTAATGGCAATTAGCTCTTTTAACTCAAGACGCAGACCTTCGTAAGTTCCTTCTCCTGTGATTTCAATTTTACTGTCTTCAATCTTCTTTTCTCTGTATTTGCCAAAGGCAAAACGACCAATTAGTACTATTGGCAAGATGGTACTAATAGCTGGCAAAAAGATGGAGGTTATAAAATACCATAGTGAATAAGGGTTAGGCTCACCAGCAATAATTACATACAGGTACACGCTTCTTGTAACAAGTAAACCAAAAACAACAAACAATAGGGTAAATAAGAATTCACTTTGTAGGTACCAATTCCCACGATTTTTTCGATATAAAAACGATTGAAAAGGTAATATAATTAAATACGCTAGTGCACCCACCAATCCATATAAAGGAAGATAAATAAGCTTTTCATTAGGACCAAACTCATTTACATCTAATGGTTCTGTGAAATATAGAAATACAAAAATCCATAAAGCTAGACCAAATCCAATAAGTAAATGACTTTTTAAGTGATATTCAAAAGGGTATTTATAATTCAATTTTAAAAGTGATTTGTAAAATGTAAATTTAAAATATATAACTTAGTAATTAAATTTCTTATTTATGGTTAAGAGAAAAAAAAGAAAAGCACCAATAATTGGAAAGCTAAAAAATAAAAATGAAATACCTGGAGCAGTAACGTATAAGGGAACGAAGGATAATCAAGTTACTAAGTTAGAAATTATAGATTTTTCAAAAGATCACTACAATCGTATTGATACTGAAAATATTGAGGACGCTTTTGCTTTTGAATCTTCAGATAATATTACTTGGATAAATGTAAATGGTCTAAGTAATACAAAAGAAATAGAAAGGCTAGGAGAATATTATAATCTTCATCCATTGGTTCAAGAAGACATTGTGACTACAAACCAACGCCCCAAAATGGATGAGTATGACGATTATCTTTTTATAGTCTTTAAAATGCTACATTACAATGAGGAGGGTGTTTTTGTAAACGAACATGTGAGCATTATAATGGGGCACAACTACGTAACTACATTTCAAGAGGCAGATGGAGATGTGTTTGATAGTGTGAGAGAACGATTGGCAAATAAAAAAGGAAAGATTAGAACTTATGGAGCAGACTACTTAATGTTTGCTTTACTCGATGCTGTAGTAGATAACTACTTTAATGTTATCGAAGTAATGATGACTAAGATTGAACAAATTGAAGATGAGTTGTTTGAAGGCTCTCCAGGAGACGATTTGGTACAAGAAATACAAATGCTTAAAAAAGAAATTCTTCGTATTAGACGTGCAGTTATTCCTTTAAGAGAAGTTATTAATAGACTTGAAAAAACCGAAACACCTTTAATTGTAGAAAGAACACAAAACTACATTAGAGATTTATACGACCATATTATACAAGTCTCAGAAAGTGTTGAAATTTATCGTGATATGATCTGGGGACTTATGGACATGTATATGACAACCATAAGTAATAAAATGAATGAGGTCATGAAAGTACTTACTATTATGGCATCTATCTTTATCCCTCTTACCTTTATGGCAGGTATCTATGGAATGAATTTCGAATACATCCCAGAACTTCAATTTAAGTATGGATACTTTGTACTTTGGGGAGCAATGATTATAGTATTTTTTGCGATGCTCTACTACTTTAAGCGAAAGAAATGGCTTTAAAATCAAGCATTATAAAGTTTTAGAAGTATAGCTTTTTAAGCTAAAAAACTATACTTCTAAAATCTAAAATCGTAAATCAACTAAACCATCCCTTTTGGGTAGCACCTTTGCTATAAAAGTATAAGAAAATACTAATTGCTATTACTATCATAGGCATGATAGCAGCTTGAGGCCCCATCACATCCATTGCATCTGTTGCAAATAACCAATATCCCATTTGGATTAATACAGCGATAAGTGATATTAAAAACAATCCTACAGCGAGTTTTTTACGCGCTAGAAGCATAATACATCCTAATACACCAGCTATGGTTGCGATTCCAAAAACAATTGTGTACCAAGATGGTAAAGCTTCCATTAGTCCTATTTGTTCTGGAGTAGCCACTTCTTTCATGGCATCTGCCATAAATGTTGAGGTTAAAAAGTTAGCAGCTCCCATTAAGTTCCATAGTAATGCTAATACAGCAATAATCCAAAAAGCTGTATTGGGTTTGTGTGTTGTTGTCATAATTAATTGGTTTTGGTTTATTAAATATAAACAATTTTAAGAGGAGTTTAAGAAAAAAGCGTTTTATCAAAATTCATTAATACAACCTTAACCTTTTAGAGGTATAGTTTAATAAGGCTATAACGATAATTGAGAATCAATAAATTTAATTTTGTAGTAGATATTAATTTAAAAACACATAACATGAAAAAGAGGATTGCAATTTTAGCAACAAATGGATTTGAAGAAAGTGAATTAAAATCTC
>CAYGMB010000224.1:0-915 GCA_964350765.1 uncultured Flavobacteriaceae bacterium
ATTTAAGAAAGAAATTGCAGACGCAAGGACATTTAGTTTTTTACATGAAATTGAAATGCTTTTGGAGCATGGTTTAATAAAAGGAGGAGACTTAAATAACGCAATTGTTTATGTAGATAAAGAGCTGTCGCCTCAAACTATGGAAAAGCTTCGTGAAGCTTTTGGTAAAGATGAAATTTCAGTAAAACCTAATGGTATATTAGATAATCTAAATTTACATTATCCTAATGAAGCTGCAAGACACAAATTACTTGATGTAATTGGTGATTTAGCACTAGTAGGCACAAGAATAAGAGGTAAAGTAATTGCTAATAAACCGGGTCATTACGTAAATACTCAATTTGCTAAAAAACTTTCTAAGTTAATTAAACTTGAAAGTAGAAATAAAGTGCCACAATATGATTTATCAAAAACTCCTGTAAAGGATGTAAATCAAATTATGGATATGCTTCCGCATAGACCACCATTTTTATTAGTTGATAAGATTTTAGAATTAAGCGACACACATGTTGTTGGGCTTAAGAATGTGACTATGAATGAGCCATTTTTTGTAGGTCACTTTCCAGGCGCTCCAGTAATGCCAGGAGTTCTTATTGTAGAAGCAATGGCACAAACTGGAGGTATATTAGCATTGAGTACAGTTCCAGACCCTGAAAATTATCTTACATTTTTTATGAAAATAAACAATGTAAAATTTAAACAACAGGTAAATCCAGGAGATACTCTGTTCTTTAAATTAGAATTAATAACACCTATTAGACGAGGGATAGTCCATATGCAAGGCAATGCCTATGCAAATAATAAACTGGTAACCGAAGCAGAGCTTATGGCTCAAATTGTAAAAACTAAAAACACATAGATGAACCAACCACTTGCATACGTACACCCTGGAGCCAAAATTGCCAAAAATGTTGT
>CAYGMB010000224.1:925-1420 GCA_964350765.1 uncultured Flavobacteriaceae bacterium
ATGTTGTAATAGAACCTTTTACAACCATTCATAGTAATGTTGTTATTGGAGAAGGAACTTGGATTGGTTCTAATGTTACAATAATGGAAGGTGCCAGAATAGGAAAAAACTGTAATATTTTTCCAGGGGCAGTGATTTCTGCGATTCCGCAGGATTTAAAGTTTAATGATGAAGATACTACTGCCGAAATTGGAGACGGTACTACCATACGTGAGTATGTTACCATAAATAGAGGAACGGCAGATAGAGGAAAAACAGTTGTTGGTAAAAACTGTTGGATTATGGCATACTGCCACATTGCTCACGATTGTATTGTAGGTAATAACTGTATTTTTTCTAATAACAGTACACTTGCAGGTCATATTACAGTAGGTGATCATGTTGTACTTGCAGGTATGACAGCGGTACACCAATTTTGTATGATTGGAAATCATGCTTTTGTAACCGGTGGTTCATTAGTCCGTAAAGATGTTCCTCCCTATGTAAAAGCTGCTC
>CAYGMB010000224.1:1430-4101 GCA_964350765.1 uncultured Flavobacteriaceae bacterium
GGATTGCGTAGAAGAGGATTTACCCCTGAAAAAATTAAAGAGATTCAAAATATTTATAGAATTTTATACCAAAAGAACTATAATAATACCCAAGCTGCCGAAATTATTGAAGCAGAAATGGAAGCAACTCCAGAGCGAGATGAGATTCTTCAATTTATAAAGAACTCAAAACGAGGAATAATGAAAGGGTATTTCAGTAATAATTAATTAACGAGAAAAAAAACAATGGCAACAAGTTCAGATATTAGAAAAGGATTATGTATTCATTACAATAATGATATTTATAAAATTATAGAATTTCTACATGTAAAGCCTGGTAAAGGACCAGCTTTTGTTAGAACTAAATTAAAAAGTGTTACAACAGGTAAAGTAGTTGATAATACTTTTTCAGCAGGGCATAAAATAGATGATGTACGTGTTGAAACACATAAGTTTCAATTTTTATACAATGAGGGTGAATGGTACCACTTTATGAATACCGAGGACTATTCTCAAATTAGATTACTAAAAGAAGCGTTAGACACTCCTGAGTTAATGAAGGAAGGAGAAATAGTAACGGTTTTAATAAATACTGAGGATAATTCACCACTTTCTGTAGATTTACCTGCTCACGTTATACTTGAAGTTACAGCAACCGAACCAGGAGTAAAAGGCAATACCGCTACAAATGCAACTAAACCAGCAACTGTTGAAACAGGAGCTGAAGTAAATGTACCTCTGTTTATAAATGAAGGTGATAAGATTAGAATTGATACAGAAAAAGGACAATATCAAGAGCGTATAAAAGAATAATGAGTGCTCCTACACGTACTAATGAGGAAATTGCCAAAACAGAAGCAGAATATTGGGACGAAAATAAATTAGATCGTACTAAAATTAAGAAATTACGCAGGCATTCTTTCTATTATTCTTATAAGCGTGAAGCCAAAATTTTCGATAAATTAATTCCAACATTTCAAGATAAAAATGTCTTGGAGATTGGTTCTCATTCATGGATTTCATGGATTAAAGGTAGAGTAAAACCTAGAAAGTTAACTTGCATTAATATTTCCCAAGTAGAACTTAATAAGGGTATTAATAATGCAAAAGGATTGCCCTTTGAGACAGAATTTCATTTAATGGATGCCAATAACCTTACTTTTGATGACAATACCTTTGACGTTGTTTATGGGGGTGCAATACTTCATCATCTAGATATTGAGCAATCGGTAACCCATATCCATCGTGTATTAAAGCCTGGCGGACAAATTTTGTTTTTAGAACCTCTTAATATGAATCCTCTGTATAAAATTTATAGAGCTTTCAATAAAAAAGAAAGAACACCCGATGAACATGCCTTAGTGGGTAAAGACTTTAAGTTAATACGTAGTAAATTTACTTTTGATCATTATTTCTTTGATTTTTTTACAGTAATTACTGGTTATATTTCATTAAAAATTTTTGGAGATAAAAAATATGATAATTGGATAAACAAGTTAGGGTATAGGTTAGACGTTTTTTTTTCTAAAGTTTCATTTTTACATTTTTTATTTGCTAGAGCAATCATTTATGGAAAAAAGAAGTAATTTTATAGAATGAAGTTTCCTAAGCCTCAAACTTTACAAGATATCGCTGCAATTTTAGATTGTGACTTTGTAGGAGATGCTTCTTTTCCTGTTTTTGGAATGAATGAAATTCATGTTGTTCAACCAGGAGATATTGTTTTTGTTGACCATCCTAAATATTATGACAAAGCACTTCAGTCTGCTGCAACAATAATATTGATTAATAAAAATGTAGATTGTCCTGAAGGGAAAGCTCTACTACTATCTGAAGATCCATTTCGGGATTTTAATAAATTAACTCATCACTTTAATCCATTTACACCTGCTAGAGCTGTTATTGCAGATACTGCAAAAATTGGAGTACACACTATTATACAGCCCAATACTTTTATTGGAAATAATGTAGTTATTGGCGATGATTGTATAATACATTCTAATGTTTGTATTTATGATAATACAATAATTGGGAACGGCGTTACAATACACGCAGGCTCAGTATTAGGTGCAGATGCTTTTTATTATAAAAATAGACCTGAGAAATTTGAGAAATTATTGAGTGGAGGAAATGTTGTCATTGAAGATAATGTAGATATTGGAGCACTTTGTACTATAGATAAAGGAGTTACTGCTTCCACAACAATAGGAGAGGGAACAAAACTTGATAATCAAGTACATGTTGGACATGACACGATTATAGGGAAACGATGTTTAATTGCATCTCAAGTTGGTATCGCTGGTTGTGTTTTAATTGAAGATTTTGTAACCATTTGGGGACAAGTGGGAATAACTAGTGGTGTAACTATAGGAGAAAAAGCAACAATATCAGCACAAAGTGGTGTTAGTAAATCTTTACCAGGTTTTAAATCTTATTTTGGGACACCCGCAGATGATTTTAGGAAGAAATATAAAGAGTTAGCTTCGATAAGGCTAATTCCGGATATAATTGACAAATTAGATAAGTTATAGCATGAGTACAACAGCTAAAGAAGTAGTTCGTAATTTTTACAATTCAAATATTTTAAAAGATGATTCTGTATTAAAAAATTTTTTTCATTCAGAGTTAACAGTAATCTGGAATAGTACAGATGGATTAACAATTATGAATTATGATGATATTTCAGAGTTTT
>CAYGMB010000225.1:0-257 GCA_964350765.1 uncultured Flavobacteriaceae bacterium
TTTTAAAGTTGAGAAAGCCAATCTTTACCTAAATTATAACATCTTTTTTGTAAGAAATATTAGTTGGCAAACAACTTTTTGAATAACGTAATAAGTTTATTTTTGCACTTTATATAGTAAAAAATGTCATTTAGTAAAGAAATAGCAAGAAGAAGAACTTTTGGTATCATTTCGCATCCAGATGCCGGTAAAACAACACTTACCGAAAAATTACTACTCTTTGGTGGTGCGATACAAGAAGCTGGTGCTGTAAAAAG
>CAYGMB010000225.1:297-3310 GCA_964350765.1 uncultured Flavobacteriaceae bacterium
TATATCTGTTGCTACCTCTGTACTTGCTTTTGAATATGAAGGTATAAAAATAAACATTCTAGACACTCCAGGTCACAAGGATTTTGCCGAGGACACATTTAGAACACTTACTGCCGTAGATAGTGTAATTGTAGTTATTGATGTAGCAAAAGGTGTTGAGGAGCAAACTGAAAAATTAGTAGAAGTTTGTAGAATGCGAAATATCCCTATGATTGTTTTTATTAATAAACTAGATAGAGAAGGTAAAGACGCTTTTGAGTTATTGGATGAGATTGAACAAAAACTTCACCTTAGAGTGACACCTTTATCATTCCCTATTGGTATGGGTTATGATTTTAAAGGTATTTATAATGTATGGGAGAAAAATGTAAATCTTTTTAGTGGAGATTCTAGAAAAAATATTGAGGAGACTATTGAGATAGAAGACCTTACAAATCCAGAATTAGATAAACTTGTAGGGGAAACTGCAGCCCAAACACTAAGAGAAGAACTAGAACTTGTGTATGAAGTATATCCAGATTTTGATACTAATGAGTATCTTGAAGGAAAACTACAACCTGTTTTTTTTGGATCTGCACTTAACAACTTTGGCGTAAGAGAACTACTGGATTGCTTTGTTGAGATTGCCCCCAAACCAAGACCTAAGGAAAGCGACACTAGAATAGTAAAACCCAACGAAAAAGAATTTACTGGTTTTGTTTTTAAAATTCATGCAAACATGGATCCTAAACACCGTGATAGATTAGCCTTTGTAAAAATTGTTTCTGGAACTTTTGAAAGAAACACACCATATTTACACGTAAGACATGGAAAGAAACTAAAATTTAGTAGCCCAAATGCTTTTTTTGCTGAAAAGAAGCAGATAGTAGATATTTCCTATCCTGGTGACATCGTAGGCTTACACGATACTGGGAATTTTAAAATTGGTGATACCTTAACCGAAGGAGAAGAATTACATTACAAAGGTATCCCTAGCTTTTCCCCAGAACATTTTAAATACATAAACAATGCAGACCCCATGAAAAGCAAGCAGCTAGAAAAGGGCATTGACCAACTAATGGATGAGGGTGTTGCACAATTGTTTACATTAGAGCTTAACGGAAGAAAAGTAATAGGTACGGTTGGTGCTTTACAGTTTGAGGTGATACAATATAGATTAGAACATGAGTATGGTGCCAAGTGTTCTTATGAAAACCTAAATGTACACAAAGCGTGTTGGGTAGATCCCAAAGACCAAAAAAGTGATGAATTTGAAGATTTTAAGAGGGTTAAATCAAAATTTTTAGCAAAAGATAAACGAGGACAACTCGTGTTTTTTGCAGACTCTGCCTTTACCTTACAAATGACGCAAAGTAAATATCCTAATATTCATTTTCACTTTGTAAGTGAATTTGAAGCAACAATAGGAAAAGCATAAAAAACTAAGTTTAAATTCTAAACTTTTAATTAAAAAAATCCAGCTAGGTAGCTGGATTTTTTTATGCTTCTCCGGTAGGACCAAAATTAATAGGTAACGGTGGTTGCTTGTAGTCTTTTATCTCTCCGTGTTGTTTTTCAAATCTCGAAACATTGTCATGCATTGCTTTTAAAAAACGCTTAGCATGCTGTGGTGTAAGCACAATTCTAGATTTCACCTTACTTTTTGGCACCCCAGGCATAATGCTCACAAAGTCTACTACAAACTCAGATTGAGAATGGTTAATGATTGCTAGATTGCTATAAGTTCCTTGTGCTATATTTTCATCAAGTTCAATATTAATTTGACCTTGTTTTGGTTTTTTGTTTTCTTCTGCCATTTTTTTTAAAATGTTTATGAAAATTAAACGCCCCTTTCGGAGCGTTTAATTATCTAATTTAGTTATAATTAATTTCTTGTTTTTCTTTTGTCATTTCTTCAAGCTCTTCCTTGCTTCCTACAATAATAGTATCATAGCGACGCATTCCTGTTCCTGCAGGTATTTTATGACCTACAATTACATTTTCTTTAAGACCTTCTAAGGTATCTACCTTACCACTTACAGCAGCTTCGTTTAATACTTTAGTTGTTTCTTGGAAAGATGCAGCAGAAATAAACGACTTAGTTTGTAACGATGCTCTTGTAATACCTTGCAGAATTGGTGTTGCAGTTGCATTAACAGCATCACGAGCTTCTACTAAGGTTTGGTCGTTACGTCTTAAGATTGAATTTTCATCTCGTAGCTCTCTAGGAGAAATTATTTGTCCTTCTTTAAGAGTTTCAGAGTCACCAGCATTTACAATTACTTTCATTCCGAAGATTTTATCGTTTTCTTCGATAAAATCATCTTTATGAACTAATTGGTTTTCTAAGAAAGTAGTATCCCCGCTATCTTCTATACGTACTTTACGCATCATTTGACGGACTACTACCTCAAAATGCTTATCATTAATCTTCACACCTTGTAAACGATATACTTCCTGTACTTCATTAACTAGGTATTGTTGTACTGCAGAAGGACCTTTTATACGTAAGATATCTTCTGGAGTAGTAGAACCATCACTTAATGGCATACCTGCTCTTACAAAATCGTTCTCCTGAACTAATATCTGGTTACTCAATTTAACTAGATATTTTTTAATCTCACCTATTCTAGACTCAACAATAATTTCACGATTACCACGCTTAATTTTTCCGAAGCTTACTACTCCATCAATCTCACTTACAACAGCTGGATTAGAAGGATTACGTGCTTCAAACAGCTCTGTAACACGTGGAAGACCTCCTGTAATATCCCCTGCTTTTGCAGACTTACGCGGTATCTTAACTAAAATTTTACCAATCTTAATTTTATCATTATCATCTACCATAAGGTGAGCTCCTACTGGTAAGTTGTAAGATCTAATTACTTCATCTTTTTTACCTAAAATTTGAAGTGTTGGTATCTTTTTCTTATCTCTAGATTCTGTAATTACTTTTTCTTGGAATCCTGTTTGCTCATCAATCTCTACGCTATACGTAACACCTTGTTCAATGTTTTCGTATTTAATTTTCCCA
>CAYGMB010000225.1:3320-4090 GCA_964350765.1 uncultured Flavobacteriaceae bacterium
CAAATTCAGAAATAATAACTCCATTATATGGATCCCATTGACATACTACATCTCCAGCTTTTAATTTATCTCCATCCTTTACAAAGATTGTAGAACCATAAGGAATTACATTAGTACTTAGTGTTATTCCGGTTTTTTCGTCAATTAACTTTAGTTCTGAAGTACGAGAAATTACAATATCAACTGTTTTGCCTTCTGCATCTTCACCTTTAACAGTTTTAAGCTCTTCAATTTCAGCTTTACCGTCAAACTTAACAGTTAATTTATTTTCTTCTGAAATGTTTCCAGCAATACCACCCACGTGGAATGTACGTAGTGTTAACTGCGTTCCTGGTTCTCCTCCAGATTGGGCTGCAACAACTCCAACTGCTTCCCCTCTCTGCACCATTTTATTGGTTGCTAAGTTTCTACCATAACATTGCGCACAAATACCTTTTTTAGCTTCACATGTTAATGCCGATCTTACTTCAATAGTATCTAATGCAGAAGCTTCAATCTTCTTAGCAATGTCTTCGGTTATATGTCCTCCAGATTCAACAAGAATTTCTTTTGTTAACGGATCTACTACATCGTTTAATGAAGTACGACCTACTATTCTTGCTCCTAAAGTTTCAACAACTTCTTCATTCTTTTTAAGTGAAGAAACTTCAATACCTCTAAGAGTACCACAGTCTTCAGAGTTTACAATTACATCCTGAGAAACATCTACTAGACGACGAGTTAAATAACCAGCATCTGCAGTTTTTAAGGCTGTATCCGCAAGTCCTTTA
>CAYGMB010000226.1:0-4086 GCA_964350765.1 uncultured Flavobacteriaceae bacterium
CCTGCTTGTATTAAAAAAGAGTCGCTATGACCATGATAACAACCAGCAAACTTTATAATTTTATCCTTACCAGTAAATCCTCTTGCTAGCCGTACTGCGCTCATGCAGGCTTCAGTACCGCTATTCACAAAACGAATTTTATCTATGTTTGGCACCATTGAAACAGCAAGTTTTGCAATCTCAGTTTCAATTTCAGTTGGCATTCCAAAAGAGGTCCCTTTTTGGGTTTTTTCAATTATAGCTTTTACAACAGGAGGATACGCATGTCCAAGTATCATTGGTCCCCAAGAATTTATATAGTCTATTAAGGTGTTACCATCCTCATCATAAAGATAAGCGCCTTGCGCCCTCTTAACAAAAATAGGGTCTCCTCCAACTGCCTTAAATGCTCTTACAGGTGAGTTTACACCACCGGGTATCACTTTTTGTGCTTCTGTAAACAAAGCACTACTTCTCTTATAAATCATAAATGATTATTGATTTTTTACTGGGTGCAAATATAACACTTGACCAACAGAAATGGTATTAGATTCTAACCCATTATAATCCTTTAACGTTTGTATTGTAACGTTAAAGCGCCTTGACAAACTATATAATGTGTCTCCTTTTTGCACAGTATATGTTTTCACCTCGGAAGAAGAATTTTTAGATTCTTTTTTGCCAAGAACCTCTTTGTCATACTTTGTTAAATCGTATCTGTCAATAATACTTATAAGCTTGTTTGGATACTTAGGGTCTGTAGCATAACCTGCTTTTTTTAACCCTCTTGCCCAACCTTTATAATCATCTTTTCGTAATGAAAATAAACCACTATAGCGACTTCTACCGGTTAAAAACAAAGAGTGATCTCTAAATGAGTATTTTGGGTCTTTGTATTTTCTAAAACATTCTTGTAGTTCGTCATCATCGTGATAAACACGATCACCTGTCCAGGTTGTATGACATTTTATACCAAAGTGGTTATTAGCTTTTTTTGTAAGCTCGCCTCTACCAGCACCACTTTCAAGAATACCTTGTGCAAGTGTAATACTTGCTGGAATACCGTATTTTGCCATTTCATCTTTTGCAATAGCGCTATAATTTGAAATGTAATTACTAACTATTTCTGCGTAAGAAGCATTTTTTGGAGGACTTTTAATAACTGTTTTTGCAGTTTCGGTTTTTTCTTCAATAACTGTCTCATTAGGAGTAGTTTTTTCTACAATACTCTTTTCTGTTTTTGTTTTATTTGAAGCACTTATAGCTTTCTTTTTAGATTTACAAGAAGTAAGTACAAGTAGACTAATAAAAATTAATGGTAAAATTCTCTTGAGCATTATTATATAGTAATTTGAGGTAATCCTTTTTTTTGCAATCTTTGGTTCATACCTTCAATTCCTTGCAAACCTCCAGTATGAACAGCTAAAATACGACTATTGGGTGTAAAATAATCTCTAGAAATTAAGTCATAAATTCCAAACATCATTTTACCTGTATAAATAGGATCTAAAGGAATATTAGTTTTTTCTTTAAAATTATTAATAAAACGTATTAATTGAGTATCTATTTTAGCGTACCCCCCAAAATTATATGTATCTAAAATCCTATAATTATCCTTTGCTGTGTATTTTTCTATTTCTGAAGACTGAAAAGTTCCATTTAAGGCCGAAAAACCTAGTATTTTTTGATTAGCTCTTGATGCTTTTATTATTCCTGCTACAGTACCCCCAGTTCCAACAGAAACACACACATAATCGTAGTTATAAGGCATACTACTTAAAATTTCTTCACATCCTTTAACTGCAAGTTTATTTGTGCCACCTTCAGGAAGTAAGTAAAAATCTCCAAACCTCTGTTTTAAATCATTAATGAATAAAGAATCTTCCTTTTTTTTGTAATTATCTCTAGAGATGAAATGTAGTTTCATCCCTTGTGATAGGGCAAACCTTAAAGTTGGGTTATCATTTGCTAATGTAGCTAACTCTTCTCCCCTAATAACTCCTATTGTTTCAAAATTATTTAATCTACCAGCACTTGCAACTGCAGCGATATGGTTTGAATAAGCACCTCCAAAAGTTAATAACCTATTTTTTTTAAGCTTTTTAGCTTCAAAGACATTAAACTTTAACTTTCTATACTTATTTCCGGATATAAATGGATGAATTTTATCCTCTCTAAGTATATCTAACAAAAGCTTTTTATCTTTTAATAAATCAATGTTTATTGTATCAATTTTTCGTGTACTATTCATACCAACACTTGAAAATACTAGGCGTCTTAAAATTATCTTAAATTGTGTTAAACAAAACCAAATAGTAATATTTTTCGCACATATCTTAAAATTATATGCATTTTATCGAATTATTTGATATTTAATCGTTTATAGTGTATATTTACAACCCCAAATCAAAATTTAAAGTTATGTCCCCTACCTACAAATTTAATACTGTAGCTTTATTTACGGCTTTGTTATTTTCATTTATTCTAAATACAACAGCTCAGGTTGGCATTAACACAACAAATCCAGCTAATGGAGCATTATTAGATGTATTTAGCCCAGACAAAGGTATGTTAATACCACGAGTTGAATTGACAGGTACAGATGATACTACAACTATCACACCTGCAACAGTAGGTATTTTGGTTTATAATACAGACACCGCAGGAGCCTTAGCAGTACAAGTTACTCCAGGTTTTTATTACTGGTCGGGATCTCAATGGCTGCGTTTTTACAATAGAGGATATGGTATAAAATATGACCAAACATCTCAAACTACAGCAAGTACTCTTAATAGTGTATATACACAAATATCAGGTCTTGATACTGGTGTTATAAATGTTCCTTATTCTGGTACGTATCAAATTAAAGTTGAAACTACATATGCGTGTGGTAATCTTTCTTCTACTACCTCTGAAGGAGTGGGACAAGCATCTATAAGTCTAAACATGACTACCGGAGTAGGATTACCAGTTAGAGTAAAAGAAAAATATGTGACCTCGACCTCAAAACGAGTTAACACTACTACGATGAATGGTTTACCACAAAACACATCCATTGTATATACAGTAGACCTAGATGTTCTCCAAACATACCGTTTTAATGTTACAGGAAGGGAATGGTCTCGAAACAATGTAGGTCTAGGTGTATTTGGAAAAGACACAAGTGGTTATCCAGGTGCTAGCGGTGTTAATGATGCCCATCGAGGCTCTATCTCTATCGTACTATTAAAACAGCAGTAATTAAGTAATTACTGAAGACTCATTACTCAATAAAAATTTATCGTTTCGTTGAAATAAAATAGTAATCTATGAAACCAACAATAAAAACATTAAAAAGAATAACCTTACTAAGCCTTTTAGCTCTATTAGGAACATATTTTTCTACTGCTCAGGTAGGTGTTAACACAACAACACCAGAGGCATCTTCTGTACTAGATATTACTAGTACAGACAAAGGTTTTTTAATGACAAAAATTGCACTTACAGGTACAGATGACACCTCTACAATAACTCCTTCCCCAACAACAGGATTATTAGTATACAATACTGCTACAGCAGGAAGCCCTGGAAATGAAGTAGTACCAGGCTTTTACTATTTTAACGATACAACTTGGCGCCGTTTTTACAATCAAGGATATTCACTTTCTTTTGATCAATCTGCTGCAGTTACTGCAAGTGCTAGTAATACTACTTATGTAGTACTACCAGGTCTAGACTCAGGAAATATAACAGCACCATTTAGTGGCACCTATCAAATTCGTGTAGAAGCTTTTTATTCTGCTGGAAACCTTATTAGCACAACAGGAGACGGAGCATCTCAAGGATCTATTAGTTTAGCAATGGCAACCATACCTAGTGGTGGTGGAGGTGGAGGTTGTACAGGAGGTATTTCTACCTTTCCATACAATGAAAGCTTTGAATCTGGATTAGGAGCATGGACACAATCTGCTGCTGATGATTTAAATTGGATTCAAAATTCTGGTGGAACAACTAGTGGTAATACTGGTCCATCAGGAGCATCAGACGGAACTTTTTACAGATACGTTGAAGCTTCAGGAAATGGTACAGGATACCCTAATATGCAAGCTATCTTAAATTCACCTTGTT
>CAYGMB010000227.1:0-4063 GCA_964350765.1 uncultured Flavobacteriaceae bacterium
GGGCGTGGTACCATTGGTATTGAAGTACCTAATAAAAAACCTAAAATTGTTTCTATGCGTTCTGTTATTGGTTCACCAAAGTTTAGAGACGCAGAAATGGAGCTTCCTATTGCTTTTGGAAAAACAATTAGTAACGAGACATTTGTTGTAGATTTAGCAAAAATGCCACACTTACTTATGGCTGGTGCAACGGGTCAGGGTAAATCGGTTGGTCTTAATGCAATTCTTACTTCACTCCTTTACAAAAAACACCCAGCCGAAGTTAAATTTGTACTCGTTGACCCTAAAAAGGTAGAGTTAACACTTTTCAATAAAATAGAAAGACATTATCTAGCAAAGCTTCCCGATACAGACGAAGCAATTATAACAGATACTAACAAAGTAATTAATACCCTTAATTCACTTTGTATAGAAATGGCTGCTCGTTACGACCTACTTAAAGATGCCATGGTACGTAACATAAAGGAATATAACAATAAGTTTAAAAACCGTAAGTTAAATCCTAATGATGGGCACCGTTTTTTACCTTACATAGTACTAGTAATAGATGAATTCGCAGATCTTATTATGACAGCTGGTAAGGAAGTAGAAACTCCTATCGCGCGTTTAGCACAACTAGCGCGTGCAATAGGGATACATTTAATAGTGGCTACTCAAAGACCTTCAGTAAATGTAATTACAGGTATTATTAAAGCCAATTTCCCTGCGCGAATTGCTTTTAGAGTAACTAGTAAGATAGACTCAAGAACCATTTTGGATAACTCAGGTGCAGACCAATTAATAGGTCGCGGTGACATGCTCTACACACAAGGTAACGATTTAACAAGACTACAATGTGCATTTGTAGATACACCAGAAGTGGCAGACATAACAGACTATATTGGCGCACAAAAAGCATATCCAGATGCTCATTTACTGCCAGAATATGTAAGTGAAGAAGGTGGCACAACTCTTGATAATAATATCGAAGAACGAGATAAACTGTTTGTAGAAGCGGCTGAAGTCCTAGTAATAGCACAACAAGGTTCTGCTTCACTTTTACAAAGAAAGCTTAAATTAGGATATAACCGTGCAGGTAGAATTATAGATCAACTAGAAGCTGCGGGTGTTGTAGGTCCTTTTGAAGGCAGTAAAGCAAGACAAGTACTCGTGCCAACTATAGAAGCATTACACCAACTATTAAATAATGAATAAGATGAAAAAGATAGTATTAATTTGCATAGCAATCTTGGCGAGCGCCACAATACATGCTCAGGATGCAAAGTCGTTATTAAATGAGGTTTCCAAGAAAGTAAAAACCTACGATAATATTGCTATAGACTTTAAATACACTCTAAATAATGCAAAGGAAAACGTAAATCAAGAAACTAGAGGTGATGTAACACTTTCTGGAGAAAAATATGTTTTAAACATGTTAGGCACAACAACTTTATTTGATGCAAAAAACATGTACACTATTGTTCCAGAAGATGAAGAAGTTACAATATCAAAGTACAATCCTAACGACGATAAATCTATTACACCTTCTAAGATGTTAACTTTTTATGAAAAAGGTTACACCTATAAAATGGATATAGTGCAAAACGTGAAAGGTAGAAAAATACAATTTGTAAAACTTACACCTATCGACACTAATGCAGAAATTAAAGATATTTTACTGGGTATAGATGTACAAACAAAACATATATACAAACTAATACAAACCGATGCTAAAGGAACAAAATATACTCTTACAGTAAACTCCTTTAAAACAAACCAACCACTTTCAAAAACCTTGTTTACTTTTGATGAGGCCAAGTACAAAGACGACGGTTACTACATTAATAAGTTAGACTAAATACATTGTATTGAAAATATTAGACCGCTATATTCTAACAGCATTTTTGAAGACGTTTTTTAGCGTCTTCATTATTTTGATGTTTATTTTTGTCTTGCAAGCTGTTTGGCTCTATATCTCAGAGTTGGCTGGTAAAGATTTAGATGCTGGACTAGTATTAAAGTTTTTATGGCTCTATTCTCCTAAGATTATTCTATTAGTGCTACCACTTAGTATTTTAGTTACCTCACTAATGGTTTTCGGTAATTTTTCTGAAAAATATGAGTTTGCCGCTATGAAATCTACAGGGATTTCTTTGCAGCGAGCAATGCGTAGTCTTATTTTATTTATTGGAGTATTAAGTTTTGTTGCCTTCCTATTTGCAAATAACGTAATCGCCTACTCTGAATATAAATGGCAAAACCTACGCCGAAACATTAAACAATTTGGCCCCTCAATGGTAATTGCCGAAGGACAGTTTAGCCAGATTGGAGATGATTTTAATATTAAGGTAGAAGAAAAAAGTGGTGACAATGATGAGTTTTTACACGATGTTATAATTCATCAAAAAACCGAAGAAAAACGAAGTGGAAACCATAGAGTAATAGTTGCTGAAAAAGGAGAGCTTACAAGTGAAGAGGGAAGCAATACATTATCACTTATATTAAGTAATGGGTTTCATTACAATGAAGTACAATTTAAAGACTTTAAAAAACAACAAAGACTTCCTTTCACAAAGACACATTTTGATGAATATACCATCAATATAGATCTTACAGAAATGAACAACCAAGACATAGATAAAGACAACAAGTATAGTAACCACAATATGTTTAAAGCAAGTGAGTTACGTGTTGAGATTGATTCTATGGCTAAGAGTTATACCAAAGAAACTATAACATTATCAGAAAACCTATACTATCGTAGTGGCCTATCAAAATTTGGAGCTACAAATCCTAAAGAAGGAGCAAAAGACACCCTACGTTTCTCTAGCATCGTTGAACCCTTTGGCCCTAGAAAGCAGGCGCAAATTGCATCTTTAGCGCTAACTAATGCAAGAGGAACATTACAAACTCTTACAGGCAAAAAAAATGCATTTGCAAAAAAACTTAGAACACTTAACAAACACAAAATTGCATTACACGAAAAGTATGCATTAGCTGTTGCCTGCGTAATATTATTCTTTGTAGGGGCACCTCTTGGAGCTATTATTAGAAAAGGTGGTATGGGCTTGCCTATGGTCGTAGCCATCTTATTATTTTTAACCTATCACTTTATAGGTATTTTTGCAAAAAACAGCGCAGAAGATAGCACTATATCTCCTTTTATTGGTACTTGGATAAGTACTGTTATAATGCTGCCATTAAGTATTTGGCTCACAATTAGAGCTACTACAGATCAAGGTATTTTTGACATCGACTCATTTACACAGCGATTTACAAAGCTATTTAGAAAAAAAGAAGACAAATAAAACTGCATCTCAATTCTAAATTTCTACTTCTAAGCCAACATTCCGTATCTTTGTACTATAATTCTATTTGTTATGATGACTACTGAAAAAGAGACTACCATTCAACTTAACACCATACAAGAAGCTATTGAGGATATTAGAAAAGGTAAGGTTATTATTGTGGTAGATGATGAAAACAGAGAGAACGAAGGAGATTTTGTAGCTGCATCAGAGTTGATTACTCCAGAAACAATAAACTTTATGGCAACTCATGGTCGTGGGCTTATTTGTGCGCCTATCACAGAAAGTCATTGTAAAGAACTGCAGTTAGAAATGATGACTGGTAATAACACAGACCCGATGGAGACTGCATTTACCATATCGGTTGATTTAAAAGGGCATGGTGTTACAACTGGAATTTCAGCAAGTGATAGAGCTAAAACTGTAAAAGCACTTATAGATCCTACTACAAAACCCCACGATTTAAGTAAGCCAGGACATATATTTCCATTAAAAGCAAAAGACGGAGGTGTATTAAGAAGAACCGGGCATACTGAAGCTGCAATAGACTTTGCACGTTTAGCAGGATTACAACCTGCTGGTGTTATCGTAGAAATTATGAATGAAGATGGCACTATGGCACGTTTACCACATCTTGTTGAAGTTGCCAAACGTTTTGATTTAAAACTGGTCTCAATCGAAGATTTGGTTGCCTACCGTATGGAGCATGATTCTTTAATTGAAAAAAAGGAAGATTTTACAATTACAACCAAGTTTGGCGAATTTAGATTACGCGC
>CAYGMB010000228.1:0-975 GCA_964350765.1 uncultured Flavobacteriaceae bacterium
GGAAAGATGTTTTTTGGCTATCGATTACCTAAAATTGTCATTTTTAGGTAAGGTCAGTTTCTTAAATAGATTAGTTATTTCATTTTCCCAAACAGGATAATTTTTTTCATACCCAGTGTTGACTTTTGCTGATTTATATGATTTGATATCAACATCTTGAAACTTACCATTATTTAATGTTCTGAACCTATCAGAAATAAACTCTTTATAGTATTCAGGATAAACTATTAGATTTTCTTTTTTTAAAATATCAAAGAATAATCTCAAATCATAGAGATAGTTTTTCCATTCAATCCTACCTCGATTGTTAATAGGAAAAAACATAGAAGCGATGCCAATTCTATTGGTTGAATTATTTTCAATTCTATCTTTTGAAACTAGAAATTTGATAATCTCCTTAACTATAATGTGTTTTTTTAAATCAAATTTTTCCTTAAAACGAATTCTTTTAACTCCTTCATATTCTGATTTTTTGTCTTCAAATTCTTTCCAAAATTTTTTAGTTGAAAAATCTTTGTGGCTTGTCAACAGGCTATCTAGCAGTAATTTAGTTTGAAAAGATTTCTTGATTAAATCCTCTTTAACATTATACGCTTGTTTTAAGAAGTCACAAACAAAGTAGTTTTTAAAGTATAATTCTTTTAAATGTTTTATTTCATCGAAATTGTCTAAGAAAATTGGAACAGAGGTTTCTATATCTCCATATACCTCAACATTTTTTTCAATTAAAACACTTAAGCTTTCTTCAATTTCTTGTATTATTTCTTTACAATCCTCTAATAGCATATCAAAAATTAAAATTAGGCATACTATTTACTGCCTTTTCTTTTTCTTCATTGATTACTTTAGCATATACCAATGTGCTTTTAATATCCTTATGTCCTAATAGTTTAGAAACTGTATAAACGTTAACTCCCGAAGAAATTAGTAGTGTTGCAAATGTATGTCGTGCGGAATGAAACGATACATCTTTAT
>CAYGMB010000228.1:985-4052 GCA_964350765.1 uncultured Flavobacteriaceae bacterium
CCTTTTAATCATTTTTCTTAATGTTCTATTTACGGAACTATTGAATTTTGATAGTTTAAAGATATACTCTCTTTCCTTATTCTGTTTTGAAAGAATATGTTGGGAATTTGAATTGAGAGGTATGTAAACAACCCCTTTCGTTTTAGTTTGAGTTAGTTGGATATTATTATCACTAACATTTTCCCACTTCAGGGCAGTTATATCCGAAAATCTTAATCCTGTGTAACAACTAAACAGAAAAGCATTTTTAACCTCATCATCAAAGAAATCTGTTTCAATGATTTCTTGAATTTCTTCTTTCTTCAAAAACACCATTTCTTTTTCTTCCTTTTTAGGAGTTGAGATATGATGTACTGGATTATAGTGAATAATTTTTCTTTTAACTGCCTCATTCAGGGCAGTACTAACCTTTTGGAAATAAGTACGTGCAGAATTTTGAGATAAATTGTCTAACAGATATGAACTGAAGTTTTCCAACCATCTTTCTGTAACATCTTCAAACTTAAGTTTGGGTCCGTGAAACGTTATTATATGATTGAGAGTGTTGCCCCAGGCTACTTTTGTATTAGGGCTTTTCTTTTCTGAAAGTTCTTTAAAGAATTGAATAAAATTGGCTTTTTTCAATTTCCTTGAGATAATCCCATTGGATTGGTTAGCCAATTCAATCTCAAGGTCTGCCTTGATTTTATTGATGATGTTTTGTTTCTGTTTTTTTACCTCTTTAGTGTCGGAAGGAAGAAACTCAACATCTTTAATAGTCTCCCTTACTCTTTTGCCGTTATGATGATAATCCAATTGAACTTTGTAAGGTCTCTTTCTTTTTGATGTGTTGGATTTACCACTATATTTTTTTCGAAGATTAACGGCCATTTTATATTTATCTATTGATAAATATAATCAATTTTGACGACTAAGTGACAGATTTGTGACAGTAAAAAGAGACCTATTTGATAGAATTTACTAGTTCCTTAAAAAGGAAAAAGGCAAATTTAGTATTTGCCTAATTCAAGAAAATATAATTAACAATATGGTTTAACCTAAATAGTAAATCCAAAATTCTTTATCATTTGGATTTTCTTCAGTTCTTGTTAACTTCAATGATTGCAATTCTTTTCTAGCCTTATCAAATTTCTTTTTACTTAGTCCAGACTCTCTTTGAAGTTGTGATAGGGGCATTTCATTGTACTTCTTAAGAGTCTGTAATATAACCTTGCCCTCATCACTTAAAGCCACCTGCTTTTTCTCTGGTTTCATTTGCGGGAAAAACAAAACTTCTTGTATAGAAGGATTGTTAGTCAAAAACATAATTAATCTATCCATCCCAATACCCATACCGCTTGTAGGAGGCATCCCATATTCTAGAGCACGTATAAAGTCATTGTCAATAAACATAGCTTCATCATCTCCGCGGTCTGCAAGTTTTAATTGTGCTTCGAAGCGTTCACGTTGATCAATAGGGTCGTTTAGCTCACTATAAGCATTGGCAATTTCTTTACCACAAACCATTAGCTCAAAGCGTTCTGTAAGTTCTGGATTATCACGATGTTCTTTACAGAGAGGACTCATCTCTTTTGGATAATCTGTAATAAAGGTAGGCTGGATAAAGTTAGGTTCACATTTTTCTCCAAACATTTCATCTATTAATTTCCCTTTACCCATAGTATCATCTACCGCAATACCCATTTGCTTTGCTGCTTCTCTTAATTCTGCTTCAGATTTGCCAGTAATGTCAAAACCTGTAAATTTTAAAATGGCTTCTGCCATGGTCACACGTGGATAAGGAGCTTTAAAATCAACAGTATGTTCACCAAAAGTAGCTTTTGTTGTTCCATTTACTTCCGTAGCACAATACTCTAATAACTGCTCGCAGAAATCCATCATCCAATTATAGTCCTTGTACGCAACATAAATTTCCATTGCAGTAAATTCTGGATTGTGAGTACGATCCATTCCTTCATTTCTGAAGTTCTTACTAAACTCATATACTCCATCAAAACCACCAACTATTAATCTCTTAAGATATAATTCATTAGCAATTCTCATGTATAATGGAATGTCTAATGAATTATGATGCGTTACAAACGGACGTGCTGCTGCACCTCCAGGAATGGGTTGAAGAATAGGAGTTTCTACTTCAAAATAGCCTCTTTCATTAAAAAAGTTTCGCATTGCGTTAAATAACTTAGTACGCTTTACAAACACTTCTTTAACATGTGGATTTACTGCGAGATCTGCATAACGCTGTCTATATCTAAGCTCAGGATCATTAAACTCGTCATAGGTATTCCCTTCACTATCTGTTTTTGGTAAAGGAAGTGGCTTTAAAGATTTACTTAATAATGTAAAGTCTTTAACCAAAACAGTTTTCTCTCCCACTTTGGTTGTAAATAACTCTCCTTCAATACCTATAAAATCTCCAATGTCTAGCAATTTTTTATAAACATCGTTGTACTTAGTTTTATCTTCACCAGTACAAATTTCATCACGATTAAAATACACCTGTATTTTTCCCTCTGCATCTTGAAGCTCTGCAAAACTTGCTTTTCCTTGAATACGACGAGACATTAAGCGTCCAGCAATTATCACTTTTTTACCTTCTTCAAAATTCTGTTTTATAGCACTAGTTTTAGTATCCACCGGAAATAAATCTGCTGGATACGGATTAATGCCTAAATTTTGTAGCTGAATACGTTTATCTCTACGTATTTGTTCTAGTTCAGAAAGTTGCATGCTTCGTAAATTTTAAAGTGCAAATATAATTTATTACAAGATATTTTTATGAGTGAACTCTCCAGAATTGTAAACCATATCTAAATAAAAAAAGGTATCTAAAAATACTAGATACCTTTTGTGAAAGTTGAAACTATTTGGCTAGTTATTTACTCCCCACAATCTCCCCTTTAATTTTTAGTGTTACTTTTTCTTCTTTAGCATTTGAAGATACTGTAATTGTTTTAGTAAAAGCTCCAATCTTTTTGGTGTCATACTTTACATCAATTTCACCTTCTTTGCCAGGCATAATGGGCTCTTTTGAATAGCTTGGTACAGTACAGCCACAACTAGATTT
>CAYGMB010000229.1:0-4046 GCA_964350765.1 uncultured Flavobacteriaceae bacterium
ATCATCATTGCGCCTAACACAACTTCTTCTAAATCAATAGCTTGAGGGGGTAATTTTCCTTTTTCTAAAGAAATAACTTGTGAGGATCTTTGAGAGTATGAGAGCTTAGGCTGTACTTTTTCCATGGAGGCGAATGTAAATAAATTGTTAAAAGAAATAAGTTAAATTAAAGTTGCTAATGTTCACCACTCATTAACAAATTAACTGTTGATAAGTTAAAAATATTGTTGATAACGCACAAAAAAATCCGAAGGTTTAACTTCGGATTTTGTGAAGTATTGTTATTCCTCTATTTAGGATTTAAAGACTCCCATTTCAGAATATTTATCCATTCTTTTTTCAACCAAATCTTTTGGTGATAAGTCTTTTAATTCGTTGAATTGTTTTTCAATTGTATTAGCAACTGTTCTAAATGTAGTTTCTCTATCACTATGTGCGCCTCCCAAAGGCTCTTTAACAACAACATCTACTAGTTTCATTTTTTTCATGTCTGCTGCTGTTAACTTTAAGGCTTCCGCAGCTTGTTCTTTGTATTCCCAGCTACGCCATAATATAGACGAACAACTTTCTGGTGAGATAACCGAGTACCAAGTATTTTCTAACATTAATACTCTATCACCAACACCTATACCTAAGGCTCCACCACTTGCACCTTCACCAATGATTACAACTATAATTGGAACCTTGAGTCTTGTCATTTCAAGAATGTTTCTTGCAATTGCTTCACCTTGCCCTCGTTCTTCGGCTTCTAATCCTGGGAAAGCTCCCGGTGTATCTATTAAACAGACTACAGGGATATTAAATTTTTCGGCAGATTTCATTAATCGCAAAGCTTTGCGGTATCCCTCTGGATTTGCCATACCAAAGTTTCTATACTGTCTTGTTTTGGTATTGTATCCTTTTTGTTGTCCAACAAACATATAACTTTGGTCGCCTATTTTACCTAGACCACCCACCATAGCTTTATCATCTTTAAAGTTTCGGTCTCCATGTAATTCTAAAAAAGAATCCCCACAAATGGCATTAATGTAATCCATAGTGTAGGGACGATTAGGATGTCTAGACAACTGTACACGTTGCCAAGGCGTAAGATTTTTATATATATCTTTCTTGGTTTCTTTTAGTTTTTTCTCAATTTGCTTACAGGTGTTAGATACATCTACATCACTTTCTTCACCAATTTGGCAAGCCTTCTCGTATTGCTCTTGTAAGTCTTTTATAGGTAATTCAAATTCAAGATATTCCATTGTCTATCTGCTTGAAGTTAATTTTTGGTCTTAGCTTACAAATATAAAACATTTCATTAGCTTGACGTAATGGTCTGTTTTTTTCTTTCTAGTTTTGTTTTAATTATTCCGTTGCAAACTACTGTAACTATAATTATAGCTGCACCATAGTAAAAAGCTGGGCTCATGTTTTCACTATCGCCAAGAACAAGCAACGCGAGTATAATACCATATACCGGCTCCATATTAATGCTTAACATAACTGTGTAAGGACTAATCCATTTCATAACATGAACAGAAGCTATAAAGGCATATGCTGTGCATACTGATGCAAGAATGAGTAATAACAACCAATCGTTCATACTTAACTTAAAGAAAGAAGGTGTAAAGTTTCCGTTTAAGCCTAAGTAGACTGTAATGCATAACATTCCGAAAAGAAGCTCATAAAAAGAAATAGCAGAGGCATTATACTTTACAGCAAACTTTCCGTTAATAACTGAAAACAATGCACCTAAAAAAGAAGAGAATAAAGCTAATATGATTCCTAATACATAATTAGTTTCTACTTTAAAAATAATATACAATCCAGCAATTACAATTAGGCCAAATAATACTTCGTACCAGATTATTTTTCTTTTAAAAAAAATAGGCTCTAATAAAGAAGTAAAAAATGCTCCAGTAGACATAATGGCAAGTGTGACTGAAACATTAGCAACTTTAATAGCACCAAAGAAAAACAGCCAATGTACTGCAATAATAACACCTGCAAGTAAAAAACCAGCGAGTGTCTTTTTTGAAAATTTCAGTTTTATTTTTCTTGCCTTTACAAACAAAAAGATAAATCCAGTAGCTAATAACATTCTATACCAAACTAATGGAATGGCATCTATAGATATTAAAGCTCCTAATACAGCTGTGAATCCCCAAATAAATATTATGAAGTGTAAATGAAGGTAATTAAGCAGTTTAGCGTTTTGCATTACGTAACAAGTAGATAGCCAAAATACCAAAAATTATATTAGGAAACCAAGTAGCAAATAATGGTGAGAAATCGCTTTGCTCAGCCATTGTCCCAAAGATTTTATCGAAAAAGACAAAAACCATTCCTATTGCTATACCAATCGCTAGATTAACTCCCATTCCCCCTCTTCTCTTTACTGAAGATACTGCAACAGCAATAATAGTAAGTATGTATGCAGAAACAGGCAAACTCCACCTTTTATAACGCACTACTTCATATCTATTAATATATGACGAACCTCTGGCCTTTTCTCTTGCTATAAAATCATTAAGCTCTGTGAAATTAAGAGTTTCGGCGATATATTCAACTGGAGTGAGGTCTTCCATTTCAAAAGAAAATAACGTGTCTAGCTTTGGTTTTCGTTCAATAATATCTTCATTCTCTCCAATTGTACGTTTCACATAATTGCTTAAAGTATAAGTGCTATCTTCTTCATTATATTTTATATTATTAGCACTTATTTTATACTCCATTTTATTGCCTTCAAAATGTTCTAAAGTAAAATTACTTCCGTATTTTCCTTTAACATTAAAGAAGCTAACATAGATATAATCGTTTTCACTTATCTGCCTAAAAACATTACTTTGTTCCCTATCTCTTTTACCTTTTTTAAGGTATTTATAAGAAAACTCATTAAAGCCTTGACTTGCATTTGGAGCCATATACATTCCTAAAACAAATGCACCAATACAAACAATAGTGGCACCTATCATGTAAGGTCTCAAAAAGCGATAGTAAGAGACACCGCTACTTAAAAATGCGATTACTTCTGTATTGTTTGCTAGCTTCGAGGTAAACCAAATTACAGACAAGAAGAGAAAAAGAGGGAATAGTAAATTAGCAAAATAGATAGTAAAGTCGTAGAAGTACAATAATACTTTAACAAGAGGAACATTGTTCTCTAGTATTTTATCTATTTTTTCAGCTAAATGAACAGTTATGCCAATAGGAATAAACAGCAATAGTAAGAGAGCAAAAGTCCCTAAATATTTTTTTAGTATATACCTATCTAGTATGCTAATCATTATAATCTTTTGTCCATTTGTTGTACCATTTTATTTTTCCAAGGAGTAAAATCTCCAGCTATAATATGCTTTCTTGCTTCTCGCATTAGCCAAAGATAAAACCCTAAGTTGTGAATTGTACAAATTTGCCTACCAAGCATTTCATTTACTGTAAAAAGGTGACGTACATAGGCTTTACTGTATTCTGTATCTACCCACGTTATTCCCATATCATCTATAGACGAAAAATCTGCCTCCCATTTCTTGTTTTTAATATTGATGGTGCCATGCGCTGTAAATAACATACCATTTCTACCATTACGTGTAGGCATTACACAGTCAAACATATCTACTCCCAACGCTATATTTTCTAACAAGTTTATTGGGGTACCAACTCCCATAAGATAACGTGGTTTATCCTTTGGAAGTATCTCCGTAACAACAGCTGTCATTTCATACATTTCTTCTGCAGGTTCTCCAACACTTAAACCTCCAATCGCGTTACCTTCTGCTCCTACAGATGCAATATACTCTGCAGATTGCTTACGTAAATCTTTATACGTACTTCCTTGTACTATTGGGAAAAAAGTTTGCTGATAATCGTATTTAAAAGGAGTTTTCTTTAAGTGTGTAAGACAACGTTCCAGCCATCTATGTGTCATATGCATAGACCTCTTTGCATAGTTGTAATCACACGGATAAGGTGTACATTCATCAAAAGCCATAATGATATCTGCACCAATACTCCGTTGTATTTCCATAACATTTTCTGGAGTAAATACATGATAACTTCCA
>CAYGMB010000230.1:0-1419 GCA_964350765.1 uncultured Flavobacteriaceae bacterium
CTTAATAAGTATTATATCAAACCTGAGTTTTATGGTGAATTGCACCACGTAGCTCAAGTTCTTGAAAAATGTCCTGAACTATGTGTAACAGTTGCAGGTCACACAGATTCTAGAAATTCAAATGATTACAATAGAGTATTATCTTACAATAGAGCAAAAGCTGCAGTTGATTACCTTGTGATGAACTATGGTATTTCTAGAGATAGACTTAAATTAATGTATGGTGGAGAAGAAAATCCACTTATTAAAAATGTTCCAAACTCTGGTGGAGGTGAAGTTGCTTCTCAGCAATACATGAATAGAAGAGTTGAATTTAATGTGTGTGGAGCATCTGACTTTGACATGACTAGACCAGAAGGTCCAGAAGCAGGTAGTGGTTATGGAAGAGGGTCAAGTAGTAAAGGTTCTACGTATAGTGGAAACAAAAACAGCGGTTATTAATTGACATAATAATATTTATAAAAAGCCGATTCGGATTCCGAATCGGCTTTTTGTGTTTTAGGGCATTATCGAACAATTACTAGGTAATCTTACTAAGATTGTTATATCAAAAATGTAACAATGAAAATTCAAATTACCCTTTCTATTTTAGCTTTATTTTTCATTACACCGTTAATTTCTCAAATTGATGAAGGAACACCTGAAATTATAAGAGGTAATGAAGATTATACTCTCATCATTCGAACTGAAAATTCAGAAAATTCTAAAGCTATTGATAATGTGGAAGTGTATTTATATGAAACATTAAAGGATAAATTCCTAGCTAAAGGAATTACAGTGGATGGTCAGACTACTTTTCCCATAGAACCATCTGTAGAATATGAAGTTAGAACTTGTCATCCTGAGTACTTGAGAAATGGCTTAAGTATTTTTGAATGTAATGAAGGTGATGAGGTTTTCTGTAGTGTTGGTGGTTCTTACTATAATTAGTCAACTATAGGAGGAAAAGATAAACCTGTAGCTTTTTTTACAGCTGCTCTAGCAATGACTAATATCGATGTGGGATCTGTTTTTGAGCTTGATAATATCTACTATGATCTCGATAAAGCTGCCTTACGTGAAGAAGGAAAAGATGAGTTGAAGAAATTAGCCCAAATAATGAAAAGGAATGAATCAATAGAAATTGAATTATCATCTCATACTGACTCACGAGCATCCAATGAATATAATATGGATTTAAGTCAAAAAAGAGCTGAATCTTGTGTTATTTATTTGACTTCCTTGGGTATAAAATCATCTAGAATGAAGCCCAAAGGGTTTGGAGAATCTAAATTAATTAATCAATGTAGTGATGGTGTAGAATGTACTGAATTACAACACCAAAGAAATAGAAGAACAGAAATCGAAGTTCTAGCATTTGAAAAAGTAAGTTGTTCTCCTTCATTAGACGTAGATTTTAAACCAAAAGACTTGAATAAT
>CAYGMB010000230.1:1429-4027 GCA_964350765.1 uncultured Flavobacteriaceae bacterium
AAGTATTTTGTTTAAAAAGATTTGTATCATACTGAAAATGGTAAGATTATTAATAAGAAATAATTTGATGAATAAATATTGGTGTTGATTTTGCCTTTGTTCTTTATAGAATAAAGGCATTTTAATTTAGAGTTAGGTTCATCCGAAATAACAGATAATTCGTCGTATTATTTAATGAAGTGGAACTAGTGAATCAAATACTACATTTATAATAAAAAATGTAGTAATTTAATCACTTAAAAAGAAAATTTTATGGATCCATTAATGTTTGTTGTGCCGATTATACTGGCTTTGTTTGTACTTCTAAGTTGTTTTTTTACCGTAAAGCAACAATCTGCAGCAATTGTCGAACGATTTGGAAAGTTTCATAGTGTTCGTCTTCCAGGCTTACATTTGAAAATTCCATTTTTTGACAGAATTGCAGGTAAAGTAACAATGAAAATACAACAACTCGATGTAAATGTAGAAACAAAAACAAAAGATGATGTTTTTGTGCGTCTTAAAATTTCGGTACAATTCCAGGTAATTAAAGACAAGGTTTATGATGCCTTTTATAAGCTCGAAAATCCTCACGACCAGATTACTTCTTATGTATTTGACGTTGTGCGTGCAGAAGTACCTAAAATGAAACTAGATGGTGTTTTTGAGCGTAAAGATGACATTGCGATTGCTGTAAAAACAGAGCTTAATGAAGCGATGAGTGACTATGGATATGACATCATTAAAACATTAGTAACAGATATTGATCCAGATGTTCAAGTAAAAGCTGCTATGAACCGCATTAATGCTTCAGAGCGTGAAAAAGTAGCTGCTGAGTATGAAGCAGAAGCAGAGCGTATTAAAATAGTTGCTAAAGCACGTGCAGAAGCAGAAAGTAAAAGGTTACAAGGACAAGGTATTGCAGATCAACGAAGAGAAATTGCTAGAGGACTTGAAGAAAGTGTTGATGTGTTAAATAACGTTGGTATTAACTCTCAAGAGGCTTCTGCATTAATAGTTGTGACGCAACACTACGATACACTACAGTCTATTGGTGAAGAAACAAATACAAACCTAATACTTTTACCTAATTCTCCTCAAGCAGGAAGTAACATGTTAAACGATATGATTGCCAGCTTTGTGGCAAGCAATCAAATAGGAGAACAAATGAAAAAAGAAAATGCGGCTAAAGGAATAACTCCAAGGCCTAAGAAAAAAAGAACACCACCTCCAAGTACTGATAGTGATACAGATGTTTCTTTTTAAAATAAAAAAAGCTCCATATTGGAGCTTTTTTATTTTGATTTATTTCTTGAAAAGATGAGGTCAAATATCTTAAGTACAGCAGCTTTCTTTGCAATTCCGCCAAGAATTTTCATTAAAATACTAACTGGGGACAGTAAATTTTCGATTTGATCTTGCGTTTGAGAAAAGCTTATTTTGAGTTCTTCTTCTTCAATATTAGCTTTAAGTTTATAAAATTTAATATCCCTATCAAGTTCTTCAAAAGTAGTGTATTGTTTCATTGGTTTATTTAGTTTAGTTTTCTTCAGTAAATAACTTTGAGAATGCTTTAAGCACGTTTCTCTCTATTGTTTTCTTACCAAAGGAAAAAACAAGAACAGCTATAAGTAGATAAAATCCTCCTATTATTAGAAACCCTAATGCCCTACTATCTAGTAATTCTCCTATGTAAAATGAAGCAGCAAAGGATAAAAACAATAAGCCTAATGTTATAAAGCATAGAATACTAAAAAAGAGAACAAAAGACGAAGTAGATTTTGCTACATACTTGAAAAGGCGGAGTTTGTAGTACTCCGCCATGCTTTTACTATATTCTTTAGCCTTATCACTTACAGATGTTACATTTTCTGAAAGTTCATCTAATGCCATATTATGCTGAGGCTTTGTTAGTATTTGTTTTCTGAAGTTTTGCATTTTGTTTACGCAATGCTTCAAGTTTATCTTCCATAGCTAATAGAATATCATCGGCTTTATAACTTGCAGATGATAGTGTATCTTCAAGCTTTTCTTCAAAATTTAATCTTGCTTTTTGAGCACTCTCGCTTAAGCTAGATGATGTTTTTTTGATTTGCTTGTTTAATTTTTTCTGAGCTTTTTTAGTTTCTTTAGAAATTTTATTTCTAGTCTTTGAACCCTTATCTGGTGCAAATAAAATTCCTAGTCCTGCTCCTATCGCAGCTCCTGCTGCTAATGCTATTATTGTTTGTCCTGTGTTAGATGCCATAATCAAGTTTTTATTAATTAATATTGTTTACTGTAAAAATAAATACTAAACTTAATAATCTGCGTTAACAGCTGGTTAATAAAGGGTTTACAACGCACAAACCTTTCTTAAATGAAGCGTGTTTGTGTTAAAATGTATTAAAACTACTTATCTATCTTAGCCCAAGAATCTCTAAGAGGTACTGTTCTGTTAAATACCATCTTCTCTTTTGTAGTGTCCTTATCCACAACAAAATAACCTAATCTTTGAAACTGTACATTGGTTTCTACGGGTAAATCTATCAAGCTTGGTTCTCCATATGCAGTTATAACTTCTAAAGAGTTAGGATTAACAAATTCCATAAAATCTTTATCCTTGTGAGTATCTGGGGA
>CAYGMB010000231.1:0-4024 GCA_964350765.1 uncultured Flavobacteriaceae bacterium
AGCAAGAGGGATTGGACAAACCACATTAGATAGACTTATCGTAGCAGCCAACCATTATGAGCGTTCTATGTTTGAAGTAATGAAAAACATAGACAAAATTGACTTAAAGATAAATAAAGGTACTCAAGGAAAATTACTAGACTTTGTCACTATGATTGAAAGTTTTCAAGTACTTAATAAAGGGTATGATGCTTTTCAAATTGCAGAACATGTTACCAAAAAAACTGGGCTAGTTCACGCACTCAAAAAAGACGGAACCCCCGAAGGTATTGCACGTATTGAGAATATTGAAGAGTTACTTAACGGTATGCGCGATTTTGTTGAAGAACAAAAAGAAATTGCAGATACAACAGGTTCTTTAGCCGAATTCCTAGAGGATGTTGCTCTTGCTACAGATATGGATAATGATAAGGGCGACGAAAATAGAGTGGCGCTAATGACAGTACATCTAGCTAAAGGATTAGAGTTTCCCTATGTATATATTGTGGGTATGGAAGAAGAACTCTTCCCAAGTGGAATGAGTATGAATACTCGAAGTGAACTTGAAGAAGAGCGTAGGTTGTTTTATGTAGCGCTTACAAGAGCAGAAAAACAAGCCTATTTAACCTATACACAATCGCGTTACCGATGGGGAAAATTAATAGATGCAGAACCTAGCCGTTTTATTGAAGAAATAGATTCTTCTTATCTAGAGTACTTAACACCTATTACCGAACACCGTTTTAAACCTCTTTTGGATGTAGACATTTTTGATGAAGTAGATAAAAGCAAGCTAAGATTACGCAAACCAACCGCTGGAACACCCCCAAAAGGCCCTACGGAAGCTCAGCTTAGAAAACTTAGACGTCTAAAGCCAGTTAAGAGCGAAGCTTCAAAAAATTTTAATGCAGAAGAAGCAAACTTAGCGATTGGAACTAAAGTTGAACATGTGCGTTTTGGAAAAGGAACCATTGCAAAAATTGAAGGTGTAGGAGCAGATACTAAAGCCGAAATTAATTTTGAAAACGGTGGACTTAAAAAATTACTATTGCGCTTTGCTAAGTTGAATATTCTAGATTAATCTAAAATGATAAAATCTTATTTTGAAGAATTAGCGGCTAAAGAAAATGGAGTATTCCAGTATAAAGACACAACTGTAGGTTTAGGTGATGGCTCAAGAAGCCCAGTAGTTACTTTCTTATTAAAGTTTACATACAAGGAAGTAGATGTAATAATAAAAAATGAAACAGGTACTGCTTACTATGGAACTATTATTGCCAAGATAAATGGTGCTAAAAAATCTATGAATTTTGAAATTGAAACTATAAGTCACTTCAAAAAACATTTTTATCGAATAATAAAGCAATAAAAGAACTCGCTGAAATTTCTAAAAAAACTGTTTTTAAACCATATATTAAAGGAGAGTCCCTCGAATCTAGCTATTCTCTCGTTACAAAGTATCATTTGCAATTTGATGATTGGACTCAAGTTTTAGTGCCCTTTATTAAGTTCTATAAAGACTTTATTGATGAATTTGAAAATAAAAATACTAGTAATTACTCTACACTTCAGTAATAAAATAAAACTACTCTTCTAGTAACGTTTCCACAAAACTTTCAAAGTCTATAACAAATTCTTCGTACTTCTTACCAGTTGCAGGCCCATTAAAGCCAGTATGAATTTTACGTACTTTACCACTTTTATCAATAAAAATAGTGGTAGGATAAGATAGCACATGATTTAACATGGGTAGTTTTTTGTTAGCTTCTTTTTTATCTGAAGTTCCATATTGCGCTAACAAAACAGGATATTGCACACCTGTACCTTTCTTAAACTTTTTAATAGACTGTATTGCTTTTTCTTCAGTTTTCGCATATTCAAAAGCGAGTGCAATAATTTCCAAATCATCGGATGGGTTTTCTTCAAGATATTGCTTGTAGTATTTACTTTCATCAAGACAATTGGGACACCACGTTCCCATAATTTGAACCAAGACTACTTTATTTTTAAAAACTTCATCTGAAAGAGATACTTTCTCTCCATTAGTATTAGGAAAGCTAAACTCAATTTTGTCATAGCCTTTTCTTAGAAACGTTAATGAATCTGCTTTGGGAAGTTCGTACGCTTGATTTCGTTTTGCAGTAAATGGTTCTTTCCAATGATTTCCACTATAAAAAATACCATTAAGTGTACTATCTGTAACTTTTGCTTCAAATAAAAAGGCATGAGCACCATCAAATGTAGATAGTTTAAGAGAATCGTTTTCAACGGCTCCGTCTAGATATCTATAATCCCCAGTAGTTGTCCTAAAAGTTCCAGATACCTTATGCCCTACCTGCTCAAAAATACCTTTTGCGATATACCTATCCTCTTTAGTATTGGGACTAAATACAGTTTCCCATATACCTGCAACATTTTTATCTGGAGCTGTTCTTACATCAAATCTTTCGACCTTACCTTGCGTCATAGTAAATGGCACTACTCTATCTAAACTAGGCTTTATAAAATCTCCTTTAATAGACGTTTCTGTAAATACTCCTTTAAATACACCTTCAAATACAGGATGCATAATTATAATAGAATCGTTTTTTAGTATGATGTCATTTACCTCAATACTTTCATCAGCATTGTAAATTACCAAACTCTCATCATCATTGTAAGTAAATAAAAAAGGTAATTCTTTTCCATTTCCCAAGTCCAAAACTGCTCTCCATTCTCCAGATTTAGGCGGAGTAACTTCAGATGTACAGGAGGTTAATACAACAAATAGTACTAGTAAAAGAAGATTCTTCATAACGTTATATTTTAATATTTCAAATTTAGGCACAAAAAACGAGGTAAGTGTTATCTTTGCCCCTTTGTTAAGGATATTTAAAAGATGAAGATTTCATATAACTGGTTAAAGCAATTTATAAATATTGAGTGGGACGCAGAAAAAACAGGCGAACTTCTTACAGATTTAGGACTCGAAATAGAGGGAATTTCTAACTTTACCTCTATACCTGGCGGTTTGGAAGGGGTTGTAGTTGGGCATGTTCTTTCTTGTGAACAACACACAAATGCAGATAGGCTAAAAGTTACTAAAGTAGATTTGGGTACAGGAGAGCCTGTACAAATTGTTTGCGGAGCTCCTAATGTAGCTGCTGGACAAAAAGTGCCTGTAGCAACAGTAGGAACCACTTTATATGATGGTGGGGGAAAACCTTGGAAAATAAAAAAAGGAAAAATACGTGGAGAAGTGAGCCAGGGAATGATTTGTGCGGAAGACGAGCTTGGACTAGGAGAAAGTCACGACGGTATTATGGTTCTTGATGCTGATCTAGCTGTTGGCACACCTGTTGCCACTATCTTTGATATTGAAAACGACCACGTTTTTGAAATAGGCCTTACCCCTAATCGTGCAGATGCGATGAGTCATTGGGGAGTAGCAAGAGATTTACGAGCTGGACTATTACAACATGATGAATCTTTAGAACTCATAACACCTTCTACTAGCAGTTTTCATGTAGACAATAGAACTCTAAAAATTGATATTGAAGTTGAAAATAATGAGTTAGCTCCAAGATATTGTGGGTTAACAATAAGTGGGGTTAAAGTTGAGGCATCTCCTACTAGCTTACAAAATAGACTTAAAGCTATTGGTTTAACACCAATAAATAATATTGTAGATGCTACAAATTATATATTGCATGAGCTAGGCCAACCCCTACATGCATTTGATGCTTCAAAGATTACTGGAAATACAGTTAAGGTAAAAACTCTTCCAGCTGGGACAAAGTTTACAACTTTAGATGGTGTTGAACGTACACTACACGAAGAAGATTTAATGATTTGTAACGAAGAGACCCCAATGTGTATCGCTGGAGTTTTTGGAGGAATAGATAGTGGTGTTACCGAAAGTACAACAAATATATTTTTAGAGAGTGCATATTTTAATCCTGTAAGTGTTCGAAAAACTGCAAAAAGACATGGTTTAAACACCGATGCCTCATTTAGATTTGAAAGAGGTATTGATCCAAATATTACTGAATATGCTCTAAAAAGA
>CAYGMB010000232.1:0-2571 GCA_964350765.1 uncultured Flavobacteriaceae bacterium
TAATTTATCAATCAACAATTAATCAAACCATGAAAAATTTAAACAGCTATTCATTAAAAGACACTCCAAAAACTACACTAGGTAAGGCTTGGAATTCTAAAAGAAGATTTTAATCAGCTCTTCTTTAATTATCATCAATCAAAAAAACGACAGTTATGAAATTTGGAAAAACACTATACAAGAAGGTCAAGATGGAAACTCAAAGAAGGCATCTACAACTTAAAAAGAAATACAGTATTCAAGTGGTACATATGGGTTTAGTACAGTAAGATAAACAAAAGCTTCAGAAATGAAGCTTTTGTTTATACTCTGCCAGCTATTCTATCTTTAGCAAGTTGGAGAATAATATGAAATTGGTCCTCAAGATTCATTTCGCTGTTATCAATTTCAATAGCATCTTTAGCTTTAATCAATGGAGAGTCTTCTCTTGTAGAATCGATATGATCTCTTTCCTTTACGTTGTGCAAGACATCTTGAAATGTAATCTCCTCACCTCTTTCTAAAAGTTCTCTGTAGCGTCTTTTTGCACGTTCTTCTGCAGAGGCATCTAAAAAAATTTTCAACTCTGCATCTGGAAACACAACTGTACCAATATCACGGCCATCCATGACAATACCTTTTTCTTTTCCCATTTCTTGTTGTTGTTCTACAAGTTTTTTTCTTACTTCAGAAACTGTAGCAACTGGGCTTACAAATTGAGAAACTTCCATTGTTCTAATTTCTTTCTCTACTGAAATATCATTTAAATAGATTTCACGCTTATTTGTTGTAGTATTTTTTTTAAAATGTAACTTAATAGTAGGCAGAGCCATTACAAGTTTTTCAGTATCAAAAGAATCTTCTGTAATAATATTATTCTTAATGGCAAATAGAGTTACAGCACGGTACATAGCACCCGTATCTACATAAATATAGTCTAGCCAGTCTGCTAACTGTTTTGCTATAGTGCTTTTACCTGTTGAAGAATAGCCATCGATAGCTATAGTAATTTTGCGCATTATTGAAGATCGATATTTAAACCAAAAAAACTTGAATTTGCAGCTGTGCTATACTGTGAGTATGCATAACTGAGGCGCAATTTATTCAATTTTATAGAGAAACCTGCACTTAATCCTGCAAATGCGCGTTGCTCAACAATTCTAAGCTCCTCTGCACGACGCAAATTATACCCTAATCGAATATTAAATCCGCTTTCAGGAAAGAGCTCAACCCCAACAATCATGTGCCTAAAAGCATTATCTATAAAATTTATTTTTTCGCTTGTTGAGTTTCCTTCTAAATCATTTTCATCTCTATTTGGATTTGCAAAAGCTACTTTCCAGCGTTGCATATTTTCTAGAGTAAAATGCCAACGAATAGGAATGTTTTGTAACGTTTGCGAAATACCTAAAATTAGTTCGAATGGAAGCGGCTCGTATATCTCATCGTATGGAGTAAATTGAGTTCCAATATTTCTACCTACTGCTGTTATATGTAAATCCCAATCTTCGTAAACATACATAACGGCAATATCTAACGACCCTCCGAAAGAAGAATATTGCTCTAATTTTGAAGATATAAGTCGGACGTTTGCTCCTACATGAAAGTTAGTAAAAGCAATGTTACGAGCATGCCCAAAAGATAATGCTACTTCTCCTCCACTAAAGCTATTTGTTGCATTTCCCTGCTCATCAAACCCATCAAACTTTCCATAATTAATATACGTTATTCCTGTGTGTAATACTTGGGTTCTTCTATCCCACAGATAAGCATATGCTGCGCTACCATAGTTTACATCACCTATATAATTTGAATAGTTAATAGACAATTGATTATCCATTGCAGGGTTAATACTTGCAGGATTAAACATTCCCTGTATGGGGTCATAATCATAGTTGGTGACTATTTTGCCACCTAATGCTGCTTGCCTAGGATTGTTAACTAGATTGAGAAATTGATAGGTAGAACGTCCTCCTACTTGCGAAAATGCTGTAGTTGAAATAAGCAAGAATAGAAAAAAATATAGCTTTTTATTCATTAAGACGTTGTCGTTCTAGAGATAAAACGACTGCAATGATAATTTATTTTTAAATTAGAAAAAAGCTTTTTACTTTCTCTTGCCACTATAATTTTTTAGCATTTTTCACTTTCTCTTTTGTTAATGCTAGATCCAAGACATCACTCATATCTTTTACATAATGAAAGGTTAATCCTTTAAGATACTCAGGTTTAATCTCTTCGATGTCTCTTTTATTCTCTTCGCAAAGTAAAATTTCTTTAATTTTTGCTCGTTTTGCAGCAAGTATTTTTTCCTTTATACCCCCAACAGGTAATACTTTTCCTCTCAAAGTAATTTCACCTGTCATAGCGATACTCTTTTTAACTTTACGTTGAGTAAATAAAGAAACTAAAGAGGTTAACATAGTGATACCCGCACTTGGTCCGTCTTTGGGTGTAGCACCTTCAGGAACATGGATATGAACATTGTATTTTTCAAAAATTTCTGGATTAAGGCCTAACTCTTTTGCATTAGACTTAATAAACTCTAGAGCGATAGTCGCAGATTCTTTCATCACTTTACCTAGATTACCA
>CAYGMB010000232.1:2593-3990 GCA_964350765.1 uncultured Flavobacteriaceae bacterium
GATAATATAGACTCTATAAACAAAATGTCACCTCCTACTCTAGTCCAAGCAAGACCTGTAACAACACCAGCAACATCATTGCTCTCATATTTGTTGCGCTGTAACTTTGCCGGACCTAAAGCATCTAAAATAACTTCATTAGTTACTTTTTTATCGTACTCCTCTTCCATAGCTATTTTCATAGCAGCATAACGTACCATTTTTGCGATTTGCTTTTCTAATCCACGTACACCACTTTCTCTAGTATATCCTTCAACAATTTTTTCTAACTGAGGCTTTCCAATAGATAAATCCTTTTTACTTAAACCATGTTCTACCAATTGTTTAGGTAATAGGTGCTTTTTTGCAATCTCTACCTTTTCCTCTATAGTATAACCAGAAACATTTATAATTTCCATACGGTCACGCAAGGCAGGTTGTATAGGTGCCAAGCTATTTGAAGTAGCTATAAACATTACTTTAGAGAGGTCATATCCTAACTCTAAAAAATTATCATAGAAAGCGCTATTTTGCTCTGGGTCTAATACTTCGAGCATAGCACTAGAAGGATCTCCTTGTCCTCCAACCGATAGTTTATCTATTTCATCTAAAACAAAAACAGGGTTGCTGGTTCCCGCTTTTTTAAGACTTTGGATAATTCGTCCTGGCATTGCCCCGATATAAGTTTTTCTATGCCCACGTATTTCTGCCTCGTCACGTAATCCACCAAGAGAAATACGTACGTACTCTCTTCCAAGCGCTTCGGCAATAGACTTCCCTAACGATGTCTTACCTACGCCTGGAGGCCCATATAAACAAAGAATAGGCGATTTCATATCGTTTCTAAGCTTTAATACAGCTAGGTACTCTATGATACGCTTTTTTACATCATCTAATCCATAGTGATCTCTATCTAATATTTTCTTGGCTCTTTTTAAATCAAATTTATCTTTACTAAACTCTTCCCAAGGTAAATCTAAAACTAACTCAAGATAATTACGTTGTATGCTGTATTCTGCAACTTGTGGATTCATACGTTGCAACTTAGAAAGCTCTTTATTAAAGTGCTTTGCTACGTCCTCATTCCATTTCTTAGACTTACTACGAGTGCGCATTTCTTCAATCTCAGCTTCAGAAGAGTTACCACCTAATTCCTCTTGAATTGTTTTTAATTGTTGATTTAAGAAATACTCTCTCTGCTGTTGATTGATATCACTTTGAACTTTAGACTGAATATCATTACGCAACGACAGTTTTTGTCGCTCAATATTCATGTATTTTAAGGTTTCTAAAGCTCTATCCTTTAAATCATTTATTTCTAGTAATTTCTGCTTTTCTGCAACATCTACATTAAGGTTTGAAGAAATAAAGTTTATTAAAAAAGAATTACTTTCAATGTTCTTAATTGCAAAGGCAGC
>CAYGMB010000233.1:0-2585 GCA_964350765.1 uncultured Flavobacteriaceae bacterium
AGGTCTCTAATATAGCGCTCTGACAAGTCCGTCGCCTGCTCTATTCCTTGGTACGTAATAGTTACGCCATGTTGAGCCTCTAGTTTTAATGCCTGATCTTCCAACACACGGAGCGTGTGCTCCTTGTCGGCCTCGGTGACCGCGATGTAGTTAAGGACCCCTGCAAGCGCTTGGTTCTTGCTAGAAATATCCTGCCATTCCGTAGGTGTCATAGCAAAGATCATCGGCAGTGCATTGTTTTCGATGAGCGGAAGTAGTATCTTGCCAACGTTCACTTCTCCAGTGCCTGTCGCAAAGAAACTAGCAGCATCATCAAAGAAAAGTATCGTATTCTTGGCACGCTGAGCCTCAGCAATGATACGGGTCATTGTCGCCTCTATTTTATTGGGGTCATCGCTGTTGGTTATGATGCTGGAGGGATCTATGGCGAACACTTGCATATAACGTATCGATTCCGGAACCGTTGGGTCGAGCAGAATTCTTTGCACGAACCCATAGGTTGAGATCGTCTTACCAACTCCTACATCCCCCACCAGTAATACGTTTTGGCGGCCGTCCTTCATAAATGCAATCATCTCGTCAATTGTCTGACGATGCCCGTCAAGATCTCGATGCATGTAGCCACCGTGCTCAATGTCTATCGTCATGTTATGCGCGATACTATTAAGGGTTGGCGTGTAGCCACTTGTCCAGTCACGTGCCAGCCCGCCCGAATGAGCTTTCTCGCCATGCCTTGCTACAACCTGTTCGGTATGGTGCAGCCAATCAATACTACTTTCGAGCTCCTCAACATCAAGTCCTTTTTCGGCTAGGATCTCCTCGTGGCTGGGTATGGTTCGCAGCAAAGAGACGAGGAGCGAAGCCGTTGAGATCCCTACCTCTCCATGTTTCTGACTAAGCTCTATCGCATATAGCCAAATGTTCTCCATGGCCACTTTATCTCTGCTCAAGGTGTTAAACACATCAGCACCGACTCCGTAGCGAATACTGAAGAAACGCTGCTGCCACGTACCATCGATCGCCGCCCATAGCGCATAAGGGCTTGTAATTGCCCGAAGTCGCCCGACAACGTCAGGCGCAAGTACGTCCTGTGCCTGAAGCGTATTGCCCGCAATTGGTAACTTTTTCATGCCTGAAATATCATATGCATACCATACCAAGGGCAGAACAAGAACTATGGCAACCGATATGAGCACCGCCCCGATCAGAGGTACAGCAACCCAAGCCAGCACACCCCCCGCCGAAAAGCCTATAACGAGGGCGGCCAAAAACGTGCGCATACCTCCACTAAAACCAACAAAAAAACGCGCCTTTCTAGCTCGCACAGAATGAAACTGGAATTCCATTTTCATAGCACTGCCCCTACCGATATCAAAATAATTGGCGAGAGAGGAAGAAGTGGCCACACTATCGTATAGACAAGGTTAAACAGTAGTACTAGGATTAGTGTCAGTACCGCAGCAACAAGAACAAACAATCGAACGAAAAAGCCAACAAACCTCGAGATAATATTATCGACACCAGCCGACGCTTTTGCCTGTAAACTTTGGTCGGGCCTCGCAATGGTAATATTTTGTCGCCACGGCGAAAAAAGTGTTTTGAGTAGCGTCCCAATCGAAAAATACTCAACCATGTTCGTCATGTGGTCACCAAGCATACGCACCCGAAGTGCCCATCCTTGCCCGTACCACCACCGCAAAAAGTCTGCAAAAAGCATATGCACTATTGTAGCTAACTTCGACGTGTATTCACAGGGGTAAAAGAAAAAAGCTGCTCACAGTGAACAGCTCTTTTCTTGGTCGGGGTAGCAGGACTTGAACCTGCGACCTCACGCTCCCAAAGCGCGCGCGCTAGCCAACTGCGCCATACCCCGAAATTAACAGGAGTGATTATAGACGAAAACCCCTATATTTCCAACTATAAACTCATTGCTATGGGCTGCTACAATAAACAAATGTCAGATTACCAAGGCGAAGATATCTACTGCGATCTTATTATCCCACGCAAGGTTGATATTGAAGTTGTTACAGAAACAGCAAACGTTCTCGCTTACTTTCATACAAGCCCTAAATGGGAGACACATATTGTCGTAACCCCAAAAGCCCATGTTGGTGATCTAACAGACATCGTCAATCCGATGGGGGCCCTGGAGTTCTTTAATGTTATCAACACAGTTATCAAAGAATTAAAGCAAACGGATGGCGGTTGTAAACTCATAACAAATTTCGGTACGTATCAAGATTCGAAACACCTGCACGTACATATCGTCAGCGGTAATGAACGAGCGAAATAGCCCTACTCTAAAATCTCTCTTATGTATTTAACCTCTGCTACCGATGTGCGATCAGCATCTTTTACGAGTAACGCGTTGAATTGAAAAGGTGCATCCTCGGCTAGGATTTGTTTAGTATGCACGTCATCGCGCCACCGCGGTATTGTTTGCGAGAGCTCGATACCGAGCGATGAGTTAAGTGACCCCACCATACCCACATCTGTCATATGAGCCGTACCTTTTGGTAGCACGCGCGCATCTGCCGTTGGAACATGCCAATGATCACCGACAACCATTGACACCCGCCCGTCGA
>CAYGMB010000233.1:2618-3957 GCA_964350765.1 uncultured Flavobacteriaceae bacterium
TGACCTTCTGCGATGACCAGTCGCCGTGAACATTGACGATAATCGCGGCAAGATCCTGTTCTTCGTGGCCTTTTAGAATTTCGTCAATTTTTACAAGCGGACTCGATATTTCTAGATCTTCAGGGAATACATTTGCGAGTAAACTTACAACAAGTACATCACCCTTGACAGTCCGCGCAATTTTATAGCCCTTGTCAGGATACTCCCCAACGACATTTGCGACCCCTACCACTGGAGAATCCGGATCGGCAAGACGATTGTATGTATTCTCACGCTTGTACGAATGGTTTCCACCTGTGAAGAAATTAACTCCCGATTGCATAAGTTCATCCATATGGGTTGGTGTCATTGCCCTACCGTGCGATACGTTCTCAGATTGGGCAACTACGAAATCGACGTTGTACTTTTTACGAAGATCGGGCAGAAGTCGCATGATCGTCTCACGCCCAGGCCTCCCCATGATGTCGCCAATGTATAAGATGTTCATAAGTATGCTCAGATCAGTGTTTACTATTAATAAAGCCAATTTTGTTGTCATCAGGGTCTAGAATCGCAAAGAATTCGCCCCAATCTTCTTCAACATACGGCTCGAAGAGCTCAAAGCCTTGAGCTATAAAATCTTCAGACCGTGATTTCACGTCATCTACTTTTAGAAAGATCGTCTGGTGTCCGGGCTTGTCTCTTGGCCGCAGCTCATTCGTAGGCCTATTAATTCCCAGTCTTGCACCACTTGGAAATTCGAAAGCTACATACTGATCTTTATCCCGATACAAAACATCAAGGCCAATTACATCTACGTAGAATGTAGTGATTCTGTCTAGATCATCGCTGTAGAAAACCGCACTATCTAAATCCATGCTCAAAGTATACCAGTCGTAGATCTGAACCACACAAAACAATAACGCAAATGATTTGCGTTATTGATTTCTCACATTTTCGAACTACTTGGCGAATTCTACCGCGCGAGTTTCTCTGATGACGTTCACCTTGATCGTACCTGGGTACTGCATAGTCGATTCAATTTTATTGGCAATGTCGCGTGCAAGTTTAATTGCAGTCAGATCATCAATCTCTTTCGGCTGTACAATCACGCGAATTTCGCGACCCGCACTAATGGCGTAGGCTTTATCGATACCGTCAAAGCCTTTTGCAACGTTTTCAAGATCACGCATTCGCTCAGCAAAGCCTTCTGCTGATATGTTGCGCGCACCAGGTCGTGCAGCGCTCATGGCATCTACGATTCGGATGATAAGAGCTTCTGGGGTTGTGGCCTCTACATCATCATGATGGGCCTCAATTGCGTGTGCACTTTCTTCGCTCATGCCATGTTTTGTAGCTA